>NZ_CP166625.1:3845050-4171312 GCF_041320595.1 Pleomorphomonas sp. PLEO
TCAGCAGTGAGCCGGTGCTTTCGTCATGCAGCATCACCCGCGGCGCGGCGCTCTCAACTGCGACGGACGGGCCGGACATCAGGACAACAAACAGAAGGAACGGCAGAACGAACCCACGCATGACGACGAAACCGGACCTCCCGCTTCCGGCGCCCAAAGACGCCGGATCTCCCTCGTCGCGCGGAACACCGGGTCAGCGCAGGAGACGGGCTCCGTCGATGCCGGCAGCCTCGGCAGCGGCAATCACCTGGTCCGGCGTCGTGGTCAGGGCCGTGAGACGCATCAGCTTCATATCGCGCCCGCCGACGGTGATGTCGGTAACAACAGGCGTACCGTAGGCCGAGAGCGCTGTGCTCACCTTGGCGACATTATCAGGGTTGCCGAACACGCCTAGCTGCACCACCGGCCCAGACGTGTCATGGACGGCAGACGGCTTCGACCCAGCCATACCTTCAAGCTTATTGACCAGCTCCGACAGGCCCGTACCGGCTTCGATACCATCGACGGCCTGATAGGCTTGCGACACGCGGTCGGCCGCATAGCCAGAGGCATTCGGCGGCAGAGGCGGTAACATGACATCGCCGAACATGACGGTCGGCTGATAGGTGTTGGCACTCGGGTCGGCGTAACTCATACGCGGCTGCGGCAAAGGCACCGCGGTCGGCGCAAGAACCGCGAACTGCGGCTGCGCCATGAAATCGGCTGGGTCTGCCGAAGCGATCGTGACGTAATCGAAGGTCTCGGCAGGACGCGGCAGCGGCACAACGTCGATAGCCGGCGCTGGAATGCCGGCAACTTCCGCCGGCATGGTCGCGGCAGCCATCACCGCCGGAGCGACGGGAGCCATCCGCGCAGGCGCGGCCTTCGGCGCATCCGAACTGCCGAAGACATTCATCACGGACTTCACGCCCGGCAAGGATTCGACGGCGGCAAGCATCACGTTCGGCTTGTCTGCCTGCTGCTGATCCAGCGACGGGCCACGATAAGAGGCAAGCAGGAAGGCGGTATCATCGCCGTCGGTCGAAGCGGGACCGACATATTCGACGCGAATCTTGGCCACACCCGCGGCCTTGACGCCGAGCATGTCCGCGGCGCGCTGCGACATGTCGAGGACGCGGTTGGAATGGAACGGGCCGCGATCATTGACGCGGACGATAACCGACCGGCCGGTCGCCAAGCTGGTCAGCCGGGCATAGGACGGCAGAGGCATGGTAGGATGGGCGGCCGAGATCGACGCGCTATCAAACACTTCGCCATTGGCGGTGCGGCGACCATGGAAATCGGTGCCATACCAGCTGGCAAGGCCGACGACCTTATAATCAGGGTCGATCCGCGGAAAATAGGTTTTTCCGGCAATCTGATAAGGCTTGCCGACCATGGCACGACCGCCACCCTTGGGTACGGGGTCGCCCATCGCCACGACGCGTGGGCTTGGCGCAACGCCGTACTTAGGATCGATCTTTGCCTTGGCGAACTTGAGAGGGGCCTGTTCGGTTGTTCCGCAGCCCGCTACGCCGATCGCCAAAGCCAGTGATGTGGACATCACCGTCAGGAGCGTTTTCGTCGTCGAGCGCGTGCCGTTTCGCCCAGCAGTCATTCCATACGCCTTGCCGTTTGAGCACTCATCACCACCGCGACTCCAGCAGGCCGAAAGCCTTCCGGAGCCCTTCCAAAACGAAGCGTTGCACCGAAGCACATTTGCTCACTTTAGAACACCATCCCTAACCTCTTGTTAAAGATGAGATGGCGGCTCGACGATGAATCCCCTGGTCAATCCCTAGCGCCCGACCTCCTGTTCAGGAAATCGGCAGCATGCGATTTGTACATTCGTTCGGCAGGTCCGTAAAGGCAGCAAAGGAGGTGTCCGGCGGGTTTCATACACACCAAATGTAGTATTTAATCGTTATAGCCCCCAACGACTCGTCAGAGCCCCCTCGGTCCGAAACTGTTCGACTTTGGGAATCCCAGCGGCGGCAGCCGACCGGCGGAGGCGCGATCACCTATCCAGTCGGCGAGATCGGTCATCGACCTTTGGAACACGCGACCCGACGTGTCGGTCCAGATGAGACCACCATCGGCGGCAAACACCCTCACGTCTGACACGCCGCCATCCTTGAACCTTTGGAGACGCACGCCCTTGCCACGGCCCATCTCCGCCACCTGGGAGAGTGGGAAGATCAGGAACTTGCGGTTTTCGCCGATGATGGCGACATGGTCGCCTTCCGCCGGAACCATCAGCTTCGCCTTCTGGCCAGGCGAAACGTTCAACAGCTGCTTGCCCTTGCGCGTCGTGGCGACAAGGTCGGCCTCGACGGTAACGAAGCCATAGCCATCGGACGACACCACGAGGAGCTTGCGATCAGGCTTGTGGACGAACACGTCAACCACATCGGCATCGTCGTCCATGTCGACCATCAACCGGATTGGTTCACCGGCCGAACGGCCGCCCGGCAGCTTGTCGGCGCCGAGGGCGAATACCTTGCCGTTGTCGGCGAACACGATCAGCTTGTCGGTGGTTTCCGCCTTGAAGAACAGCCTGAGCTCGTCGCCGGCCTTGAATTGAAGACCGGAAACGTCTGAGATGTGGCCCTTCAGCGTGCGAATCCAGCCCTTTTCGGAAACGACGACGGTGATCGGCTCGCGCTCGATCAGCGCTTCCATGACATCGCCGGCGTCATGGGCCGGACCTTCTCCGAAGGTGGTGCGGCGTTTGCCGATCTTGCTGTCGGCACCGAACGCCTTCTTCACCTCGCCGATCTGCCAACGCACCGTCTTCCACTGCTTCTTATCCGAGCTGAGCAGGTCCTCGATCTCGGCCTTTTCCTTGGACAGTTCGGCGTGCTCCTTGCGGATCTCCATTTCCTCAAGCTTGCGCAAATTCCTGAGGCGCATGTTGAGCACGGCATCGGCCTGAGTCCCGTTGAGAGCGAAGGCGCGAATCAATTCAGCCTTGGGCTCGTCCTCCTCGCGGATGATGCGGATCACCTCGTCGAGGTTGAGGTAGGCAATGATAAAGCCTTCGAGCAGCTCGATACGGGCGTTGATCTGGTCGAGCCGGTGTTGCGACCGGCGGATCAAGACCTCGCGACGATGAGCGAGCCACTCGATGAGCACCTGCCGCACGCCGAGCACGTTGGGCACCTGACCGCGCGACAGCACGTTCATGTTCATCGGAAAGCGGCTCTCGAGTTCCGACATGCGGAACAGCGCTTCCATCATCAGCTTGTCGTCGACGTTACGCGACTTCGGAATGATGACGACGCGGACGTCGGTGGTCGACTCGTCGCGCACATCCTCGATAAGCGGCACCTTGCGATCGGTGATCAGCTCGGCGATCTTTTCGATCAGCTTGGCCTTCTGCACCTGGTAAGGGATCTCGGTGACCACCGCCTGCCACATGCCGCGATCAAGGTCTTCGCGATGCCAGCGGGCGCGGACGCGGAAGCCGCCCCGGCCAGTGCGGTAACTTTCGAGAATGGACTCCGAGCTCTCGACGATAATACCGCCGGTTGGGAAATCCGGGCCGCGGATTGGCCCCTCGTCACGGTTGACCAAGCCCTCCACCGGCGTTTCCGGCGCGTCGATCAGCTTGATGGCCGCGTCGCAGATCTCGGCGACGTTGTGGGTGGGAATATTGGTCGCCATGCCGACGGCAATACCGGCCGAGCCGTTGGCGAGGAGGTTGGGGAAGGCGCCGGGCAACACGACCGGTTCCTTGTCGGCCTGGTCGTAGGTCTCCCGAAAGTCGACGGCATCCTCGTCAAGCCCATCCAGCAGCAGGCGGGCGACCTCGGTCATGCGCGCTTCGGTGTAACGCTGGGCGGCGGCGCTGTCGCCGTCGATATTGCCGAAGTTGCCCTGGCCATCGACCAGCGGATAGCGCTGGGAGAAATCCTGGGCGAGGCGCACCATCGCCTCATAGACCGCGCCGTCACCGTGCGGATGGTACTTACCGATCACGTCGCCGACGACACGGGCGCACTTCTTGAAGGCGTTGCCGGGGTCGAGGTGTAAAAGGCGCATGGCGTAGAGGATGCGCCGGTGCACCGGCTTCAGGCCATCGCGCACGTCGGGCAGTGCCCGATGCATGATGGTCGACAAAGCATATGCGAGATAGCGCTCCTCGAGCGCCTCCCGCAGATTGATCGGCTCGATGCCGTCGGATGGAATCAGTTCCTTGCCCATGGCACGATGGGTAGAATCACCCCCGTCCAAGTGCAACAGAATGGCAAGCGGTTATCCGCTGGCGGGTTGGTTTTGTCCCCGGATTAGTGGTCAATCCGCCACGAGCGATACTGCCTTGGCGTCGAGCGACTTCACCGCGTCGGCCGGTTTGAGATGCACCTGCAGGCCGCGCTGGCCGCCGTTCATGTAAACCGTTTGATGGGCGAGCGCCGCTTGTTCGAAGGCGGTCGGCACGCGTTTCTTCTGGCCGAAGGGCGATATGCCGCCGACGTGGTAGCCAGTGACACGCTCGGCGTCGGCCGGTTTCATCATATTGGCCGATTTGCCGCCGAAGGCCGCCGCCAGCTTCTTCATGCTGACTTCGTGATCGGAGGGCACGACAACGCAGACCGGCTTGCCGTCCACCTCAGCCATCAGCGTCTTGAGGACACGGAACGGCTCGGCGCCGATCGCCTCGGCCGCCTGCATGCCGATGCGGTCGGCGTCGGGATCGTAATCGTAGGTCACCGTTTCGTAGGCGACACGCGCCTTGTCGAGGAATTGGGTGGCGCGGGTAGTACGGGACATTTGGAAGGCCTTGTTTGCGATAAAGGACAAGACGATCAGGCAGGAAGCTCGGCCAGAAAAGCGGCGAGGCGGCGATTGACGGCAAGCGCCGCCTCGACGTGCGGCAGGTGGCCGACGTCGGGAATGACGCAACGCTCGCCGCCCACCGCGTCGAGACGTTCCTCATCAAGCGGATTGACGGCGTCTCCGGCCCCCCAGACGACGAGACGCGGCACGCCAGCCTCGGCAACCGCGCGGAAAGCGGCGTCCGCCTCGGCGGAGATCGCCGTCATTTCCGAGGCGATTCGCGACAACGCCGCCCGTCGTCCGGGTTTTTCCAGCTCGTCGAGCATGTAAAGCGCCAGGCGCCGGTTGGCGAGGCTCTTCCTGACGAACAGGCGCTGGAGCAGATGTTCGGTGGCCTCGACGTCGGTCAAAGTTGGCAGCGTCTCGACGAAAACGCGCGGCACCGGCCGGCCAAGCCCCGAAGCGGCAAGCGCCGTCAGCGACCGGACGCGATCCGGGTATCGAGCTGCGAAGACGCCGGAAACCGCGCCACCGAGTGAATGACCGACGATATCGACGCGGCCAACCTCCGCCGCATCGAGTGCCCGCAGGATGGCATCGGCAAAGGTCGCCGCCGACGGTTTCGCCCCGTCCACCCAGGGCGAAGCTCCGTGCCCCGGCAGATCGAGCGACCAGACATCGGCCACTGCCGACAAGGCCGGCTGATTGGCCGTAAAGGTGCGGCGGTCGGCTCCGAAGCCGTGCAGGAGCAGAAGAGGCGCGCCATTGCCGCCTGAATGGTGGAGACGGGCTTCGAACACAGCAGAAGATTGAGGGCTGGACAATCGCAACTCCGGATGGATGCGCGGATCATCGCAGATTGGCGGTTCGCCGCAGGTAGGGCAAGGGTAAACCGATATTTCGTAGTCACTTTCCCTCATACTTGACTCAATAACTCAAGTTATGATCCCTATAGGCGAATCCTATCGCTGGAAGCCATCATGAACGCTCCCCACTTGACGCACGAAAGCTGGTCTACCCAGGACGTAGAGGATCTGCTGATCCTCGTGCGCTTCATCGGCGCGGAGAAACGGCGGAAAGCCGGCGAAACATTCAACGCGAGCCGATCCGACGCTCTCGCCTGCCGCCGGCTCGTCGAACGTTGCGCGCTCGTACCCCGGCCGCGCGCGCCCGAGGGCTACGCGGCGAGCCTCGTCGGCGTGTCGCGCCTTTATCGCTTCATCCACGCGCCGGTGGGAATCGCACAGGAGATGCCGGTCGACCGCGAGGTAGAGGTGCGGCGTTCCGTGCTGGAAGCCCTCAATCCGCCGGATCGCGGCGAGGTGCAGGCGCGGATGTGTGCCGAACTGGTGGAGATACGCGCCGGCATCTTTCGTTGCGCCCACTTCGATCTCTGTGCCGGGCGGGGCTGCCCGTTCGAGCTGGAAGTGAGCGCGGACGCCGTCGATCGCGCCCTTTGCGCTCTCTTGCCCAAAGGGAACTGACATGCTCGGCAAACCCGTTTTCTCGATACCCGGGACGGCCGACGCGGCCACCTCCCTTTCCTCTTTCGCAGCCGACCGGCCACAGCTGCGCCCCGCCCGTCACGAACGACCGAAGATCTGGGACCTACCGAAGAGTTGCCACTGCGTAACCCTCGGAACCTGTCTGGTCTTGGCCGAATTGCGCAAAATGGCGAAACGGTTGGGGCTTTTCCACGGCATCGACCAGATGACCGACTATGAACTGCATGGCGCGTTCGTGCACGTCCTATCGAACCGCAACCGGGCCTCCAGCGCCGTCCAGAAGCTACTCGAGACCAATCATGCCGGCGCGGTGCGCAAGGCATCACGTTGCCATTCGGAGGAAGAGCTTTCGGCCTTCTGGGATCGAGAAGTGGCTGAAGGCCAGATCGCCGGTGCCTTTTGGGCAGTGATGAGCCACGTGCATCTCGGTGGCGCGCTGGAAGTGCGCGTCTTCGGCGAGGTACATATGATGTCGCATCTCTGCGGGGCCTCCCACAGAGGCGATGCGCGTGCCCGTTCTCTCGCCGAACAGCAATGCGCCGCTCTGGCTCGGCGGCTGGAAGAGGCCAATGCCGGCCACCTGGAAACACTTGCGGCCCGCGACCGAGAGATCGAGCGCCTGAGCCGCCTGGTGTCTAGCATCGAGCCTTTCGTTAGAGAGACGGCAACCCTGCGCGCCCGCGTCGCCGAGCTGGAAGGCGGCGAAGAGCTGGCTCGTCTCGATCATCGCGCCGACGAACTCGCCCGCCGGCTCGACCTAGCCCTACGCCGCAACGATCATCTCGCGGCCGAAATCGATGCGTTGACCAGCCAGGTCGCCGTCGCCGAAACACGGATAGGCAACCTCACCGACCAACTGGCGGAAGCCTCGCCCTACCCCGCCCGCGCCTGTGCCGATGATTGCCCGTTCAACCTCGAGGGGCGTTGCATCGCCTACATCGGCGGACGGCCTCGCACGGTGTCGCGCATGCGCGACCTTGTCGAGCGTTGCCGTGGTTCGCTGATCCACCATGATGGCGGCGCCGAGCAATCGGCCGAAACGCTGGATGGCGTCCTCGTGCGCGCCGACGTGGTGATGTTCCCGGTGGATTGCGTCAGCCACACCGCAGTCGAGAAACTGAAGACGGTCTGCGGTCGTATGAACAAGACCTACCTGCCACTGTCTTCAGCCAGCTACTCGTCCTTTGCGAGCGAACTCGCAAGAGTATAGCGACGACTATCCTTCGCCGACCCGAGCCTGCTAACCTCCCTGCCGCCGACGGGCTTCCGCCGGCTGGAAATCAGGGAGAGCGCCTTGCAGCGGGTGACAATCACACTGGATGACGACCTCGTCGAGGAGATCGACGCCTTCATTGCCCGGCGCGGCTATCAAAACCGCTCAGAGGCGATCCGCGATCTTGCCCGCGCCGGCCTTGGGGAACTGGCCACCACCGCCGATCCCGAGCGGGACTGCGTGGCCGCCGTCGTCTACACCTTCGACCATGAGAAGCGCGAACTGGCGCGTCGCCTCGCGGCGGTACATCACCACCACCACGATCTTTCGCTTGCCACGACGCATGTCCATCTCGACGAAGCCAATTGCCTCGAAGTGGCGCTGCTGCAAGGGAAAGCCGGCGAGATCAGTCATTTCGCCGAACATCTCATGGCCGAGCGCGGTGTCCGATATGGTCGCCTAGTCATGGTGCCGGTCGAAGGGAAAAGCGAACGATCCGATCCGCATGGCCATAGCCATATCGCGCAGGACTGAAAAAGCGACGCGGAAAACCGCGTCGCCGAAATTCATTTCACGACATACGCATTGTTAAGCTTGCCGCTTGCCGAATCGTAGAAATTCGCCGCCTTTTTACTGACGATCTCCACCTTGTTGCACTCGGTGAAGCTCGGGAAATGCCAGCAGAAGGTGTCACCCTTGAAATCCCAGGTAAAGGTTTGCGGATCTTTGCCTTTGGCTGTGAAGACACCCGTTCCGCCCTTCTTGACGATAGCGGTGAACGGCACACCTTTCTTGGTCTTGCTGCCAATGGTCTTGTCGACCACGGCGACGCTGAACTCTTCGCTGCTAACAAATTTTGGCGCGGCGATGGCATTCGAGACAAAAGCAAGGCCGGCTAACAAAACAATCAGTGCTCTCATATCTGCCCCCATTTTATATTGGCTACGAAATGTACGTATAAATATTTATCATTGTCTAGGGGAAAGCTATGTCCGCCCTACCGATCTGGACGTGCTGACGGCTGGGCCACATTAGTCTTTTACCGTATTGCGTCGGTATGATGATTTTGTATTTTTCTCATACTAATGCAAACCGGAAAAGCCGATGCGTACGCTCCTTGCCACCGCCGCCTTCATCGCCCTCACCTCGCCCGCCTTCGCCCACTTCCAGGAAATCCTGCCGTCGGCGGACGTGCTGCCCGAGGGCGGCAAAGTCACTGTCAGCCTGGTCTTCACCCACCCGATGGAGCGCGGACCGACCATGGATATGGTCAAGCCCGTGCGGGTTGGTGTGGTCACGGCAAAAGGCGTCGAGGACATTTCGAGCACGCTGATCGAGGCTCCGGTCGACAGCAAGCAGGCTTGGCGCTTCGAGCGCGATGTCGGCGAACCGGGTGCCGAGGTGCTCTTCGTCGAGCCCAAACCCTATTGGGAGCCGGCGGAGAACAAGTACATCATCCACTATGCCAAGGTGGTCGTGGACGGTTACGCCTCCGGCGAAGGCTGGGATCGGCTCGTCGGCCTGCCCGTCGAGATTGCGCCGCTGGTTCGACCGACCGGCCTGTGGACCGGTAACCTATTCCGCGGGGTCGTGCTCAAGGACGGACAGCCGGTGCCCGGCGCCGAGGTCGAGGTGGAGTGGGTGAACGATGGATCGGTGACACCGCCCAACGAAGCCTTCATCACCCAGGTGATCAAGGCCGACGATAGAGGCGTCTTCGCCTATGCCATGCCGAGGGCGGGATGGTGGGGCTTTGCCGCGCTGATCGACGGCCCAGAGGCCCAGTCGCCGGATGGCAAGCCAGCCGCCACCGAACTCGGCGCGCTGATGTGGGTGAAGGCGACCGATATGGGTGAAGCGAAGTGACGACCGGACTGGAGGCCTGACGTGGCACACATTCCCGACGGCGTCCTATCGTTGCCGGTGCTCGTCGCCGGCACTCTGGCTGGCGCGGCAGGCCTTGCGCTCGGCGTCCGCCAGTTAGGCGACCGTGATATTCCGCGCACGGCGCTGCTTGCCGCCGTGTTCTTTATCGCTTCGTCACTGGCCTTCCCGCTCGGGCCGACTTCCGTCCACCTGCTGCTCGGCGGCCTCATCGGTCTCATGCTCGGCTGGAAGGCGTTTCCGGCAATCTTCGTCGGCCTGCTGCTGCAGGCCCTTTTGTTCGGCTTCGGTGGACTGACGACGCTGGGTGTCGACCTGGTCAACATGGCGCTGCCGGGTGTGGCTCTGGCCGCCACTATTCGACCATTCATCCGGGCTCACCATCCTGCCCGGTCGGCGGCGCTCGCCGGCGCCGTGGCGGCGCTCTCGGTGATCGTCACCGCCGGACTGGTCGGTGTGGAGATTGCGTTGTCGGAGCCAGCCTTCTCGCCCGCTGTCGGCTTGATGGCAGCCGCTTATCTGCCGCTCGCGGCCATAGAGGCCGTGGTGACCGCCTTCGTGACGCTCTATCTTCTCAAGGTCAAACCCGAGATGATCGGGGCGTCCGCTTTCATCGGATCCTCCTCGTGATCCGCCGCCTCGCCCCTGCCATCGCCGCCCTGCTCTTCCTCGCCTTGCCGGCCGAGGCACACCGTCTCAAGCTTTTCGCGCAAGTCACCGGAGCAACCATTTCCGGCTACGGATTCTATATCGGCGGTGGCCGTCCGCAGGGCGCCGACCTGGTCGTTGCGACGCCGGATGGCAAAGAGGTGAGCCGTCTCAAGACCGGCGAGGATGGTGGCTTCAGCTTTACGCCGCCATCGCCCGGCCGCTTCCACCTGAAGCTGGCCGCGGGAGATGGTCATTTTGCCGAACTGGATATTTCGACCGACGGAATACCAGCCGCCGCGGCGGCCGTTACGGCGACATCATCGGCGGCGGCCGTTCCGACCGACCTCGATGCCCGCATTGCTCAAGCGGTCGACGCAGCGGTGGCGCGTCAGATCAAGCCGCTGCTCGAAGCTTATGATGCCGCCGAAGGCCGTGTGCGTTTCAACGACCTCCTCGGTGGCCTTGGCTGGATCGTTGGTCTTGCCGGCCTCTGGGCCTGGTTCCGCTCGCGACGGAGCGGACATGGCGACTGACACGGCCGACGCCGGTGCCCGCGTATCGCCTCTCGACAAGCTCGACACGCGCACGCGCATCGCCGCCGCTGTAACGCTCGTGCTGGTGCTTGTCAGCCTCAGGGCCTGGACATTGCTCGGTATGGCGATCCTTCTCGGCATCCTGCTCACGACGCTCGCCGGCCTATCCCCACGGCAGATGGTCCGCCGCCTGTTGCATGTCGAGGGCTTCCTGCTGATCCTGTTCGTCGCACTGCCGCTGACGACACGGCTTCCGCCTTTTGTGGCGATAGGGCCAATCAGCCTGTCCCTGCCCGGTCTTGAGCGGGCGGTAACACTGGCTCTCCGCATTACGGCGGCGGCGCTCGTCGTATTGCCACTCATCGCCGGCCTGACACCGATCCGCCTCGGTCACGCGCTCGGCCGGTTTGGTCTGCCGCCGCGCCTCGTCCAGGTCTTTCTGTTCTCCATCCGCTATATCGAACTGCTGCGCGCGGAAGCGCGGCGCCTCAATGACGCCATGCGGCTGCGCGGCTTTGTGCCGGGCACCAACCTTCATACCCTTAAAACCTACGGCCACTTTATCGGCCAACTGCTGGTGCGCGCCGTCGAGCGCGCCGAACGGGTGAACGAAGCGATGCGCTGCCGGGGCTTCGCGGGGCGGTTTCCGCTTGTTACCCTGGAGCGGTTCGGCACTGTCGACATTGGCGCCGCCGGGCTGACCGTGCTCCTTGCCTGCACTCTCCTCGTGATGGATCGCCTTTGATGACCGCACTCCTGGATCTTTCCGGTCTCAGCGTCCGGCGTGGTGGCCGGCTGGTGCTCGACCGGATCGACCTTCGGCTCGAAAGCGGTGAGCGGCTGGCGCTGGCAGGCGCCAACGGAGCAGGAAAAACCACCTTGCTGCGCGCCTTGGTCGGGCTGGAAGCGCTTGACGCCGGCGAAATCGTCGCCTTCGGCCGCCCTCGGCGCGATGAGCATGACTTCCGCGACCTACGCCAACGGGTCGGCTTCCTGTTTCAGGATTCCGACGACCAGTTGTTCGCGCCTACAGTAATCGAGGACGTCGCCTTCGGCCCGCTCAACCTCGGCTTCACGCCGGCCCAGGCGATCGAACGGGCGCGCAAGGTGCTCGCCGATCTCGACCTGCTGTCGCTTGAACAGCGTGTCACCCATCATCTTTCCGGCGGCGAAAAGCGGTTGGTAGCGCTGGCCGGCGTGCTGGCCATGGATCCGGATGTCCTGCTGCTCGACGAGCCGACCAACGCGCTCGACGAAGCACACCTCGCCCGTCTCACCGCCATTCTCACCGAACTACCTGTGGCGATGATCCTGGTGTCGCATGACGCGCATTTCCTCGCGAGCCTGTCGACACGGGCGGTGCTGCTTGAAGGCGGACAGCTGAAGCCGGCGGTGGCACATCGGCATCAGCACCGGCACGACCATGTGCATTTTCATCCGATCGATGAAGATTAATCCACCGGCTCGTCGACGAGGCCAGTCACCGGCGCCGTCGAGCCGCGCACGATCAGCTTGCCGGACAGCGTGACCTTGCGGGCCGGAGCCTTGGGCGTCTTCATGCGATCGAACAGCAGCGTCATCGCCATGCGGCCGATGTCGCCGACCGGCTGTTCGATGACGGTAAGGCCCGGTCCAACCAACTCCGACCAGGTCTCGTTGTCGAAGCCTGCGATGGCCACGTCGTCGGGGGTCTTCAGCTCCAGTCGCCGCATGGCCTTGACGACGCCGAGCAGCATGGCGTTGCTCGAGGCGATGACGCCATCCGGACGGTCGGGGCGAGAAAACACCTTGAGGATCTCGCGCTCAGCCGCTTCGGCATTGGGGGCGACGAAAAAGGCTTCCGACGACAGGCCAAGCGATGCCGTGGCTGAGAGATAGCCGAGATGGCGGTCAACCGCCGTCGACGAGGTGTTGCCGAACAGGCCGACGATATGGCTGCGGCCGATGGTATGGAGGTGATGGACCAGGGTCACCGTCGCCTGATAATTATCGAGCACGACGCTGTCATGGCGCCCGACCGGCCCGCCACGATCCACCAGTACCGCCGGAAACGGCAGATCATCGTCGGCCAATCGTTCGAGGCTACCGCGAGTCGGCGCCCAGATTAGGCCGGTGACCCGCTCCTCCTCCATCAGGCGCAGATACATCGCCTCGCGCTCGGCGCTCTCGTCGGTATTGCAGAGGATGACGCGCATGCCGTTGCGATAGGCCTCGTCCTCGACCACCCGGCTCAGCGAGGTGAAGAACGGGCTGCGAATGTCGGCCACCATGAGACCGATGGTCTGGGAGTGCTGCGAGCGCAGCCGACGGGCCGAAAGGTTGGGTCGGTAGCCGGTGACGGCGATAGCTTTTTCCACCCGCTCGCGCAGCTCCGGGCTGACCGGACCGTTGCTGAACACGCGTGACACGGTAGCCACCGACACACCGGCCCGCTGGGCCACGTCCTTGATACTAACAGCCATTTTTTGAAGGTCCCAAGACCTCAACCATGCTTTCCGAGCGCGCCCTCCTCCGCCCTCGAAACCATTGAAAAGGATTACATGAGGCTCGCTTAGCCGCACCAATTTGAAATCAGTACTTTTTCTGATATGTCTCCTGAATGGTTTAGTACCCCTTGGGAAGACTGTGGCCAAACTCTGCGTATCCTGCGGATTTCACCTTTTCTATCAATGCTCTTCAGAAGAATTTTGGCCGGTCTGTAGTACCACTACGCACTGAAAACTTAATCGGTTCAACGCTTGACCATTGAACTGAAAACGATCCCATATGTAGCGGGACACAATAAAGCGGACCATCGAAAAGGTCCTCAACAACCCGCCTCGCCCTCGGGGTCAGACAGCCCGGCCGGCAAATGCCAGAAAATGGTGGCGCCGGTCGAACGAAGAGAAAACCTTCGGGACGAATGCTTGGAAGACAGGAGAAGAACATGCCAATCAATAGCCCGGCAGATCTCGACGCGCTGGTTTCCCGCGTTAAGCGCGCCCAGCAGATCTATGCGACGTTCTCCCAGGAGCAGGTCGACCTGATCTTCCGTCAGGCAGCCTTCGCCGCCGCCTCCGCCCGTATCCCGCTCGCCATGCAGGCGTTCGAGGAAACCGGCATGGGCGTGGTGGAAGACAAGGTCATCAAGAACCACTTCGCTTCCGAGTACATCTACAACAAGTACAAGGACGAAAAGACCTGCGGCGTGCTCGAAGAGGATGAGCTAGGCGGCACCATCACCATTGCCGAGCCGATCGGTTTGATCTGCGGCATTGTGCCGACCACCAACCCGACGTCGACCGCCATCTTCAAGGCGCTGATCAGCCTGAAGACCCGCAACGGCATCGTCTTCTCTCCGCATCCGCGCGCCAAGAAGTCGACCTGCGCCGCCGCAAAGCTGGTGCTTGACGCCGCCGTCGCCGCCGGCGCCCCGGCCGACATCATCGGCTGGATCGACACCCCGTCGGTCGAGCTGTCCAACGCCCTGATGCGTCACCCCGACGTCAACCTGATCCTGGCCACCGGTGGCCCGGCCATGGTGAAAGCGGCTTACTCCTCCGGCAAGCCCGCCATCGGCGTCGGCGCCGGTAATGCCCCGGTCGTCATTGACGAGTACGGCGACATCAAGCGTGCTGTCGCCTCGATCCTGATGTCCAAGACCTTCGACAATGGCATGATCTGCGCCTCCGAGCAGGCGGTGATTGCCGTCGACAGCGTCTATGACGCGGTGCGCGAGCGCTTCCACAGCCACGGCGGCTACATCCTCAGCGGCAACGAGTTGGGCGCGGTGCGCAACGTCGTATTCCCCGGCGGCCACCTCTCCCCCGATGTCGTCGGCCAGTCTGCCATCAAGATCGCCGCTTCCGCCGGCATCACCGTGCCGAACGACACCAAGATCCTGATCGGTGAGGTTGAAAGCGTCGACGAGAGCGAGCCGTTCGCCCACGAGAAGCTGTCGCCGACACTGGCCCTCTACCGGCGTCCGGACTTCGAGTCCGCCGTCGACGCCGCCGCGGCCCTCGTCGTCCTCGGTGGTATCGGCCACACCTCGGTGCTGTATACCGACCAGGACAGCCACAAGGAGCGCGTCTCCCGGTTTGGCGACAGGATGAAGACGGCCCGCGTCCTGATCAACTCACCGGCCGCCCTCGGCGGCATCGGCGACCTTTACAACTTCAACCTGGCACCGTCTCTGACGCTGGGTTGCGGCAGCTGGGGTGGTAATTCGATCTCCGACAACGTCGGCCCGAAGCACCTCATCAATCGCAAGACCGTCGCGAAGCGAGCCGAAAACATGCTCTGGCACAAGCTCCCCAAGTCCATCTACTTCCGCCGCGGCGCCATCGCCGAAGCGTTCAAGGACCTCGAGGGCAAGAAGCGCGCGCTGGTGGTTACCGACCGCTTCCTGTTCATCAACGGCTATGCCGATGGCGTCATTGAGCTCCTGAAGAAGCACGGCATGGACGTCGAGACCTATCATGACGTCGAGGCCGATCCGACGCTCACGGCCGTCCGCAAGGGCACCGAGCGCGCCGTATCCTTCAAGCCGGACGTGATCGTCGCCTTCGGCGGCGGCTCGGCCATGGACGCGGCCAAGATCATGTGGGTGATGTACGAGCATCCGGAAGTCCACTTCGAGGACCTCGCGCTGCGCTTCATGGACATCCGCAAGCGCATCTACAAGTTCCCCAAGCTGGGTGTTAAGGCCGAGCTGGTCGCTATCCCGACCACCTCCGGCACCGGTTCGGAAGTGACGCCGTTCGCCGTCGTCACCGATGACGCCACCGGCATGAAGTACCCGCTCGCCGACTACGAGCTGACCCCGAACATGGCGATCATCGACGCCAACTTCGTCATGAACATGCCGAAGTCGCTGACCGCCTTCGGTGGCATCGATGCCGTCACCCATGCTCTGGAGGCCTACGCTTCGGTCCTGGCCAACGAGTATTCCGACGGCCAGGCTCTGCAGGCGCTGAAGCTGCTCAAGGAGTATCTGCCGGCGTCCTACAAGGAAGGTGCCAACGATCCGATCGCCCGCGAGAAGGTGCACAACGGCGCCACCATCGCCGGCATCGCTTTCGCCAACGCTTTCCTGGGTGTCTGCCACTCCATGGCCCACAAGCTCGGCGCGGCCTTCCACATCCCGCACGGCCTTGCCAACGCCCTGCTGATCTCCAACGTGATCCGCTACAACGCCAACAACAACCCGACCAAGCAGACGGCCTTTTCCCAGTATGACCGCCCGAAGGCTCGGGCTCGTTATGGCGAGATCGCCCAGCACCTTGGTCTCGGCGGCGAGCGGACGCAGCAGCGTGTCGAAAACCTGATCGCCTGGGTCGAAGAGCTGAAGAAGCAGCTCGACATTCCCGCCTCCATCCAGGCGGCCGGCGTGTCGGAGACCGACTTCCTCGCCAAGGTCGACAAGATCGCCGTCGAGGCCTTCGATGACCAGTGCACCGGCGCCAACCCGCGCTTCCCGCTGATCTCGGAGCTGAAGCAGATCCTGCTCGATAGCTACTACGGCCGTGCCTATGACGAGGCGTCCGAACACGCCGAGACGGAGGAGGCGGCTCAGCCTGTCGCGGCGATGAAGCCTTCCAAAGGTAAGAAAGCCGCGGAATAAGCGTTAAACATAGACCAACGGAGGCGGGGCAACCCGCCTCCGTTTTGCTTTCGGAAGCCTTCAATCCTTCTGAAGTGACAACCCGCCCCCACCGGCGTACACCAAGCTTATCCGGATTTCGGACAACTTTTCACGAGCATCTCAAGGCTCTCCGCAAGGATCCATCGATGCCGCGAAAGATAAACAGATCGTTTGGGAGATGAATATGGTAGTAAAGGTCGCCATCAACGGCTTTGGTCGTATCGGTCGTAACGTTCTGCGCGCGATCGTCGAGTCCGGCCGCAATGACATCGAGGTTGTTGGCATCAACGATCTCGGCCCGGTCGAGACCAACGCCCACCTGATCCGCTTCGACAGCGTTCACGGCCGTTTCCCGCACGAAGTGACGACGGGCGCCGACTGGATCGACGTCGGCACCGGCAAGATCAAGGTCACCGCCATCAAGGACCCGACCACGCTGCCGTGGAAGGAACTGGGTGTTGACGTCGCCCTCGAGTGCACCGGCATCTTCACCGCCAAGGACAAGGCGTCGATGCATCTGACGGCCGGCGCCAAGCGCGTGCTGGTTTCGGCCCCGGCCGATGGCGCCGACCTGACGGTCGTCTACGGCGTCAACCACGACAAGATCACCAAGGACCACATCGTCCTGTCGAACGCCTCGTGCACGACCAACTGCCTCAGCCCGGTCGCCAAGGTGCTGAACGACGTCATCGGTATCGATACCGGCTTCATGACGACGATCCACAGCTACACCGGCGACCAGCCGACGCTCGACACGCTGCACAAGGATCTCTATCGCGGCCGCGCCGCTGCCCTGTCGATGATCCCGACCTCGACCGGCGCCGCCAAGGCCGTCGGCCTGGTGCTGCCCGAGCTCAAGGGCAGGCTCGATGGCGTTGCCATCCGCGTGCCGACCCCCAACGTGTCGGTCGTCGACCTGGTCTTCAACGCCAAGCGCGCCACCTCGGTCGCCGAGATCAACGAGGCCATCAAGGCCGCCGCGACCTCTGGCCCGCTCAAGGGCGTGCTCGGCTTCACCGATCAGCCGAACGTGTCGTCGGACTTCAACCACGACCCGCGCTCGTCGATCTTCCACATGGATCAGACCAAGGTCATGAACGGCACCCTCGTGCGTATCCTTTCCTGGTACGACAACGAGTGGGGCTTCTCCAACCGCATGGCCGACACCTCGGTCGCCATCGGCAAGACCCTCTGAGATAGACCGCCAGGTTAAAATTCGAGGACCCCGCCCGCAAAGGCGGGGTTCTTTTTTCCGGCTGCGAGTTGTTTGCGGGGCTGCCTTGCGACACTGCGACGGAAGCGGCCCTTCCCCTTGCAGCGGCCTTGCGTGTATACGAAGGCAACGCTCGCGAGGGGTTTCCCTTAAGGGCCAAACCCGAAGAGATTTTCCGGTCGGACAATCCCAGGGTCGACAGACGTCAAGGAGCAGACATGAGCGCGCCGGCATCCTCGCAAACGGGCACCAATCCCAAGATCCGCCGGCGTCAAACCAAGGTGGTCGCCACCCTGGGGCCGGCCTCCGGCACCATCGAAGTGATCCGCGAATTGGTCGCAGCCGGCGCCGACGTGTTCCGTCTCAATTTCAGCCACGGCGCGCATGACGAACATCGCGCCCGTTTCGACATGCTGCGGCAGGTGGAAGCCGAGACCGGCCGCCCAATCGCCGTCATGGCCGATCTGCAAGGTCCGAAGCTGCGCATTTCAACCTTCACCGACGGATCGATCGATCTTGTCGAAGGCCAGACCTTCCGACTCGATCTCTCCGCCGAGCCCGGCGACACCACTCGCGTTGGCCTGCCGCATCCCGAGATCTTCGCCGCCCTCCAGCCCAACACCGACGTGCTGCTCGACGACGGCCGCGTCCGCCTGCATGTCGTGAGCTGCGCCAACGATCACGCAATCACCACGGTGGTCAGCGGTCGCGCCCTCTCCAACCGCAAGGGCGTCAACGTGCCGGACGTGGTGCTGCCACTCTCCGCACTGACGCCAAAGGATCGCAAAGACCTTACTTTTGCGCTGAAACTCGGCGTGGACTGGATCGCGCTTTCTTTCGTCCAGCGGCCGGAGGATCTCATCGAGGCCCGTGCGTTGATCGGTGACCGCGCGGCGCTGCTTGCCAAGATCGAAAAGCCGCAGGCCATCGACAGTCTGAGCGCCATTATCGAACTCGCCGACGGCGTCATGGTGGCGCGCGGCGATCTCGGTGTCGAGATGCGCCCGGAGGACGTGCCGACGCTGCAGAAGCGCATCGTCCGCGAGGCGCGCCAGGCCGGCAAGCCGGTCATCGTCGCCACGCAGATGCTGGAATCGATGGTGACCAGCCCGGCGCCCACCCGGGCCGAGGCTTCCGACGTCGCCACCGCGGTATTCGACGGTGCCGACGCGGTCATGTTGTCAGCTGAAACGGCCGCTGGTGCTTACCCCGTGGCCGCCGTGGCGATCATGGACAGCATTGCCCAACGCGTCGAACATGACCCTTTGTACCGCCAAATCATCGAAGCGCAGCGCCTGCCCTTCGGCGCCGAAACTTCTTCGGACGCCATCACCCACGCTGCCAATCAGATCGCCAGCGCCCTCGGTGCCAAGGCTATCATCACCTACACTGCCACCGGCTCGACGACATTGCGCGTTACCCGCGAGCGGCCGGGCGTGCCAGTGCTCTGCGTGACGCCAGACCTCATCAAGACTCGTAAGCTGATGCTCGCCTATGGCGTGCTGGTCATCCCGAGCCCGCCGTTCCGTCGTTTCCAGGACAAAGTGAACACGGGTGTTGCACTGGCCAGTGACCTCGGCATTGCCAAGTTCGGCGATACGCTGGTGGTGACCGCCGGCGAAGGCGTGCCAGGTTCAACAAACGTGTTGCGCATCGTCACCGTCGGCGAGGCGGCTTTCTGAGCCGCTGACGCCGCCGCCAACGACGCGTTATTTGCCATGTGTTGTCCGCGTTCCTCGCTAAGGGGAGCGCTAAACTTGTTGTAGCAGGCGCGTCGGCGCGCGATTTCGCCGGCTGAAGCGCGGCGGCAGGCCGCGGATCGGCAAGGCTGAGGCCATTGCCAGACCGAAACCTGCGTAATTCTCTCCTCTTTACATTTATGCGCCGAGCGGTATCGCTGGCGCGGAATAAGTTGAACCGGAGATACCCCAAATGGCGGACAATGTGCCCGGACAGGCCAACACAATCCTTGGCCTCGATGCCTACGCACCGGCCGAGATCCAGGAGAAGGTCGAAAAGCTAGGCGTCAAGAAGGCGCGCATGCCGATGCTCGCCAGCTTGTCGTTGGCGGTCGTTGCCGGCGGATCGATCGGCCTCGGCGCGCTGTTCTTCGGCATTGTGCTGGCCGACCCAACGCTCGGCTTTGCAGCTCAGCGCCTGCTTGGTGGTCTCGTCTTCACCCTCGGTCTGGCGCTGGTGATGATTGGCGGCGCGGAGCTGTTTACCGGCAACTGCCTGATCGTCATGGCCTGGGCCAACCGTCAGCTCGGCACCGGCGAAGTGCTCCGCAACTGGGCAATCATCTGGTTCGGCAACCTTCTGGGCGCGCTCGGCCTCGTCTTCCTCGTCTATATGGCTCACACGGCGGCGCTCAACAACGACGCCTTCGGCAACGGCATGATCAAGCTCGCCGCCGGCAAGGTGGCACCCGATGCCGTGACCATCTTTTTCAAGGGCGTGCTCTGCAATATCCTGGTCTGTCTCGCCGTCTGGCTCAGCTATGCCGGTCGCTCGGTGACCGACAAGCTGTTCGGCATGGTACTGCCGGTTACCGCCTTCATCGCCGCCGGTTTCGAGCACTGCGTCGCCAACATGTTCATTCTGCCCTACGCCTGGGTGTTGGTTCAGACCGGCCACGCCCCCGAGGGCGTCGACGTGTCGGTGCTGACCTTTGGTGCGATCATTCACAACCTCATACCCGCCACGCTTGGCAATATCGTTGGCGGCGCCGGATTCGTCGGCGGCCTCTACTGGCTGGTCTATCGCAAGGCTCTGGGCGGGTTGACGCCGCTCTCCACCAAAGAACAGCACCAAATGCAGGGCAGATCTTCCAGGAATGGATAACCGTTTGGAATTGTTCGGCTGGCTGGCGCTGCATAGGATGCAACGCTGCTGCGCGGGCCTGCATGGCTTGGACAAAAGCTTCAACGTGATCTCGAGGGGCCCCGACAGGCCCCTCTCTTTTTAGTTGCAACGACCCGGGCAACTGAAAATATCGAGAGACGTCCAAATACTGTTGCGACGCATTCCCACAGCCGTAAAATTGGCTGTTTTCCTTCATGTTTTTAAAAGTCGCACTATTTGGCGATTTTCTAAAAGGTTTCAGTTTCTTCTCCGCTTTTTGCCTTGACGAGAAGGAAGCACCAAGCACGCAGGCAACCGCAACCAAAAGCTGCATGCATATCCGGGTGGGCTGATCTCCCCCACGCGCACGCCCCGCCAAGAAGCTCGGCAATAGAGCAGGATTACTTACTTAACCTTTGAACTCATATATTACATGAAGGGTGCAGGGCACCTGCAAATCACCGTGATTCAGCAGGACCACGTAAGTAATTTATGTTATACGTTCTCGAACGCATAACTTTCCGGCCATCGAGCTGGTGATAGAACTGGAGAGAAAGCCATGAACGTCTATGCGCGCGAACCGTTCGATACACTCGACACGGAGCTCACCGCCCAGGACCCCTGGCGCGGCTTTCTTCCCGGCACGTGGACGCGTGAGATCGACGTCCGCAGCTTCATTATCGCCAACGTAACTCCCTATGTGGGCGACGCCGGTTTTCTGGCTGGCATCACGCCGCGCACCGCCGACCTGTGGGAAAAGCTGAAGGTTCAGCTCAAGGCCGAACGCGACAAGGGCGGCGTGCTCGACGTCGACGTCTCCACCCCGTCTTCCATTACCTCGCACAAGGCCGGCTACATCGCCGAGGATCTTGAGCAGATCGTCGGCCTGCAGACCGATGCGCCGCTGAAGCGCGCCATCATGCCGTTCGGCGGCTATCGCATGGTCAAGAACGGCCTCGAAGCCTTTGGCTTCAAGCCCGACACTTCCCTCGACAAGATATTCCCCAAGCTTCGCAAGACCCACAATGACGCGGTCTTCGATGTCTATACCCCCGAGGCGCTGGCCTGCCGCAAGTCCGGCATTATCACCGGCCTGCCGGACGCCTACGGCCGTGGCCGCATCATTGGTGACTATCGCCGGGTCGCTCTTTACGGCGTCAATCGCCTGATCGAGGACAAGCAGGCCCAGCTCAAGAGCTTCGAGCTCGCCACCATCGACGAAGAGGTACTGCGCTCCCGGGAAGAGACGGCCGAGCAGATCAAGGCGCTGAAGGAACTCGTCAAGCTTGGCGAGATCTACGGCTTCGACCTCACCCGCCCGGCCATGAATGGCCGCGAGGCGGTGCAGTGGACCTACCTCGCCTATCTCGCGGCGGTGAAGGAAGCCAACGGCGCTGCCATGTCGCTCGGTCGCGTTTCCAGCTTCCTCGATATCTTCATCCAGCGGGATATCGTCGAAGGCGAGCTCAACGAGGCCGAGGCGCAGGAGCTGTTCGACCACTTCGTGATGAAGCTCCGCATCGTCCGCTTCCTGAGGACACCGGAATACGACCAGTTGTTCTCGGGCGATCCGACCTGGGTCACCGAGTCGCTGGGTGGCATGGCCATTGACGGTCGCCCGCTGGTGACCAAATCTTCATTCCGCATGCTCAACACGCTGAACACCCTCGGCCCGGCCCCCGAACCGAACCTTACGGTGCTGTGGTCGGAAAACCTGCCGAAGGGCTTCCGCGACTTCTGCGCCGAGACCTCCATCAAGACTTCGTCGATCCAGTACGAGAACGACGACCTGATGCGCCCCTATTGGGGTGACGACTACGGCATCGCCTGCTGCGTTTCCGCCATGCGCATCGGCAAGCAGATGCAATTCTTCGGTGCTCGCGCCAACCTCGCCAAGACGCTGCTGTATGCGATCAACGGCGGCCGCGACGAGAAGAGCGGCGCCCAGGTTGGTCCCGCCCTCGCTCCGGTGGTCGGCGACTATCTCGACTACGAGGACGTCAAGACTAGGTTCCTGCCGATGATGGAGTGGCTTGCCCGCGTCTACGTCAACGCGCTCAATTCCATCCACTACATGCACGACAAGTACATGTACGAGCGGATCGAGATGGCGCTGCACGACCGTGACATCCTCAGGACCATGGCCTGCGGCATCGCCGGCCTGTCGGTCGCGGCGGATAGCCTCAGCGCGATCAAGTACGCGAAGGTGAAGATCATCCGCGACGAGCGCGGTCTTGCCACCGACTTCGAGATCGAGGGCGACTATCCGGCCTTTGGCAACAACGACGACCGTGTCGATGACATCGCCGTCTGGCTGACCGAAACGTTCATGGGCTGCATTCGCAAGCACAAGACTTATCGCAACGCCATGCCGACCCAGTCGATCCTGACGATCACCTCCAACGTCGTCTATGGCAAGAAGACCGGCAACACGCCTGACGGCCGCAAGGCCGGCCAGCCCTTCGCACCGGGTGCCAACCCGATGCATGGCCGCGACAAGAATGGCGCCGTCGCCTCCATGGCCTCGGTGGCAAAGCTCCCCTACGCTCATGCGCAGGATGGCATCAGCTACACCTTCTCGATCGTGCCGTCGGCTCTCGGCTCCACCGACGAAGACCGGGTCGAAAACCTCGACAATCTGCTCAGCGGCTACTTCATGCAGGGTGGCCACCACATCAACGTCAACGTGTTCGATCGCGAGACGCTGGTCGACGCCATGGAGCACCCCGAGCTCTATCCGCAGCTGACCATCCGCGTGTCGGGCTACGCGGTGAACTTCATCAAGCTGACGCGCGAGCAGCAACTGGATGTCATCAGCCGGACCTTCCATGGCGCAACAAACTAACCTCCTCGACCTCCGGGACGCTCAGCGCGCCCCGGGCGTCCACGCCGACGGTGGACACCTTGCCCACCGTCCGGTGGCCCATGGTTTCGTTCACTCCAAGGATGCCGGCGGCGCCGTCGACGGGCCAGGCATCCGCTACGTGTTGTTCGTCTCCGGCTGCCCGCTTCGCTGCCAATATTGTCACAACCCCGACACCTGGCACATGCGCAAGGGCAAGGAGACCTCGGTGCGCGAGGTGGTGGCCGAGATGGCCAGCTACTCCAACTTCCTGAAGCGCGCCAAGGGTGGCATCACCATCTCCGGTGGAGAGCCGCTGACGCAGGTGGAATTTGTCGGAGAGGTATTCCACGCCGCCAAGGCGATGGGCCTTCATACGGCCCTCGATACCTCCGGCTTTCTCGGCAAACGCGTCAGTGACGAGATGCTTGAGGACATCGACCTCGTACTGCTCGATATCAAGGCCTTCACCGAGGAAACCTATTTCGAGGTGACCGGTGCCCAGTTGCAGCCGACGCTCGACTTTGCCCGCCGCCTTTCGGCCAAGGGCAAGAAGATCTGGCTGCGTTACGTGCTGGTGCCGGGTCTCACCGATAAGCTGGACGAGATCGAGGGCCTCGCCGCCTTCGCTGCCGAACTCGGCGTGGTCGAGCGGGTCGACGTGCTGCCCTTCCACAAGCTCGGTGAGTTCAAGTGGAAGGAATGTGGCCGCGATTACAAGCTGGCCGATACCGAGGCGCCGGCGCGCGAACTGGTCGAAGAGGTGCGCTCGATCTTCCGCAACCACGGCCTGAAGGCAGGTTGAGACCGATCTGATCATTCATTGAAAAGAGGGTCCGGAACTGGGAACGGTTCCGGACCTTCTTTTTCGACTCGAAGCTTTGGTCGCAAAAGCCGGGAGCGCCGAAGCGCTCCCATTTCGCTCCTCGGACAGCTCAGGCGGCTGCGAGTTCACCCTTGCGCTTTTCGACGACTTTCTGCGCCACCGGACCGGTAATCTCCTGCAGATGGTCGAATGCGGCCTCGAAGGTGCCGACGCCGGCGGTCGCCGACCGGAGATCGACGATCAGCATACCCATCTCGGCCTGCGGGATCAGTGCTTCCGTCACGTCCCAACCCTGCCAGCCTTCACGGCCATCAAAGCCGAGGAGCTGACCGCGCCGGCCGGTGACGATCTGGTTGACTCGGGCGGTGAACTCGCTCGGCCCATAGAACTTCACCTTGAGGATCGGTTCGAGAAGGACCGGTGAGCACTGTGGCAGCCCCTCGCGCATGCCGATACCGGCGGCCATCTTGAACGCCATGTCCGAGCTGTCGACCGGATGGAACGACCCGTCGGACAGTGTCACCTTGACATCGACCAGCGGGAAGCCCAACGCGCCACGCTTCAAGCTATCGACCACGCCTTCCTCAATGGCTGGGAAGAAGTTCTTCGGCACAGCGCCGCCGGTCACCACTTCGGCAAAGGCAAACCCCTTGCCTCGCCCCTGCGGCTCAATGGTCAGCACGCAGTCGCCGAATTGGCCGTGTCCACCTGATTGCTTCTTGTGACGACCACGCACCGTGGTCGAGGTCTTGATGGTCTCCCGATAGGGAATGATGGGATCGCGCGTCACCACGGCGACGCCAAACCGGCTTTGCAAGCGCTCGAGCTGAACCCGGAGGTGCATTTCCCCCTGCCCCTCGATGCGGGTTTCCGCCGTGTCTGCGTCCTGGATAACCACCAGCGATGGATCTTCCTCGGCGAGACGGCTGAGCGCGGTCGACAGTTTGACGTCGTCCTTGGCCTCTTTTGGCGCCACCACCATGGAAATCACAGGCGGCGGCGGCACGAGCGGTGCCAGTGCTTTGGGGGGCGCCTTGCCGGAGGTGAGCGTCGACCCGGTTTCGGCCGGATCGACTTTGCCGATACCGACAACCGCGCCAACAACCGCCTCCGACATCTTGGTCGGCGTTCCCGTTCCCAACGCGTAGAGCCCGGATATGCGACCGAGGGTGCCATCCGCCGCGGTGAGAGCCAGACCGTCGGTCAGCTTTCCGGCCAGGACGCGAACGATCGACAGCTTGCCGGCATGCGAGGTCTGCACGGTCTTGGCCACCTGAACGATGGCGTCCGCGCCAGCAGCAACGCCAAGACGGGTGCGCGTTTCCTCGATCCCGGCAGCGTCATGCCTCAATGCCTTGAGAAGACGGGTAATGCCGTTACCGCGCTCGGCCGAGCCAATGAATACCGGGGTGATCAGGCCAGACCGCATTTCCTTGCGCAAGTCCTCGAAAATCTGGCTGCGGTCGGGGGCGACATCGGACAGAAGCTCTTCCATCAGCTCATCGTCATAGTCGGCGAGGCGCTCCAGCATGTCGTAGCGAGCAGCCAGTTCGTCGGCCTGATGATCGGAGGGAATGGGAACTTCCTGGCTTTCGGCGTGTTCACGATAGACCAGGGCTCGTTCGAGCGCCAACTCGATAGTGCCAACCGTGATGCCATCCTTCCAGATGGGAATCTGGCGCAGCACCAGTGGCGTGGTCGACGCCGATTGCATCAGCTTGAGGGTGTCGCGCAGCGTCGCGTCGGCCTTGTCGATCTTGTTGATGAACAGCACGTGCGGAACGCCGGCCGCTTCGAGCTGCCGGAGAACGAGCTGCAGTGCCGGAATCTTCTTCTCGTCGGCTTCGCAGACCACGACCGCAACGTCGGCAACGGCGAGAACGGGCTGCATCTCGAAAGCGAATTCAACAAAACCGGGACAATCAAGAAAGGTATAGCGATCGCCGAGAAATTCGGCGTCGGCGGAGTTGAGATCGACGCCCATGCCATGGGCGCGCGCTTCCTTGGAACGATCGCCAACGCTAGTGCCAGCTGCCACGTTACCGGCCTTCGGAATTGCCCCCGTCCGCTCGAGGATCGCCTCGAGAAGCGTCGTCTTGCCGCTGCCGTGAGGCCCCACGATGGCAACGCAACGGGGGCCGACTGCTCTGCCGTTGGCGGATGTTCCGGTATGTCCTGACATGGCTGACCTCCAGATATGTTTCCGTTATGTTCTCGCCTGTCCAATTCCGCAGCCCCCGATTATCGGGACTGCGGACGGTTCATGTTCGGATCGGGCACCCCTCCTCGGATACCCGACGAGCCGAGAATGTGCCCGTTTTCAAGGCTTGGCAATACGGGCAAACGGCAGCCGGCTCCGAACCCGACTAAGGGATGAAGGCACTGTCGAACAAGCAGGACCGTGATCTTGGGGGCGGCCAGAACGGCGAAAAACACAGACGCGAGACGCCAGCCCAAGTGCTAGCGTCCCGCGTCGCTGGAGCCGGCGTTCTCTCGGGGAGGAATAGGGCCGAGCGCCGGGAAGAAGCTTCGGAGCGGGCAGTTCCCCGCTCCGGCCTTGGTGTCGCTTCAGCCGACCCGAGCCCATTTCGGCAGCATGTCACCGTGCGCGCGGCAAAGATCGTCGACCAGCGACCAGATCTGGTCGAGATCGAGCTCGGCCGCCGTGTGCGGATCCATCATCGCCGCGTGGTAAAGGTGCTGGCGGTCCTCGGTCATCAAGGCTGCTACCGTCAGCTCCTGCACGTTGACATTGGTGCGGATCAGCGCGGTGAGCTGTGGCGGCAGATCGCCAATATGAGTCGGCTGAATGCCGGAGGCATCAACGAGGCAAGGGACCTCGGCGGCGCAATAGTCCGGTAGCGAGGTGATGCAGCCGTTATTGCGGACGTTGCCGTAGATGACCGACGGTTCACCAGTCCAGACCGAGTTGATGATCTGGGAGGCATATTCGTGGCTCTCCCTCACCTCGACCGTGTCGGACGCCTTGAGGTCCTGAAGATCCTTCTCCCAGCGAGCGATCTGCTCCACGCAGCGCTTGGGATATTCATCGAGCGGGATTTCGAACTTCTCGATGAGGTCGTCGCGGCCCTCCTTGATGAACCACGGCGTGTACTCGGCGAAATGCTCGGAGCTTTCGGTGACGAAATAGCCCAGCCGTGTCAGCATCTCGTAGCGCACCTTGTTGGGGCAACGCGGATTCCAGCTCGACGGCTTGGGATAGCGACCTTCACGATACCCCCGGACGAGATCCGGATAGAGATTGCGATAGCTGCCATCGGCCTGCCGATGCTCGAACTTCAGGTAGAAGGCCATATGGTTGATGCCGGCTGCCCGGTAGCGGATTTCCGACACAGGGATTTCGAGGTCACGAGCCAGCTCTTCGGCGGTATGCTGCACCGAATGGCAGAGGCCGACCTGGCGGACCTTCGGGTACTTGGCCGAGATCGCCCAGGTGTTGATGGCCATCGGGTTGACGTACTGAAGCAGAATGGCATCCGGACAGACTTCCATCATGTCGGCGCAGATGGCCCAGAGGTGCGGTACGGTACGAACGCCGCGCATGATGCCGCCAACGCCGAGTGTGTCGGCGATGGTCTGACGAAGGCCGTATTTCTTGGGAACCTCGAAGTCGGTGACGGTAGCCGGCTTGTAGCCGCCGATCTGGAAGGCAACAACGACGAAATCGGCCCCTTCGAGCGCCTTGCGGCGATCGGTGTAGGTCTCGACTTTCGCTGGCGCATCGAGCAGCTTGACGAGACGGCCAACGACCATCTCGCTTTCGGCAAGGCGCTTTTCGTTGACATCCATCAGGGCAATGGTAGCGCCCTTGAGCGCCGGCCGATGCAAAACGTCGCCGATGATGTTTTTCATGAACACCGTCGAACCGGCACCGATGAAGGTGATCTTGGGATTTGCCACCATTTCGCTTTCCTCCAAGCAAACAGATATCCGGTGCAAACCGGCAATGCCGGTCCACCATCGCGAACAGGTCTGATGTTTTCTCGCTTTTTCAGGAGCCCGAGACCGCCACGTCGGCCGCCCCGGATCCTTTTTCGGCCTTCGCCTGCCTGAAAAGCAAAGCGAAACCCGGACTTCCGCCGCTTACGCAGCCACCTCGAAGGCAGCCTTCACCAACTTTTCGGTGTAAGCGGTTTTCGGTTTGAACAGGACTTCCTCTACAGGGCCTTCCTCGACGATCCGCCCGTTCTGCATGACGATGATGCGATGACAGAGCGCCCGGACGACTTTCAGGTCGTGGGAGATGAAGAGATAGCTGAGCCCGCGTTCGTCCTGCAGCTTACGCAAGAGGTCGATGATCTGCGCCTGCACGGATAGATCGAGCGCCGACGTCGGTTCGTCGAGCAGAATAAATTCCGGCTCGAGAGCGATGGCGCGGGCGATGGCGATGCGCTGCCGCTGCCCACCCGAGAATTCGTGCGGGAACCGGGAAAGAATGTTGGTTGGAAGACCAGCGGCGGTCAGTGCGTCGCGCACCCGATCAAGCCGCTCGGCGTGGTTGGCACCGATGCTGTTGACGATCAGTCCTTCCTCGATGATCTGGCAGACCGACATGCGTGGATTGAGTGACGAGAATGGATCCTGGAACACCACCTGCATGCGCGACCTGAGCGGCCTCAGCTCCTCGCGGCTCTTGCCATGGATGGGTTTGCCGTCGAAGTAGATCTCGCCACTGTCGGGGTTGGAGAGACGGATCAGCGCCTGGCCGAAGGTGGTCTTGCCCGAGCCGCTTTCACCAACGATGCCCAGCGTCTCGTGCCGGCGCAGCGTCAGACTGAGATTGTCGACGGCCACCAACTCGTGGAACTCGGCGTTGAAGAAGCCGCCCTTCTTCAACATGAAGGCAACGCGAACATCCTTGCCTTCGAGGATCACCGGCGACTCCGCGGGCAGCGGGTTGGCGTGGCCACGTGGCTCCGAGGCCAGAAGATGCCGGGTATAGGAGTGCCGCGGGTTGCCGAACAAGGCTTCGGTGGTGTTGTGCTCCTTCACCTCGCCCTTCTGCATCACATAAACGTAGTCGGAGAATTTGCGCACCACCGTGAGGTCGTGGGTGATCAGGATCACCGCCATACCGTGGCGCTGCTGCAGATCGCGAATAAGCTGCAGGATTTGCGCCTGCACCGTCACGTCGAGTGCCGTGGTCGGTTCGTCGGCGATCAGCACTTCCGGATTGTTGGCAAGCGCCATGGCGATCATCACGCGCTGGCGTTGGCCGCCGGACAGCTGATGCGGATATTGATTGATGCGCGATTCCGGGTCGGGAATATGCACTTCGCGCAGCAAATCGATCGCCTTTTCCCGCGCCTTGGCCTTCGACAGCTTCTGGTGAATGCGGATCGCTTCGATGATCTGCGCACCGATCGAGTAGACCGGATTCAGCGAGGAGAGAGGCTCCTGGAAAATCATCGAGATACGATTGCCACGCAGCATGCGGCGGCGGTGCGGCGACCACTTCAGTACGTCGTTGCCATCGAAGCGGATACTGGAGCCAGTGGCAACGCGCGCGCGCTTCGACAACAGGCCCATGATGGTCCGCGCCGTGACCGATTTGCCCGAACCACTTTCGCCCACCACGGCGATCGTTTCACCGCGATAGAGCTGCATCGACACGCCTTTCACCGCCTCTACCTCGCCGTCCTCCACCTTGAAGCGGACGGCGACGTCGCGGCAATCGATGATCGGCTCTCCCGTTCGGCTGTCATGATCGAGCCGGACATCCGGAGCGAGGTTTTCGTCTCTGTCCATGGTCGGCTTCCTCAATAGGGATCGATGGCGTCGCGCAGACCGTCGCCAAGGGCGTTGAAGGCAAAGACAGTTGCGAAGACGAAGGCCACAGGCGTCAGGATCCAAGGGTAGGAACCAATGGCCGAGTAATTGGAGGTGTCCTGCAGCATCAGGCCCCAGGAGATCAGTGGTGGTTTCACCGCAAAGCCTAGGAAGCCGAGAAAGCTCTCCAGCAGCACAACGTTGGGGATTGCCAGCGTCACGGCGACGATGACGTGGCTCATAACGTTGGGGAAGATATGCTGGAAGATGATGCGCCGGTCACGGGCACCGATGGCGATCGCCGCCCGCACGTAGTCGATGCGTGCCAACGCCAGCGTCTTGCCGCGAACCTCACGAGAGAGCTGAGCCCAGCCGAGCGCGGACATCACGAAGATAACGAAGGCTAGGAACACCGACGTCGCCGCCGTCACCGGAATGAGCGAGGTAAGCGCGAGATAGAGCGGCAATTGCGGAAAGGCCAGTACCAGCTCAACGAAGCGCTGCATCCAGATGTCGAAGCGGCCGCCAAAATAGCCGGACACCATGCCGACCGTCGTACCGACAACGGTAATGATCGATACCACGGTCAGCGCGATCATCAGCGAGATGCGCGAGCCGTAGAGCGCGCGCGACAGCACGTCGCGGCCGAACTTGTCGGTGCCAAGGAAATGCACCGGCTTGCCATCGATGGCACCGAACAGATGCCTCTCTACCGGGATTAGCCAGAGGAGCTGGTAGGGAGCGCCCTTGACGAAGAATCCAAGGTAGCGCGGGTTGTCATAGTCCGGCCCGATCAGCGGCTGGTAGGTGATCGGGTCGAGCTCGGTGCCCTCCACCATGGGATAGACGCGTGGGCTCAGCGCCCAGCCACCGTCCTTGTTGGTAAAGGAGATAGCTTCCGGGCTCGAATAACCGACATCGGTGAACTTCGGGTCGACCGGCGACAGAAAATCGGCAAACAGAGCGATCAAGATCAGCAAGATGACCATGATCAAGCCGGCCATACCTGTCCATGAGCGCTTCAGGCGCCGCCAGACCAGGGCGATATAGCTTTCACTGCCATGCTGTTCGACAATCTCGGCGGCGGTGCCGTTCAGGGTGGATTCGCCAGGGACAAGCATCAGTTGGCTCCTCCGCCGAGACGGATGCGGGGGTCGAGAAGGGCGAGCAGAATGTCGGCGATGATATTGCCGACGATCAGCGTCGCCGAAAGGACGAGCATGAAGGTCGCCGTGACATAGACGTCACCGACACTCATCGAGCCGACGATGGCAGGGCCGACGGTCGGAAGAGCGAAGATGATGGCCGTCTCGATTTCACCCGTCAGCATGTAGGGCAACACCACGCCCTGATACATGACCAGCGGATGCAACGCATTGGGTACAGCGTGGCGCAGGATCACCGCGCCCTCCGAAAGTCCCTTGGCGCGCGCGGTTTCGACATACTGGGCGTTGAGCGTATCGAGCAGGTTGCCGCGCATCACGCGCATGTTGTAGGCGAGACCGCCGAAGGTGGCGATGGCGACCACAGGCCAGACGTGCTGCACAAGATTGACGAACTTGCCCCATGACCATGGCGCCCCGCCATATCGTGGAGAGAAGAAGCTATTGATTTCGTTGACGTTGAAGTGGAACACCATGATGTAGACGATGACCAGCGCCATCAGGAAACGCGGTACCGTCATACCCAGGAACGAAATGAAGGACAGCAGGCTGTCGATCCAGGAATACTGCTTCGTCGCCGCGATAATGCCGAAGGATATGCCGATGACCGACGCCAGGATATGGCAGGTCAGCGCCAGAAGCAGCGTTCGCGGCAGACGCTCACCAACCACATCGGCCACAGGTCGATTGTAGAAGAAACTGCGGCCAAAATCGCCTTCGGTGACCATGCCAACCACCCAGTTGATGTACTGGACAGGGATCGGCTTATCTAGGCCATGGGCGTGAGCGTAGGCCTTGGCCTGCGCGTCGGCGGCCTCGAAGGTCGCACCACCTTGGTTGATAAGCTGAGAGCGAATGAAATCGCTGTAGTCGCCCGGCGGCGCCTGAATGATGGCGAAGGTGACGACACTTAGAATGAAGAGCACCGGGATCGCCGAGGCGATACGGATGAGCAAGAAGCGAAACATCGGTCTGAGACTTCCTGACTCTTGTCATGGATATGAAGGACCCGCCTCACATGAAACGGGCTGGCTTGGATCGTCGTCATGGACGGCTTGAGATCGTAGGCTCCCTCAGACTCCCGGACAATTCCGCGGAGGTCTCGGAAGAGGTGTCCCGGCGGCGGGGGGCACCGCCGGGACGATTGGCCATTCGAGTGGGAAGATTACTCGACAGGACCCTGGTCGCCTGGCTTGCCAGGCAACGTGTCCTTGGCCAGCTCAAAATCACCCTGCTTGTCGGCGGGAACGTACAAGCGCTCACGCAGAACCGAGTCTTCAGCCCAGTTGAACATGAAGATTGGGGTTCCCGGAGGAACGTTGTCGAAACGCTTGTTGATGATCAGAGCGCCAGGGTATTCGGTCAGACCGACGCTGTTGACGTTGGTCGTCGCGACCTTGTTGTACTCTTTCATCAGGTTGGCGCGTTCCGTGACATCCTGGGTGGCGATGAACTTGTTGATGATGTCGACGAGTTGGTTCTCAAACGGCATCAGGTCGAGCTGTCCGCTTTCCGGTGCGCGGTGGAACCACGACGTTTTCGGACCGACCGGAGCCAACTGCTCGGTGTTTTGCACAACGGCCGTCAGTTCTGGACCATGACGGTTGATCGTCCAGTCGAACTTGCCGCCATAGTTGGCGTTGTCGCGCTGCTTGCCGTCCAGGGAATTCAGGACGACGCGCAGACCGAGCTTTTCCATCTGGCCGATCACGCCTTCGGCGAGGTTCTTGTCCGTAGAGTAGTCGGCGCTGACGAGCAGCGTGATCTCGACGTCCTTGCCCTTCATCGGGCCATCCGTATAATTCACGACGCCGTTGCCATCGGTATCCTTGAGACCAGCGGCTTCCAGTTCCTTCTTGGCCCCATCGAGATCGAAGGGATAGAAGAAGGTGCTCTGGCGATCATAGAAGCTCGAGCCGGAGGAGATGCCGCCGGGGTAAATGGCCGTGAACGGCCCCTTCACCAGCGCTTCGCCGAGCTTCTGACGGTCGAGACCCATGGTCACGGCCTTGCGGAAATGGTCGTTGCGGTTCAGCTCACGCACCGCTTGGCCACGCGCGTCTGGCTCGCCCCAGCCGTTGGCCGAGAAGTTCATATAGAGGTTATAGCCGATGAGACGCGGACCGAACTCGAGGCGGGCCGGCGCGGTCGGCTGGGCGGCTCGCTTCAACGATTCAACGAAGTTCTCCGGCTGCTCCAGGTTGGAGATGTCACCCGAGCCGGCCACCGCCTGCACGTCGCGATCCGCCCAGGTCGACAGCTTGAAGTGGACTTCATCGAGATAAGGCAGCTGATTGCCGTTCTCGTCGACCTTCCAGTAGTAGGGGTTGCGGCGAAGAACAATGATGTCGTCCGGACGATAGAGAACAGGAGACCAAGCGCCCATCACCGGCCAATTCAGGTAGCTCGGTGGGAAGAAATTCTTGTACTGCTCATAGGTATTCTTGGAATACTTCGGATGCTGGGGTTTCAGCATATGGGCAGGACCAGGGCAGAAAGTGCCGTAGGCCATATTGTAGAGATACTGCTTGGGGAAGGCTTCCTTGAAGGTCCATTCGACCGTGTAATCGTCGATCTTCTTCAGCGTTGTTCCTTCACCAAAAGTCGCCTGCCTCGCTCCGTTGGTCGGCGACACATTTTGGTCAAGGACATTGTCTTCCCAGTAGAACATCACGTCTTCGGACGTGAAGGGCACGCCATCCGACCACTTAGCACCCTCGATGAGGTGCATGGTCAGCTTGTGGCCGTCCTCGGACCATTCCCAGCTCTTGGCGAGATTGGGAAGCGGCTCCATATCCTCGGCCTTGATCTGGAACAGCGGCGCGGTACGCGTCAGGCACTCATACATGCCGATGTCGATACCGCCCCAGCCCTGGACCTGACCGGCCTGATAGTTCCAGCCCTCGGGACGACCGCCGATGACATGGCGAAGCGCGTCACCGTAGACACCAATGCCATTGGGCATGTTGCCAGTCTTGAAGACGAGCGGCTCTTTCGGCAGACGGTCCTTGACCGGCGGCAGACGCCCCTTGTCGACGAAGTTTTTGGTGATGTACTCGGGCTCATGGTAGGCGGAGAGTGCCTTATACTCCCACAGGTCACCGCGCGCGACATAGTTGACCTTGCCTTGGCCCTGGAATACCGGGGCTTCCGGCACGACGGTCAGCTCAGACGCGAATGCGGCGGTCGCAAAGAGCGACGCACCGAGCATCAGAGCCGACGTCAATTTCATCCGATAAGTCATTCCGTCATGTCCTCCCTCATGGAGCCGATCACCGGCTTTGCGCCAGAAACGGCCAATGCGATGGTCAGCGTCGGAACGCATCCCCCCGCGCTCTCTTCCCAAGTCGACCGGTTTCCTCAATTGCCCGATCGGCTTTCCCCTTTACGGCAGTCACAGTCAACGAGGCCTGCCGCGTCCGGCGCGGGCGATCCGCGCCGGAGAATTCTTGAAGACGGCCCGAGGTCTCGTCAGACCTTGGTGCGGGCCTTCTCCTCGCGGATCTCTTCGATGCCACGCGCCTCACGACGGGCCGCCCCTTGCCAATTGCCCGTCTTGACCGTCGATTTCGCGACCCTCTCCTTGGCCGCATCGATGGCGTGGGCATATTGCGGCAGCCAGCGCGCTTGAGCGACCAGCATTTCGTCGACCATCGCCCAAACTTCCTCCGGAGTGCAGATTGCACCGACGAGCGGGTCGTGCAGCACGGCAAGCTTCAGGAGATCGACGTCGCCGGTTACCGCCGCGTGCACCGACATGCGCTGAACGTTGATCGATGCCAGACAGGTGGCCGCGCAAGCCTCCGGCAGCGTAATGCCGGCCACCATGTTGATGCCGAAGCGATCGACAAAGCCGGGCGACTCGATGATGCAGTCATCAGGCAGATTGGTTATGACGCCCAGGTTCTTCTGGTTGAAGTGGCCACGATAGACCCGGCCCGTCTCCAGCGCCTCGATGATGTGGCTGGCGTGCTCACTCGACCGCCGCTTGGGATCGATCTTCTCCTCGGCTTCCTTCAGGAACTCCGGGAACTCGGTCTCGAACCAGTTGCGCTGTTCGGTGGTGAAGCGCAGGTAACCGCCCGTCTCGCCATGAATCCAGTCCGACATGTCGATCCAGTTCATGATCTCGCCCGGCCGCTTGCGGTACCAAGGCAGATATTCCGACAGATGCCCATTGCTCTCCGTGGAGTAGACGCCGAAGCGCTTCAGCACATCGATGCGCACCTTTTCCTGCTTGGAATAAACCGGGTGCGCCTCGAAGGCGGCCAGGATTTCGTCCTTGCTCACCTTGCGGCCACGAACGCGGACGTCGACGTACCAAGTCTGATGATTGATGCCTGAGCAGATATAGTCGACCTCGTCATGGCCGACGCCGAAGATGTCGGCGATCTGCTCGCCGCCATGCTGCACGCCATGGCAGAGACCGATGGTATCGACTTTGCCGTATTCGATGGCAGCCCAGGTGTTCATGGCCATTGGATTGGCGTAGTTCATGAACTTGGCGCCGGTCTCGGCAACTTCGCGGATATCCTTGCAGAAATCGAGGATCACCGGAATATTGCGCTGGCCATAGAGGATGCCACCAGCACAGATCGTGTCGCCGACGCATTGATCGACGCCATATTTGAGCGGAATGCGGATGTCATCCTGGTAGGCGTCGAGCCCGCCAACGCGGACGCACGAGATCACGTAGCGCGCGCCCTCGAGCGCCTTGCGGCGATCGGTGGTGGCTGTGACCGTTGCCGGCAGCTTGTTGACTTCGACGATCTTTCTCAGGATCGTCGCGATCATCGTCAGATTGTGCTCCGAGATATCGGTCAGCGCAAACTCGACGTCGGCAAACTCTGGTACACAGAGAATGTCAGTGAAAAGCTTCTTGGTGAAGCCGACGCTACCCGCGCCGATGATCGCAACTTTGAAGGCTGCCATGCTGTCCTCGTTCACTCGCCTAAATCGACCGGCTGAAGGATACGTCCAGGCAATACGAAAGTATTACGCAGCCGACACTGTCGCTCTGCGCCCGACATCTTGCTCAGGGGTAAGTCCTTGGCTGCGCCCGTTCCGTTCTTCTTGTTGGGCGCATTAAGACGTAATATGGCTGCCAAGGCCAGACGAGGATTGTGCTTCGATGGGTAATTCTATGCTCGAGAAACTCCGGCAAAATGGACCGGGAATGACGACCATGTCATTGCCTCGCGGGCGGAATCTGCTGCACACAATGCCGACCAGTACAGGCTATGATATTCAAACTTCAAAGGAATATTCGTGGGACGGCAGAAAACGAGGACAGACGCCGTTCACGGTTCTCCAGCATACAATTTCCGGGCATGGAAATTTGCGCTACGAAGACAAGCATTATCGCATCGGCGAGGGAGAGGCGATGCTGGTACTCGTGCCGCACAATCACCGGTACTGGCTGGAGGATGGCGGGCGTTGGGAGTTCTTCTGGATTTCCATGAACGGCGAGGAGGCCCTGAGACTGCATCGCTCGGTATTGGCGGTGACCGGGCCAGTCCTTCACTTGAAGCCCCGCACCGTGGAAACGCTGGCCGATTGCAGCCTCAGGATGATGGAAGGTGAAGGCGAAACGCCGGGCGCCGCGTCCGCGTTGGCTTACCGCGCGGCCATGGCCCTCTATGACGACGTGTTCGCGGGCACTTACTCAGATGCTACCCAGGCGAGCCCCATGGCGCCGGTGATTCGGCACATTCTCAACAACCTCCAGAGTGACTTGTCGGTCGACGAACTGGCCGGCGTCGCCGGGCTGAGTCGCGCTCATTTCAGCCGTGTTTTCACGGCCACTGAAGGGCGGCCACCGTCGGAATATGTGCTGGCCGAGCGGATGCGCCGCGCCGCCAAGCTGCTCGCCGTCAACACGGAGATCTCGGTCAAGGAGGTCGCTACGTTGACCGGCTTCTCCGACCCCAACTATTTCTCGAAGGTGTTCCGTCGCTTCTTCGGAGCCAGTCCCACCGAGTTTCGCACCACCGGCATGTACGCAACTCAAAGCATCGGCTCGGACCGTCGAGACAAGGATCAAAGCTGACGCGGCCTAACCGCCGTTGGCGGCAATCCAGGCGCCCAGCGCGTCCCGCTCCCCACGCGTTATGCCCGTCTCGTTGCCAAGCGGCATGACTTCCGAATCGACCGCCTGCATCTTGATCAGCGGCGCGTAGCGACGAATATGCTCGATATCGGTGAAGACGAGCCCCTTCGGCGGTTCGGTGAATCCCTCATGGGTCGGTTTGGCGGAATGGCACATCACGCAATGCGTCGCGGTGAGTCGAAGCACATCGGCATCGGTGACGACGGACGCATCGGCAGCGGTTTCGGATCGCGGTAGCGGCGCGGTTGCGAGGATTGCCACGACAAGGGCAACCGCCGCGCCCGGCAGTGCCCACCAGTATTTCCGGAAAGGATCGCCCGCCTCGTGGCGGTTGAGGATATGACGCGCCATGCCGCCGATGACGAGGATCAGCGCCACCAGCAGCCAGCCATGCGGATGGCCGGTGAGCAGCGGATAGTGATTGGACACCATCATCAGCAAGACAGGTAGCGTCAGGTAGTTATTGTGGAGCGAACGCTGCCGACCTTGCAATCCCAGCGCCGGATCGGGCCTTTCGCCGGCCATCAACGCGGCGGCGATCTTCTTCTGGTTCGGAATGATCACCCGGAACACGTTGGCGGCCATCATGGTGCCAACCAGCGCACCGACATGAATGAAAGCGCCACGCCCCGAAAAGACGTTGCTGAACAGCGCGGCGAAGCCGACGATCATCAGGAAGACACAGAGGACGACGAGGCCAGGATGATCATTGGTCGTGTGCCTCATCAGCCCGTCATAAGCGATCCAGCCGAGGAGCAGCGAGAGCATCGAGATGGCAATCGCCTGCCACGGCGCTAGGTCGGCAACCGAGGGATCGATGAGATAGGCACGGGCGTTGAAATAATAGACCGTCGTCAGGAGCAGAAAGCCGGAGACGAAGGTGAGATAGGCCTCCCAACGATACCAGACGAGATCCTCCGGCAGCTCTTCAGGCGCCACCGCGTATTTCTCGACATTGTAGAAGCCGCCACCATGCACGAGCCACGCGGTGCCGTAGACACCAGGGTTCATCTTCTCCCGCTTGCGAAGACTGAGGTCGAGCGCGATGAAGAAAAAGCTTGTGCCGATCCAGCCGATGCCGACCACAAGATGGAACCAACGGATCAGAATGTGCAGCCACTCGATGGCAAAGCTCAGCATCTGGGATCATGTACCTCGAGACGGACTTCGCCCGGCCTAACAAGAAGGCATGGCGCATCCATACGCATTTAGCCGTAATCTAGCCTCTCCAGCCCAACCAAGGCAAGCTGGCCAGCCGACGGAAATGCCAATATTTCCGGCAGCTTGAAAGACGCCTTCAAACAGAACGGGGCCACCCTGAGGCGGCCCCGCGCAAAGCTGGGTTATGCAATCAGGCAGACGCTTACTGCGGCAGCTTGTCGTCGACGCCCTTGACGTACCAGTTCATGCCGAGCAGATCGCCATCGGGAGCGACCACACCAGCCGCGTAACGCTCCTTGCCAGTCTGATCGGCGATCGGACCGGTGAAGGGGTTCCAGCCACCGGCGATCTTGGCCTGCGTTTCCTCGGCGAGCTTCTTGGTCTCGTCGGACATGTTGGCATAGTCGGCCATGTGGACGGTGCCGTCCTTGATGCCTTCCCACACGTCGTCAGCCTTCCACGTACCGTCGAGAACGGCCTTGACCGACTTGATATAGTGCGGGCCCCAGTTGTCGACGATGGCGGTCATCTGCGCCTTCGGCGCAAACTTGATCATGTCGGACGACTGGCCGAAGCCCTTGAGGCCGCGCTCCTCGGCAACCTGGATGGCAGCGGTCGAGTCGGTGTGCTGAACGATGATGTCGGCGCCTTGGTCGAACAGCGCCTTGGCGGCGTCGGCTTCCTTGCCCGGGTCGAACCAGGAGTTCACCCAGACGATCTTGGTCTTGAAGTCGGGGTTGATCGACTGTGCACCGAGAGTGAAGGCATTGATGCCCATCACCACTTCCGGGATCGGGAAGGAAACGATGTAGCCGGCGAGGGCCTTCTTCGATTCTTTGGCCGCGATCTGGCCGAGAATGTAACGGCCTTCGTAGAAGCGAGCGTTGTAGAGGCCCATGTTGGGGGCGCTCTTGTAGCCGGTGGCGTGCTCGAACTTCACCTTCGGGAACTTCTTGGCCACCTTCAGCTCGGCATCCATGAAGCCGAACGAGGTGCCGAAGACGATGCCGCAGCCTTCACGGGCGAAACGCTCGAAAACGCGCTCGGCATCCGGGCCTTCGGCGACGTTCTCGACATAGGCGGTCTGGACCTTGTCGCCCAGTTCCTTCTCGACGGCGAGGCGGCCCTGATCATGCTGATAGGAATAGCCGAAATCGCCGATCGGGCCGGTGTAGACCCAGCAGGCCTTCAGCTTGTCGGCGGCCGAGGCGCCAGAGACGGCACCGATAGCGAGCGCTAGGGCCGTGCCGGCAAGAAGCGCGAGTTTCTTCATGTTCATTCTCCCCTGGTGTGGGTTTTCCCACGGTCTGTCACGGTCTTGAAATGAGGCGCCGGCCGACCGTACCGCCGACGCTTGTCTCTCGATGACCCGCCTCAACGATCGGGCACGAAGGACTTACCCAAACTGCTGGGCGTATTGAAAAGCGTCGCCCGCCGGTTGCCGGAAATGGCGACCAGCACGATGATCGTGGCGAGATAAGGCAGCATCGCCAGGAATTGCGATGGAAAACCAAGACCAAACGCCTGCGCATGAAATTGCAGCACGGTGACTGCGCCGAACAGGTAAGCACCGACCGCCGCCCGCCAGGGTATCCACGAGGCGAACACCACCAATGCCAGCGCGATCCAGCCACGGCCCGCCGTCATATTTTCCACCCAGAGCGGTGTGTAGGCGACCGATAGATAGGCACCGCCCAGGCCTGCCATGGCGCCGCCGAACATCACCGCGAGGTAACGGACGCCAATCACCGAGTAGCCGAGGGCGTGGGCCGAGGTGTGATTGTCCCCGACGGCGCGCAGGATCAGACCGGCGCGCGTCCGATTCAAAAACCAGGAGACGGCTAACACCGCCGCAAACGACAGGTAGACGAGGATATCCTGCCCGAACAGCACCTTGCCGACAAAGGGGAGCGTGGTCAGGCCGGGAATGTCGAGGCTGGCGAGCTTGATGCCTGGCTGGCCGACGAAGCTTTCGCCGATCAAGCCCGACAGGCCAAGGCCGAACAGCGTCAGCGCCAGGCCAGACGCCACCTGGTTGGCAACCAACGTCAGCGTGACAAAGGCAAACAGCAAGGAGACCAGAACACCGGCGAAAGCCCCGCCGACAATGCCGAGCAGCGGACTGCCGGTGGAAACCGTAACGGCGAAGCCGGCGACGGCGCCCATCACCATCATGCCCTCGACGCCGAGGTTCAGTACGCCCGACTTTTCAACCACCAGTTCGCCGGTGGCGGCCAGCAGCAGCGGTGTCGCCGCGGTGATAATCGTGAGGATGATGGCCTCAAGCATGGGCGCGCTCCCCCTCGCGGCCGGTTACCAGCCTCACCTTGTAAAGGATCAGCGTGTCGGCAGCGAGCACGAAGAACAGCAGCACACCCTGGATGACCGTGGCAAGCTTCGACGACATCTGCAAGGAAGTCTGGATGGCCTCGCCGCCGAGATAGGAGGAGGCGATGACGAGGCCGGCGATCAGAATGCCTACCGGATTGAGGCGGCCAAGGAAGGCAACGATGATCGCCGTGAAACCATAGCCCGGCGAGATCACCGGCTGCAGTTTGCCGATTTCGCTCATCACCACCATCATACCGGCGAGCCCGGCCAAGGCGCCCGACAGCGCAAAGGCGAAAGCCGTCATCCGACGGTTTGAAAAGCCGGCAAAGGAGCCGGCGCGCGGGCTTTGGCCCAGCACACGGATTTCAAAGCCTTTCAGCGTCGAGCGCATCACCACCGACAGCACGACGACGAGAAGAAGGGCGATTGGCGCCGAAAGATTGATATTGATGCCGCCAACGTCCACTGCGTTCAGCACGGCCCATTCATGGAAGTCGATGGTGATCGGGAAATTGTAGCCCTGCGGGCTCCGCCAGGGACCGCGCACCATCCAGTCGAGAAACAGGTTGGAGCAGTAGACCAGCATCAGGCTGGTCAGGATCTCGTTGGTGCCGAAGCTGGTCTTGAGCTTGGCGGGGATGAGCGCAAACAATGCGCCGCCGGCCATGGCCATGAGCAGCATCAGCGGCAGCACCACCGGGTTGACGAAGTCCGGAAAAACGATCGGCGGGATCGAGCCGACGATGGCGCCGATGGTGAGCTGCCCCTCGGCGCCGATGTTCCAGTTGTTGGAGAGGTAGCAGACCGAGAGACCGAGCGCGATGATGATCAGCGGCGTCGCCTTGGTGATCAGTTGCTCGACGCCCCATAGCGAGGTGATCGGCTCAAGGAAGAAATACCATATGCCGGTAAAGGGGTTGTGCCCCTGCGCCGCGAAGACGATGCCGGCGAACACGACCGTCAGCGCCACGGCGACCACTGGCGACAACACACTCATCACCCGGCTTTTTTCCGACCTCTTGACCAGTTCGAGGCGTATCATGCCGCGGCCGCTCCCTTTTTCTCAGCACCACCGGCCATCAGCAAGCCGACCTTTTCCGGCGTCAGCGTGTTGGCGTCCTCCGCTTTCGAGAGATGGCCGCGCGAAATGACCGCGATCCGGTCGGCGATCTCGAAGATTTCGTCGAGGTCCTGCGAGATGACCACGATGGCGGCGCCCTTGCGCGACAGATCGATCAGCGATTGGCGGATCACCGCCGCCGCGCCGGCGTCGACGCCCCAGGTGGGCTGCGCGATGATCAGGATTTTTGGCGTACGTTCGACCTCGCGACCGACAACGAATTTTTGCAGATTGCCGCCCGACAGAGCGCGCGCCTCAGGATCGACGACGCCCTTTCGAACGTCGAACAGGCTCGTCACCTTCTCGACGATGCGGCCAGCCTTGCCGAAGCGGGTGAAGCCGCGCCGGGCTATGCCTTCGCCAGTTCCATGGCGGGTCAATACGACATTCTCCGACAGCTTCAGCGCCGGCACCGCGCCGTGACCGAGGCGCTCCTCCGGAACGAAGGCCGCGCCGAGAAGACGGCGTTCGTTGATGTCCAACAGGCCGGCAGCCTCACCGGCGAAGATCACCATGCCTTCGTTCTCGGCCAGATGCTCGCCCGACAGCGCGTCGAACAGCTCCGTCTGGCCGTTGCCGGCGATACCAGCAATGGCGACAATCTCGCCGGAGCGAACGGACAGGTTGACGTCCTTCAGCGACACGCCGAACGCATCCTGCGAGACTTGCTTGAGCCCCTTGAGCAGAATGGCTTCCGGTCCGAGCTTGCCCTTTTCGCGAATAACGCGGGTAATCTCGTTTCCAACCATCAGCTGAGCGAGCGTATTCACCGTCTCGTGGGCCGGATCGGCCTCAGCCACCACTTTCGCGCGGCGCATGATGGTCGCGTGATGGCAGAGCGCCCTCACCTCTTCGAGTCGATGCGAAATATAGAGGATGGCGCAGCCCTCCTCGGCGAGACGCCTCAGCGTCACGAACAACTGGTCGGCCTCCTGCGGCGTCAACACCGAGGTCGGCTCGTCCATAATGATCAGTTCGGGGTTCTGCAGGAGGCAGCGAACGATCTCGACGCGCTGCCGTTCACCCACCGAGAGATCGGCGATATGGGCATTCGGATCGAGCGGCAGACCATAGTTGGCTGAAACACGGGCAATGGTATCGCCAAGTTCGCGCGTCGCCTTGCAATTGGGCAGAGCCAACGCGATGTTCTCGGCCACGGTCATCGCCTCGAAAAGCGAGAAGTGCTGGAACACCATACCGACGCCCAGCGCTCGCGCTTCAGCGGGCGAGGTCACCGTTACCGGCTTACCCTTCCACAGAATCTCTCCGGCGTTGGGCTGCAGGGACCCGTAAATGATCTTGACCAGCGTCGACTTGCCCGCGCCGTTCTCGCCGAGCAGCGCGTGGATTTCGCCCGGCATGATCCTCAGGGACACGTCATCATTGGCGGCGAAGCTGCCAAAGCGCTTGATAACATGACGGACCTCGAGAAGCGGCGTTTCGCCCCCAACCCGACGGAGTCTTTCTCCGGTGCTGTCCCCAGTCCCCTCGCCCATCAGAGCCGTAGTCCCCGTTTCACCGCGCTTTGTCTATTTTCTGTGCAGCATACAAGCACGATTTCGCCAACCGGACGCGCCAAAAGATTCAGCCGGAATGTCCGAATAAATGGGCAATCTGCCTATTTTCTAAGCTATCGACCGATCGGCCAGCGACGGACTCTCCGGCGGGGGTCCTACGAAGTTTCTCGTCCACAATCAACAGCTCAGCCACCACCGAAATGGCGATATGCGCCGGTTCCTTGGAGGTTATCCCCGGCACACCAATCGGGCAGGTGAAAGCCCTGATGGCTGTTTCAGAATGTCCCAGTTTGGCAAGACGATGTTCGAAGCGCGCACGCTTGGTGCGCGAGCCGATCAGGCCGACGTAAGGAAAGCGATCTTCGGTCAGCGCCGCGTGGAGGATATCCAGATCGAGTCCATGATCATGGGTCATGATCAGCACGAAGGCATCGGCGGCAGCTGCTTTCAGCTCCGCCGCCGGCGTACCGGTAACCACTTGTTCAAGCCGCGCGAGCGGCAGATCGGGGAAGGCGCTCCGGCGGGCGTCGATCCAGCGGATATGAAACGGCAGCGGCGCCAACGCCAGGATCACGGCCCGGCCGACGTGCCCAGCCCCGAACAACAGCAGCTCGCGCATCGCGTCGCCGAAGCTTTCGTCGAGCCGGCCGTTCGCGTCGATGGATGCGGTCGGTCCCGACTGCTCCGCGCTCACGACATGGCGGTCGATCGGTGCGTTTCCGACGCTGGCGGCAGAGGTCTGAAACGGCCCCTTTGCCTCCACCTCGGCCAGATAGGCGACCGCCGCCAGCCGGGCGGCGGTGAAGGTCTCGATCATCACACTGACGGCGCCGCCGCAACACTGGCCGATGGACGGGCCCAACGCCAAATCGAGACGCTCGCTGCCGTCGCGCCCCTCATGCAGCGCGGCAATGGCGCGCTCCATGGCGTCAAGTTCCAGCCTGCCGCCGCCGATCGTGCCGGAGATGGCGCCGTCGACCGACACCACCATGCGGGCCCCGGCCTCGCGCGGTGTCGACCCCTTCGCCCCGACAACCGTCACCAGCGCAGCGACACCGTCGCGGGCTATGAGACGATGAAGCGGGGCGAAAACGTCTCTCATGCCTCGCTCCGTCGCATGAAGGACACTGCCCGCATGATCGACTCGGGCGTCGCCGGCGCATCGAGCGGCGGCACGGCGCCCGGCTTCAAGCTGGCTATGGCGTCGAAAATCGCCGAGAACACCGAACAGGCCAGCATCAAGGGGGGTTCGCCGACGGCCTTCGAGGAATGGATGGTCTCCTCGCGATTGGCGCCGTCCCAGAGGCTGGTGTTGAAGATGGCTGGTACGTCACCGGCGGTCGGGATCTTGTAGGTGGACGGAGCATGCGTCGAAAGCCGCCCTTTGTCGTCCCATACCAGTTCCTCGGTGGTCAACCAGCCCATGCCCTGGACGAAGGCCCCCTCGATCTGGCCGATATCGATCGCCGGGTTGAGAGAGCGGCCGCAGTCGTGAAGGATATCCACCCGGTCGACCTTCATCTCGCCGGTCATGGTGTCGATGGTCACCTCGGCGCAGGCGGCGCCGTAGGCGAAATAGAGGAATGGCCGCCCCTCCGCCTTCTGGCGGTCCCAGTGGATCTTGGGCGTCGAGTAGAATCCGGCAGCGGACAGCTGGACGCGGTTCTCGTAGCAGGCCTTGGCGAGATCGGCGAAGGACAGCGAGCCGCTGGCATGGCTCACCCGGCCGCCAGCGAATACAACGCTCTCGGGCGCGGAATTGGTGGTTGTAACCAGATGAGCAACCATCCTCTCCTTGATCTCGTCGCAAGCGGCGAGCGCCGCCATACCATTGAGATCCGAGCCGGACGACGCGGCGGTCGCCGAGGTGTTCGGCACCTTGGATGTATTGGTGGCGGTGATGCGCACCAGATCAAGGGGAATGCCGAAAGCGTCGGCGGCGACCTGCGCCACCTTGGTGTTGAGCCCCTGCCCCATCTCGGTACCACCGTGGTTCAGGTGAACCGAACCGTCGGCATAGACGTGCACGAGAGCGCCGGCCTGATTGAGATGGGTCAGCGTGAAGGCAATGCCGAACTTCAGCGGGGTCAGGGCGATGCCCTTGCGAAGGATGCGATTTTTGGTGTTGAAGGCGCGGCACTCCTGCCGGCGCTTTGGATAGTCGCAGGATCGCTCAAGCTCGGCGACCAGTTCCGGCAGGATGTTGTCTTCGACCTTCTGGCCATAGGGCGTCACGTCGCGGCCTGGGCCGTAGAAGTTCCGTTTCCGGACCTCCAGCGGATCGATACCGGTGACGATGGCCAGCGTGTCCATGATGCGCTCGGCGGCAAGAATGCCCTGCGGCCCGCCGAAGCCCCGGAAGGCTGTGTTGGTTACCGTGTTCGTCTTCAGCCGCTCCGACTTCAGGACGACGTTCGGGTAATAATAGGCGTTGTCGGCGTGAAACAGCGTACGGTCGTTGACGCCCCCAGAGAGGTCGGCCGAATAGCCGCAGCGCGCCATGAAGTCGATGTCGGCCGCCAGAATTTTGCCAGAGCTGTCATAGGCGACGGAGAAAGCCGTCGTCATATCGTGCCGTTTGCCGGTCATCACCATGTCGTCGTCACGATCGAGCCGGAGCTTGCATGGCCGACCGGTGACGCGAGCGCCCAGCGCGGCGAGGCATGCCCATTGGCTCGCTTGGCTTTCCTTGCCACCGAAGCCGCCACCCATGCGCCGCACTTCCACCGTCACCATGGCGCTCGGCAGCCCGAGCATGTGGGCAACGCAGTGCTGCACCTCGGAGGGATGCTGGGTCGACGAATGGACGTGCATATCGCCCATCTCGCCGGGAATCGCCAAGGCGATCTGACCTTCGAGATAGAAGTGCTCCTGCCCGCCATTGCGGATGACACCGTCGAACCGGCGTTGAGCACTGGCGAAGGAACGAGCGACATCGCCACGGCCGTAGCCGTAGTCGTCGAGCACGCGCAGCCCCTTGGCCTTTGCCTCCTCGACATCAAGTACCGGTGTCTCCGCCTCGCCTTCGAACAATGCGAGCCGTGTTGCCCGACGGGCCGCGTCGCGCGTTTCCGCCACGACGCAGAACAGAACCTCGCCCCAGAACTCGACTTCCTTCTCGGCGAGGATCGGATCGCCACCGATGGACGTCGACCAGTCGTTGCGTCCGGGAATGTCGGCGGCGGTCAGCACCGCGACAACGCCTGGCGCCTGCCGAACACGGGAGAGATCAATATCGCGAATGCGGCCGCGCGCCATGTCCGGGCAGAAGCCAGGGGCCAGATGCAGCGTGCCGGTCGGCTCGACCATATCGTCGATGTAGACGGCGCGCCCCGTGACGTGCAGCACGGCGCTGTCATGTGGCGTCGAGCGATGGATTACTCGCTCGACCACACCGTCGGAGCGTTCAGATTCGGGCGCACTCATCAGGCCACCTCGGTTTCCGGCGCCTCGCGGCGGCCGATGACGCGGGTACGGCTCGTCGGCGCACCGGCGCATTCGACGAGTGCCTTGGCGAGCAGTGCCTTGGCCGTCTCCATGCGATAGGCTGCGGAAGCGCGCATGTCGGAGATCGGCGCGTAGTCTTCGCCGAGCGCTTCGATCGCCGCCCCCCAGCTCGCGGCCCGCGCCGGCTGAGCACCGTTAAGGCGTGCCTCGGCATGAAGTGCCCGTTTGGGCGTTGCCGCCATACCGCCATAGGCGATACGCGCCTCGGTGATGACGCCGTCTTCTATCGTGAAGCGGAACGCGCCCATCACCGCAGAAATGTCCTCATCAAACCGCTTGGTGATTTTGTAGGCGCGAAACACCTGGTTCGGCGCAAGCTTCGGCACCAACAGCCCGGCGACGAACTCACCGGGCTGCCGGTCCTGTTTGCCGTAAGTGATGAAATAGTCCTCGAGCGGCAGCGCCCGCCCCTCCTCGCCATGGGCGAGCTCAAGAGTCGCGCCAAGGGCTATAAGAGCCGGCGGCATGTCGCCGATCGGCGACCCATTGGCGATGTTGCCACCGATGGTGCCGACGGAGCGCACCTGCCTCGAACCGAGGCGCCGGACGAGTTCGCCGAGGTCGGGATCGAGGTCGGCAAAAACTGGCGCTGCGTCCTCATAGGTAACGCTGGCGCCTAGGATCAACGCGTCGCCGACATCCTCTATCTGCCGAAGAGCGGCGACGCGGCTGACATGGATCACCTGCGAGATCGGCCGCATTCCCTTGGTGACCTTCAGACCAACGTCGGTGCCACCGGCCAGCAGCGTCGCTTCGGGGTATTTCACCACAAGCTGTGCGAGGACCGAAAGGCTGGCGGGAGCCGCGAAGAAGGCGCTGTTTGAGCCGATGAACACGTCCTGACCATCGGCCAGGAACTGCAGCAGACCCGCGGTCTGGCTCATCGCCTCGACAAAGCTATCGGCTGGCGGCTCGGCCATGGCGGCGAGCGCCGCGTCGACGATCGGCCGATAGCCGGTGCAGCGACACAGGTTCCCGGCGAGTGCCGTGATGATTTCTTCGCGCGGCGGCGGGCCGTCACGACCCTCGCGGTGGTAAAGAGCGAACAGGCTCATGACGATGCCCGGCGTGCAGAAACCGCATTGCGCCCCGTGAGCATCGACGATCGCCTGTTGCACCGGATGCAGCCGGCCGTCCGGCCAGGCGAGGTCCTCGACGGTGACGACCTCCTTGCCATCCATTGCGCCAAGGAACTGGATGCAGGAATTGACGGGCCGATAGATGACCCGGCCGTCGCGCCATTCGCCAATGACCACGGTGCAGGCGCCGCAGTCGCCCTCGTTGCAACCTTCCTTGGTGCCGGTGGCGCGCTCCCTGAGGCGCAGGTAGTCGAGCAGCGTTTCGGTCGGCTTGACCTCATCGATCTCGACGATCCGCCCACTGCGGACGATGCGGATGGAGTCGCGCATGGGCTCAGCTCCCGCGATAGGTTGAATATCCGTAAGGCGAGATCAGCAGCGGCACATGATAGTGGGCCGAGGCGTCGGCAACGCCGAAACGGATGGGGACGACATCAAGAAAGGCAGGCTCGGTAAGGGTGTGGCCCGCGGCGCGCAAGTAGTCGCCGGCATGAAAGACCAGCTCGAAAGTACCAACGGAGAACCCGGCGCCCTGAAACAGCGCACCATCGATACGGCCATCCTGATTGGTGATCGCCTCGCGCACGAGATCGCGGCCGCCGTCGGCGCGAACCGCCCAGAGTTCGATCTTGACACCGGCGGCCGGCCGGCCCGACGCCGTATCGAGCACATGGGTCGTCATACGCCCCTCAGCCAACGCTCAACCCTTCCCTGTTGGAGCCAGCAGAAAGCCGGCTTGTGTCGCAGACGTTTTGTCTGGCACGACTTTTCGCCTTTAGGAAGGCCCATTTCCGGAAACGGACCAACCAGTCATTGCTTTTCCAGCCGAAACCTCGATAGGCCGGCAGAAGAATAGTATGAAAAAACAAACCGATCGAGAGACTTCTGAAAGTCAGGAATCAGGATATGGCACGGGCGCCGTGGCAGAATGGCCGCCGGCGCCCGCGGAAAAATCAGTGGAGGATCTGGCCGAGGAACAGCTTGGTGCGCTCGTGCATCGGATTGGAGAAGAAGGCTTCCGGCTCGTTCTGCTCGACGATCTGACCCTGATCCATGAAAATGACGCGGTTGGCGACCTGACGGGCAAAGCCCATTTCATGGGTCACGCAGATCATGGTCATGCCTTCCTCGGCGAGACCGACCATGGTGTCGAGCACCTCCTTGACCATCTCGGGGTCGAGGGCTGAGGTCGGCTCGTCGAACAGCATGATCTTCGGGCGCATGCACAGCGAGCGAGCGATGGCGACGCGCTGCTGCTGACCGCCAGAGAGCTGGCCGGGATACTTATGCGCCTGCTCGGGGATCTTGACGCGGGTGAGGAAGTGCATCGCCACCTCCTCGGCCTCCTTCTTGGGCATCTTGCGCACCCAGATCGGCGCCAGCGTGCAATTCTCGAGAATGGTCAGGTGCGGGAACAGGTTGAAGTGCTGGAACACCATGCCAACCTCGCGCCGCACCTCGTCGATCCGCTTGAGGTCGTTGGTGAGTTCAATACCATCAACGATGATCTTGCCCTTCTGGTGCTCCTCCAGGCGGTTGATGCAGCGGATGGTCGTCGACTTGCCGGAGCCGGATGGCCCGCAAATGACGATGCGCTCCCCCCGCTTGACCGAGAGATTGACGTCGCGCAACACGTGGAACTCGCCAAACCACTTGTTGACGCCGATCATTTCGACGGCGGTTTCGGAAGCGGGCGTGGCGGCTAAGGCAATATCGGCCATGAATAGGGTCCCTTTGGCGGCAGGCGGGGCGGCGGCAACGACGGCCGGCTATCGCTTGCGTCCGGTGTTGAGCTTTCTCTCCATGTACATGGAATAGCGTGACATCGAGAAACAGAAAACCCAGAAAACGGCGGCGGCGAAGATCAGGCCGGTGGGCGCGATCGACGGCGTCGACCAGCTGGCATCGGAAAAGTTTCGCTGGATCGACCCCAGGAGATCATAGAGGCCGATAATCATCACCAGCGAGGTGTCCTTGAACAGCGAGATGAAGCTGTTGACGATGCCCGGAATGACGATCTTCAGCGCCTGCGGCAGGATGATCAGCCGCATCGACTGCCAGTAGCTGAGCCCCAGAGAGGCAGCGCCTTCATACTGGCCTTTCGGGATGGCCTGCAGGCCGCCGCGGATGGTCTCGGCCATGTAGGCGCCGGTGAACAGAGCGACGCCGATCAGGGCACGCAGGAGCTTGTCAAAGTTGACGCCGGTGGGCAGGAACAGCGGCAACATCACCGAGGCCATGAACAGCACGGTGATGAGCGGCACGCCGCGCCAGACCTCGATGAACACCACCGACACGATCTTGATGAACGGCAGCTTCGATCGCCGGCCAAGCGCCAGAAGAATGCCGAGCGGCAGCGAGGCGACGATGCCGGTGACCGCCACAACCAATGTCACCAGAAGCCCGCCCCAGTTGGACGTCTCGACAACCGGCAGCCCCAGACCGCCGTAGAGCACCCAGAAGGTCAGAATCGGGAAAGCCGTGAGCATCAGCCAAATGCCTTCACGCCGACGCGGCATCTTCGGAATCGCCACCCAGGCAAGGCCAAGGACGAAGGCGATCATCACCAGAGCCGGGCGCCAGCGCTGGTCGGCCGGATAGGAGCCGAAGGTAAACTGAGCCAGCTTGGCGTTGACGAAGGCCCAGCACGCGCCAACGGTCTCGCCATCCTTCGGCAGGCAGGCTTCACGGTCGGTGCCTGTCCAGACAGCGTCGATGAACAGCCATCTGAAGAGCGGCGGCAACCACCAGACCAGCAGGAATAGCATCAACAGGCTGACCGTGATGTTGACGGGCGAGGAGAACAGGTTCCTGCGCGCCCAGCCGGGGAAGCCACCCAGCGACGGCGGCGGCGCCTCCGGCTCCAGGAAGTCGCGGCGAACGAAGACGGTGTCGGTTTCGATGCGGCTCATGACCGTCCTCTCAGCGTTCGACCAGCGCCACACGGGCGTTGAACCAGTTCATCAGCGCGGCGGTGATGAGGCTCAGCACGAGGTAGACCGCCATGGTGATGGCGATAACCTCAATGGCGTGGCCGGTAATGTTGAGCGTGGAGCCGGCGAACACCGCCACCAGGTCCGGATAGCCGATGGCCAGCGCCAGCGACGAATTCTTGGTGAGGTTGAGATACTGGCTGGTGAGCGGTGGAATGATGACGCGCATAGCCTGCGGCACCACGATGAGACGCATGGTCTGACTGGGACGCAGACCGAGCGAAAAGGCGGCCTCGCTCTGCCCTGCGGAGACGGCCAGAATACCGGCGCGTACCGTCTCGGCGATAAAAGTCGCCGTGTAAAGCGAGATACCGAACAGCATGGCGGTCAGTTCGGGGTGAACGACCATGCCGCCGACAAAGTTGAACCCCTTGAGTTCGGGAAGCTCGAAGGTAAGCGGCGCGCCGAGAGCCAGAAAGACGACAATCGGCACCCCGATGATGATGCCGAGCGAGGCCCGGAAGACCGGGAATGACTGGCCGGTGGCCACCTGCCGACGCTTGGCCCAACGTGCCACGGCCCAAGCCACTGCGGCGGCAACCGGCACGGTCCACAACACGATCTCGAAGCCCTCGCCAATGATCGGGCGCGGCATGGTCAGACCACGATTGGAGAGGTTGATAGACAGGGGCAGCATATAGCCCTGGCGCGGCCCCGGCAGCACCGAAAGCACGGCCTTGTACCAGAACAGAAGCTGCAGCAGCAGCGGGACATTGCGCAGCGTTTCGACATAGACCGTCGCGGCTCGCGCCAACAGCCAGTTGCTGGATAGTCGTGAAACACCAACGACGAACCCAATGATCGTCGCAAAGAAAATGCCGAGCACCGAGAGAATAATCGTATTGAGAAGACCGACCTTGAACGCCTGTAGGTGCGAAGAATCCAGCGTGTAAGCTATGGGCTTTTGCGAAATGTCGAAGCCAGCCCGCATGTTGAGGAAGTCGAAACCAAAGGGAATATTGGCGGCATGCAGGTTGACGGCCGTGTTGTGAATGATCCAAGCGGCAAACAAAACCAGGAAGACTAGAACCAGCCCCTGGAACACCCAGCCACGGATCGTTGCATCATAGAGAACGGCGCGAACCCAGGAGCGAGGTGAATCGTCTGCCGTTTCGTCTCGGAGCGTCATGTCTGGCCTCGAGAAAGGACGCCAAGCGGCGCCAAAAAACGCGTTATGTCATGAAGAGAAGGCGCCGCTGGCGCGAAACCCTGCACTCGCAGAGCAACGGGCTCGCCCCGCACGTCTGCTGTGCCGACAAGGAGCAATCCTTGCCAACGACCAGCATCAGCCGGCGCGTCCTTAATTCGAAGAATAGGGAAGCGCCCGTTCAGGGCGCCTCCCTCGCCTGTTCGATCAACGGATCGGCGGGGCGTACTGCAGGCCACCCTTCGACCACAGGGCATTGAGACCACGGGCGATCTTCAGCGGCGACCCCGCGCCGACGTTACGCTCGAAGGACTCGCCGTAGTTGCCGACACCCTTGATGATGCTATAGGCCCAATCCTTGTTGAGACCGATCGGCGTACCGAAATCGACACCTTCACCAACGCCGAGCAGACGCTGTATTTCAGGATTTTCCGACTTCTTCATCTCGTCGACATTGGCCTGCGTCACGCCAAACTCCTCGGCGGTCAGCATGGCATAGTGGGACCAGCGAACAACCGACTCCCACTGGTCGTCGCCCTGACGAACGGCCGGCCCAAGCGGCTCCTTGGAGATGATCTCCGGCAGCACCAAGCTATCGTCCGGCTTGGTCATCTTCAGGCGGATCGAATAAAGGCCGGAAGCATCTGTCGTATAGGCATCGCAGCGACCGGCGTCATAGGCGGCATCCGCCTCTTCCTGCTTCTCGAACACCACAGCGTTGAAGGTCAAGCCATTCGACTTGAAGTAGTCGGCGAGATTTAGCTCGGTGGTGGTGCCGGACTGGACGCAGACCGAGGCACCGTTGAGGTCCTTGGCCGACGACACGCCAAGCGACTTCTTCACCATGAAGCCCTGGCCATCGTAGTAGTTGATGCCGGTGAAGGTGATGCCGAGCTGCGTATCGCGGCTCATCGTGGCAGTCGAGTTGCGGGCCAGCATGTCGATTTCCTTCGACTGCAAGGCCGTGAAGCGCTCCTTGGCCGAGAGGCCCGTAAACTTCACCTTCGACGGATCGCCGAATACGGCGGCGGCGACAGCACGGCAAGCGTCAACGTCGAGGCCCTTCCAGTTGCCAGCGTCATCCGGCGCACCGAAGCCGGCAAGGCCGGTGCCGTTGACACCGCACTGCACGAAGCCCTTGGCCTTGACCTCATCGAGCGTGCCGGCCGAAGCGGCGACGGCACCAGCCCCCACGAAAGCGGCGCCGAGCAGCAGAGTCTTGAATGTGTTGGAACGCATGAATGTCTCCCCTGATGACCACCAAGGCCGGGCGCGTGGGTGCATTTATTGTTTTGGACACCCATCCTGATCGTCGGAACGCCGAAGCGCGCGCGATCCGCCAAGCCCGATTTCGAAGCGACTCCCAAAGGCTAATCCACAGCAAACAAGTCCGAGGGACAGAAACCTGTTGGCAGCCACTCCGCACCCGCCGAACCAACGGGCTTCTCGATCACTAGATTACAAATTATGCCGATGGTCAATCGCAAAGCGCCTTAAATTGACCACAAATTACACATGCGCAAATGATAAGCGAAACGCCGCTCATGAAATAAGCAGGTAGGTTATTTTTTGCCCAGCTCGTAGGTTACTTAAGAAAAGCTGCAACATGTGTTCGCGCAAACCGAAAAATAGCCCGAAGCAATTCGCCAAGATTGGGCACAAAGCGTCTCGTATTTTCACGTAGACGATCGATGAACTTAATGCGCGCTACGTTCATCCGCGCCGAGCACGCAAATCGCACGGCAATGTTCACCGGCGGCAGGCCGCAGCCGGCCGCCGGCGCCCGGATCGTCACTCATCACTTGGTCCAAGTTGGTCTCAGGCCTTTGGCTGAAAGGTATGCTCAAGGCCAGGAAAGCTGCGCGCCTTGACTTCCTCGGCATAGGCGGCGGCGGCTTTCGATACCTCCGCGCCCAAATCGGCGAAACGCTTGACGTGGCGCGGGATGAATTGGTTGTAGAGACCGAGCATATCCTCACTGACAAGGATTTGTCCGTCGCACTGTGGCGACGCCCCGATGCCGATCACGGGAATCGGCGACTCGGAGGTAATCTCCCGGGCGAGTGGTTCCATGGTGCCTTCGAGCACGAAACCGAAAGCGCCGGCCTCGGCGACCGTGCGGGCGTCGGCCTTGATCTTCGCAGCCTGGAACTGGTTGCGCCCCTGCGTCTTGTAGCCGCCGTAGACGTTGACCATCTGCGGCGTCAGGCCGATGTGGCCGAGTACCGGCACACCACGCTCGGTGAGAAAGCGAATGGTCTCGCCCATCTCCTCGCCGCCCTCGAGCTTCACGGCCTGGGCGCCGGTCTCGGCGAGAATGCGCGAAGCCGAACGGAAGGCCTGTTCCCGTCCTTCCTGATAAGAACCAAAGGGCATATCGACGACCACCAGAGACGTCACCGAACCGCGTACGACGGCGGCGCCGTGGGCGATCATAAGGTCGAGCGTCACAGGCAACGTCGTCTCGAAGCCGTAGACCACCATGCCGAGCGAGTCGCCGATCAAGAGGAAGTCGACATGTGGGTCGAGCAGCGCCGCCATCGGCGCCGTATAGGCCGTAAGACTGACGATCGGGCGCACGCCCTTCAGCGCCTTAATGTCGGCGACCGAGGTACGGCGGGAGCGGACGGGAGCACTCATATCAAAACCTCCAGGACGACGGTCCAGGCCGTGTTCCTTCAAGGAACGGCGACGACGCGCTGATCGATAAGGCGCGTGCGACCAACACGAACGGCAATCATCAGCGCAATGGCTGGCGGCGGCGCCTTCGGGTCGACTGGTTCTAAGGTGTTGGCCTCGGCAACAGCGATAAGATCTGGTTCGGCCTGCGGCTCGGTGGCGAGTACAGCCCGTATGGCCGCCTCGATCTTCCGTGGATCCACGGTCCCGCCACCAATGGCCTCGGCGGCGGCCGCGAGTGAGCGGCTGAGCACCGGCGCCGCAGCCCTCTCCGTCGGTGATAGATAAATATTGCGCGACGACAGCGCCAGCCCGTCAACGTCGCGCACGGTCGGCACTCCGACGATTTCCAAGGGGAAGGATAGATCGGCCACCATGCGGCGGATCACTTGAAGCTGCTGGTAGTCCTTCTCACCGAAGTAGGCTCGGTCTGGCTGGACGATATTGAACAGCTTGCCGACGACCGTTGCAACACCGCGAAAATGACCCGGACGACGCTCTCCCTCCAGGCGAACAGAAAGGCCTTCCACCTCAACATGCGTAGCGATCGGCTGGGGATACATTTCCTGGACCGGCGGCGCAAAGACGATGTCGGCACCATGGGCACCCAGCAGGCTGCGATCGGCGTCGAGGTCGCGTGGATAGCGGGCGAAGTCCTCGCTCGGAGCGAACTGCAGCGGATTGACGAAGACCGATGTCACGACGATGTCGTTTTCGGCCCGAGCCCGATCTACGAGGGTAGCGTGGCCACGGTGAAGATACCCCATGGTCGGCACCAGACCGACGCTCTTTCCCGTCCGCCGAGCCGGCCTAAGCCGTTCACGGAGTTCAGCGATCGTGGTCACGGTTTCAAGCGGCAATGTTCCCTCCAGCGATCTCCGTCTGGTGCGCCCTTTTAATGCCGCTAAAAACCCTTTGTCACCCAAGAATTGGGCAGACTGCGAAAAAGCCGGTCAGCAGCCCCCGCGCCTGCCACCAAGCATCGCACCACGTCACCGCGTCTTTATTGGCAATCGCATAAAAACCTAACTTTTAAGCATGAGAATTATTCATGTCGTAACGTTCTACATGCGACAAAAGCAGGGTCTGCGCGGCTTTGTTTGCGGGATTAGAAACGATGTCTCTACGGTTGCAACAAATCGTTTGCAAACCCGGAAACTGTATGAGGTTGGAATGATGTCTGGCTACCGTGTTCGCAAACGTTCCGGTACGCTTTTACGCCTCCGTCGGCTGGCGACAGACGTCCATGGCTCGATTGGCGTAATCATGGCCATCGCCTTGGTAGTACTGGTGGTGGCGGTCGGTGCCGCGGTGGATCTCGCCCAGGCGCTGAGGGCGCGGGAAATCCTCCAGGGATCCCTCGACCAGGCGACAATCCGTGCAGCCCTCACGACAGGTTCAGGCTATGATGCCGCCGGTCAGGCCGCTCTGGCTGCCAACCTGACAAACACCGGCGTTGCCGAGGAAAATCTCAACTCCAGCTTCATCCGCAACAGCGACGGCAGCGTTTCAGGCTCGGCGACAATCACGGTCCCGTTGTCATTCATGGGCATTGTCGGCAAAAACGACATGTCCGTCGGCGTCACCGCCAAGGCGACGCCCAAGACCAGCACCGCCACCACAGCGGCGGCCGGCACCGTTTGCATCCTTCTGACCTCGAGGAATTCCCAGGCTCTATTGGTCAACTCGGGTGCCGTCGTGAACGCCTCGAACTGCGAGATTCACGTGCAGTCGAGCGCCAGTGGCGCGGCTGTTTTTAACTCTGGCACAACGATCAATTCGAAGAAGATCTGCATCAAGAGCGCCAGTATCATCGACAACGGCGGCACACACCCCAACCTTGAGAAGAGCTGCTCACCGGCGAGCGATCCCTATGCGTCCACACTGCCCGCCGTTACCGTAGGTAGCTGCAACTACAACAGCCGCAATATCGATGCCGCCACCTATACCTTCCAGCCCGGCGTACATTGCGGCGGCGTCAACTTCAACAACTCCAACACCGTCTCGACCTTCAGCCCCGGCCTCTACATCATCAAGAGCGGCGACTGGAACGTCCAGGGCACCCTACAGGGCACCGACGTCACCTTCTATTTCGCCGATACCTCGAAGTTCCAGTTCAATTCGGGCGCCGCTGCCTATCTCAAGGCACCAACCACAGGCACCTACGCCAACATTCTGATGTATGAGACCACCGGCAACACCAACGTGTCGCAATGGCCGTGGAACGACAGCCCTGGTCACGCGCTCTCCGGCCTCATTCATCTGCCGAGCCGGCAACTCACCATGAATTCCGGCATGACAGCCGCGCTCGACCATGTCACCGTCGTCGCCGACTCGCTGATCCTCAACCAGACCACCTGGAACCTGTCGCCGGACACCTCGGCCATCTCCAACGGCACAACGACGACCACCACAACGAACAGCGGCGTCTTCCTGTCGCACTGATGAAAAAGCCCGGGGCTTGCCCGGGCTTCGTTCACTGGACAAATGGCGCCCTGCCTCAGGTGATGACGTCCGGCGCCTGACGACCTGTGCGCGCCTTGATCTCCGCCAGCGTATCGGCCGCCTCGATCACCTTGGCCAGCGCCACCTGCGCATCCTGGCCATGCTTGGTCACATCGGGTTCGAAGCTCTCCAGGTACACGCGAAGCGTCGCCCCCTCGGTACCGGTACCCGAAAGACGGAACACGACGCGCTCGCCACCCTTGAACAGGATACGGATACCCTGCTTCTTGGTCACCGAGCCATCGACCGGATCGTTGTAGGCGAAATCGTCGGCGCTCACCACTTCAAGGCCGGCAACCTTGGTGCCCGGCAGCGTCGGCAGCATGTCACGCAGTCTGTTCACCAGCCCCTCGGCAGCAGCCGTCTCCACCGCTTCGTAGTCGTGGCGAGTGTAGAAGGTGCGACCGTATTCGGCCCAGTGCTTGTCCTGGATATCCTTGAGGCTCTCGCCACGCACGGCGAGAATGTTGAGCCATAGCAAAACGGCCCAAAGACCGTCCTTCTCGCGCACATGATCGGAGCCGGTTCCGGCACTTTCCTCGCCGCACAGCGTCACCTTGCCGGCGTCGAGCAAGTTGCCGAAGAACTTCCAGCCGGTCGGTGTCTCGTAGCAGTCGAGGCCCTTTTTCGCCGCGACGCGGTCGACGGCGCCGGAGGTCGGCATAGAGCGGGCGACGCCGGCAAGACCCCGGGCATAGCCCTTGGCAAGATGGGCGTTGGCGGCGAGCAGCGCCAGGCTGTCCGACGGCGTCACCACCGCACCGCGGCCGATGACGATGTTCCGGTCGCCGTCGCCGTCCGAGGCAGCACCGAAATCAGCCGCCTCGGGCGAGGCCATGAAATCGTAGAGTTCCTTGGCGTAGATCGGGTTCGGGTCGGGATGACCACCACCAAAGTCGGGCAGCGGCACGGCGTTGATGACACTACCGGCGGCGGCGCCCAGCTTGCCTTCGAGGATTGCCTTGGCATAGGGGCCGGTGGCAGCGTGCATGGCATCAAAGCGCAGCGTGAAGCCCGACTTGATCAGCGCGGCGATCTTGTCGAAGTCGAACAGCTTTTCCATCAGCTCGACATAGTCGGCAACCGGATCAACCACTTCGATCTCGGTGTCGCCAGCCTTGGAAGCGCCCAGGCGATTGAGGTCGATGTCGGCAATATCGGCGATCCGATATTCAGTGATGGTCTTGGTCGCCGCGAAAATGGCGTCAGTGACATTCTCGGGTGCCGGCCCACCGTTCGCCCCGTTAAACTTGATGCCGAAGTCACCATCCTCCCCACCGGGATTATGGCTGGCCGACAAGACGATGCCACCAAAGGCACCGAGCTTGCGAATGACGTTGGAGGCAGCCGGCGTCGAGAACAGACCGCCCTTGCCAATCACCAGCTTCTTGGCGCCATGAGCGACCGCCATCTTGATGATGGTCTGAATGGCCTTGTCATTGAAAAAGCGGCCGTCGCCGCCGATGACCAACACTTTGCTGTCGACGCCGCCGACGCCGGCGAAAATCGCCTCAACGTAGTTCTCAAGATAGCCGGGCTGCATGAAGGCCCGGGTCTTTTTCCGGAGACCGGAGGTTCCCGGCTTCTGGCCGTCAATCGGCTTGGTAGCAATTGTCTTGATCTGCATTCGCTGTCACTCCCCGAGAGGCGAAATCACTTTACTCAAGCTCTTACCTCGACGAAAGCGAGGAAGGTGCGGCCCGGTACTTCTACCGCTTGCCAAGCGCGGCGCGGTGTAGCAGCGGCGGGCCGGCCGGTCGGCATGTCGGAACTCAGGATCGGCTTCCAGCTGTGGCCCTCGCGCGTCGGCGGCAAGTGGAAGCGGCGGTTGGCGCGGTGGGCGTTCAGCATGAGATACACGGCTTCGCCGTCCGCTTCGGCATGCGGCAGCGCCGAATCGCGCATCAAAAATCCGAAGGCCTTACATTCGCGGCTGTTCCAGTCATCACCCGTCATCGGTCGCCCGGACACCGCAATCCACTCGACGTCGGCCAGCCCGTCCTCTGGCCGCTGTGTCCCATGAAGAAAGCGCGTCTGGCGAAAGACCGGATGGGACTGCCTAAGTCGGACGACGTAGGCGACGAAGTCGGCGAGCTCGGCATCGTCGGCGCGGTTCCATGCGACCCAGCCGACGGGATTGTCCTGACAGTAGGCATTGTTGTTGCCGAGCTGGCTATTGGCCAGTTCGTCGCCGGCAAGCAGCATGGGCGTTCCCTGCGACAGAAGCAGCGTTGCCAGCATATTGCGCATCTGCCGCTTGCGCGTGGCCAAGACGGCAGGATCCGTCGAAGGGCCCTCGATGCCATAATTGGCCGAGTGGTTGTCGGAATGGCCGTCTCGGTTGTCTTCGAGATTGGCCTCGTTGTGCTTTGACGCGTAGGAGACAACATCCCTCAGCGTGAATCCGTCGTGCGCGGTGATAAAGTTGATCGATGCCGACGGTCGCCGGTTGGAGCGGTCGAAGCGATCCGGCGAACCGAGCAAGCGCGCCGCCAGTTCCGGCGCCACCAGTTCATCGCCACGCCAAAAGGCACGTACCGTGTCGCGGTAGCGGTCGTTCCACTCGGAAAAGCCGGGCGGGAAATTGCCGAGCTGATAGCCGCCGGGACCGATGTCCCAAGGCTCGGCAATCAACTTTACGGTCGACAGGAGCGGGTCCTGCCTAAGCGCTGTCAGGAAGCGTCCCTCCGAATCAAAGCCTTGCGGCTCTCGCCCCACAGAGGTGGCAAGGTCGAAGCGGAAACCGTCGACGCCAATTGCCTCAACCCAGTAGCGGAGCGAGTCGAGGATCATCTGCGTTACGCGCGGGTGGCCGGCGTTGAGCGTATTGCCGGTTCCGGTGTCGTTGATGTACCAGCGCGGGCGGTCGGGATTCAGGCGGTAGTAGCTGGCGTTGTCGATGCCCCGGAAGCTGAGAGTGGGGCCGAACTGATCGACCTCGCCGGTGTGGTTATAGACGACGTCCAGCAATACCTCGATGCCCGCCTCGTGCAATGCGCGCACCATGTCGCGCACACGCTCAATTACAGAGACACCGCGCGAACCGTGGTCATAGCGCGGCTCCGGCGCAAAGTAGCAGAGCGGCGAGTAGCCCCAATAATTGACGAGCCCCTTTCGGGTGAGGAAGCCATCATCCATGAAAGCCTGGATGGGCATCAACTCAATCGCCGTAATGCCGAGCTTTGTCAGATGCTCGATGGTCTCCGGCGCACCGAGCCCCTCGTAGGTGCCGGCCTTGGCTCGTGGCAGCCGCGGCATGTGCATGGTCAACCCACGAACGTGGGCCTCGTAGATGACGGTATCCCGCCACGGCCGGGCCGGCCGGAAGCTTACGCACGGTGGAACTTTGGAATCGGTCACCAAAGCCTTGGGGACGACGCGGGCGCTGTCGCGCGTATCGAAGCTGGCATCGTCGAGCGTGACCGGCTGATAGCCCGCCATCAAGTCGCTCGCACGCAGGCGCCCGCTCAACACCTTGGCATAGGGGTCGATGACCAGTTTATGCGGGTTGAACCGGTGCCCGTGCTCCGGATCGTAAGGACCGTGAACGCGAAAGCCGTAGGCGGTGCCTATGCCGATGCCGGAAACGTAGCCGTGGAATACCTCATCGGTGCATTCCGGCAGCGTCAGGCGCGCATGCTCGAAGCCGGTGAGCGGCTCGAACAGGCACACGTCGACGCGCGTCGCATTGGCCGAGAAAAGGGCGAAATTAACGCCCTCCCCGTCGAACTGCGCACCTAAAGGATACGGCCGGCCGGACCGGATCGACAAAGTCATCGGACTTCAGACGCCCTCGACCGTCAGGTCGCGGTAGAGCGCGACATAATCGGGTGCGGAATCCTCCCACCCGACCGGATGGGCCATCGCCCGCGCTTGCAACGCCCGCCAGACCTTCTTGTTATGGAAAAGATCGAACAGGCGCTCGATGGCAAAGCCGAGCCCGCTCGCGGAGATCGGCGCAAACTGGATGCCCGTCGCCGTCCCCGCGCGAACCGATGCATCGTTGGCGTCGATCACCGTGTCGGCAAGACCACCCGTGCGCGCGACCACTGGAATGGTGCCATAGCGCAGACCATAGAGCTGGGTCAGGCCGCAGGGCTCGAAGCGCGAGGGAACGAGGATGGCGTCGGCGCCGGCTTGCATGGCGTGGCTGAGCGGCTCGCTATAGCCAATATGGACGGCAACGGCGCCCGGATTGGCCGCCGCGGCTTCGACAAAGGCGCGCTCCATGCTGTGCTCACCAGCCCCGAGAATGGCAAGCTGCCCACCCCGTCGCACGATCTCATCGAGGTTTGGCAGCAGCATATCGAGGCCCTTCTGGCCCGTGAGGCGGCTCACCACGATCATCAAAGGCGCGTCAGGATCGACCCTGAGCCCCATGCGGTGCTGCAGCTCGGTCTTGCAGGCCGCCTTGCCGGCCATCTTGCGCTGGCTGTAATTGGCGGCGATGAGCGTATCGGTCGCCGGATCCCATATCTTCGCATCAATGCCGTTGACGATGCCGCTCAACACATTGGCGCGCTCGTTGAGCACACCCTCCATGCCGAAGCCGAATTCCGGGGTACGCAGCTCGCGTGCGTAGGTGGGGCTCACCGTTGTGAGCCGATCCGAGAAGACCAACCCGCCCTTCAGGAAGGAACAGTACCCGTAATATTCGAGCCCCGCCGGTGTGTAGAAGCTCGACGGCAGACCAAAGGTATCGAAGTCGGAACGCCCGCAGATACCCTGGAAGGCGACGTTGTGGATGGTGAAGACCGTCTTCGGCCGCCCTTCCGACGGGCCAGCCAGAAGATAAGGCGCAACGAGTCCGGTCTGCCAATCGTGACAGTGAACAACATCCGGCTTCCAATCGCCGACGCCAAAGCGGCCGACGGCCGCCCCGATCGCCGATAGCGCCGCAAAGCGGCGAACGTTGTCCCACCAATCGTTGCCATCGGGTCCGAGATAGGGGTTGCCGGGCCGCTCATAAAGGTGGCTAGCCTCGAGCGCCAACACCTTCAGGCCCTCGGCCGTTTGCCCGGCCAGCAAACGGCCCGGTCCGCCGAACACGTCCGGGTAGCTGGCTATCTCCTGGATGCCCTGAAGATGACCAAATACGCCGGGATAGGCAGGCATCAGCACGCGAACATCGCAATCGAGGCTGGCAAGCGCCAACGGCAGCGCCCCTGCGACGTCGGCAAGACCGCCCGTTTTAATCAACGGGTAGCATTCGGAGGCAACGAATAGGACGCGCACTTGATCACTCCGACTGGTTATACCAACTCGCAGGGATGCTGACGCATCCACTCGTTGAAGTCATCACGAATTTCTCATCTGCGTCAAAGGCATGAGAAATTCATGAACCGAAAAACACGGCGCCATCACCAACGACACCCAATATTGTCCGCATCGCGGCGAACCGGCTTGCGCCCAATCCACATGGAGGCGCCGCCTTCGGCGGCTTGCCGGCAGCGGCGCATATATTCGAACCATATCGGGGCGCGGTTCTTGCCACGCCCCGAAGCTTCTTTCAACGCCGCAATCAGAGCTGCAGCCGATCGATCATATCCTGGGTGATCAAACAGACGCCGCCTTCGCTACGACGGAAGCGGCTGGCATCCAGTTCCGGATCCTCACCGACCACGAGCCCAGAGGGAATGATCACTCCCTTGTCGATGACGCATTTGGTGAGGCGGGCGCCGCGGTTAACGTTGACATAGGGCAGCACGACGCAGTGCTCGACATCGGAGTAGGAATGGGCATGCACCCCGGTGAACAGCAATGACTTGTCGACACGAGAGCCGGAGATGATACATCCGCCGGACACCAGCGAACTGGTGGCTGCCCCGCGCCGACCGTCCTCATCGTGGATGAACTTGGCCGGCGGCGTCAGCTCGGTATACGTCCAGATCGGCCACTTGTGGTCATAAAGATCCAAGGCCGGGATAAAATCGGTGAGATCGATATTGGCTTCCCAGAAGGCATCGATCGTGCCGACATCGCGCCAGTAAGGCTCATCTTCCGAAGTTGAGCGGACGCAACTGTCGGAGAATTTGTGCGCGATCGCCTTGCCCCCCTTCACGATGGCCGGGATGATGTCCTTGCCGAAATCGTGGCTGGAGTTCGGATCGTCTTGATCCTGGCGCAGCAGATCGATCAGAAAGTTAGTCTTGAAGACGTAAATTCCCATCGAGGCCAGCGCCATATCCGGGCGGCCGGGCATGGCCGGCGGATCGGCCGGCTTCTCGACGAATTCGATGATCCGGGCAGTCTCGTCGATCGCCATGACGCCGAAGCCGGAGGCCTCCATGCGCGGGACCTCGATGCAGCCAACGGTCACATCGGCGCCGGACGAGACATGCTGATCAAGCATGATCTCATAGTCCTGCTTGTAGATGTGGTCGCCAGCCAGAATGATGATGTATTCGATGTTATGGGCTTCGATGATGTCGATGTTCTGGGTCACTGCGTCGGCGGTTCCGACGTACCATTTATCCTCGGCAACGCGCTGCGAAGCGGGAAGGATGTCGAAGCTCTCGTTGCGCTCCTGGCGGAAGAAGTTCCAGCCGTATTGGAGGTGACGGATAAGACTGTGCGCTTTGTACTGAGTGGCCACAGATATGCGGCGAATGCCTGAGTTGAGCGCGTTGGAAAGAGCGAAATCGATAATGCGGCTTTTGCCGCCGAAATAAACCGCCGGCTTAGCCCTGCGGTCCGTGAGCTCTTTAAGACGGCTGCCCCGTCCCCCGGCCAGCACGAACGCCATCGCTTCGCGTGCCAGCCGCCGATTGCTGTAAGAACTGTCAATCATGGTATCCTCCCGACTTCTTCCGCCGTCGGCCCGGTTCCCTCGATGGCGCTGCCGGCACTGCCGGCCCGGAACGGAACCTGAGACAAACGGCTGGCGCTTCTTCCCCGCCCCGTTCGTCCTTATGGCTCGACGTAAGGGCACTATGGCGCGGGAGGGTTAATTTGTCTTCCCCCTATTTTGGCTGCGAAGGAATTCAAACTCTTGACAAAAAGCGCGTCGGGACGGCGAAGCGAAAGGCGGACGCCCCGCACGTACGGCGGGGCGTCGCAAGACTCAGACGGCGGGAACCGTCGGGCGTTCCAACACCTTGACAACGGTGCCAACCGGCACTCTTTCGAACAGGTCAATGACATCCTGATTGATCAGGCGGATGCACCCGGAGGAGACGTTGCTGCCGATCGTCCAAGGCTCCACCGTGCCATGGATACGATAGAGAGTGTCGATGTTGCCCTGATAAAGGTAATGCGCACGGGCGCCCAACGGATTGTCCGGACCGCCGGGCATGCCACCAGCCCACTTGCGAGAGTTGGGATCGCGCGCCTGCATTTCCACCGGCGGGTGCCACGACGGCCATTTTGCCTTGCGACGAATGACGGCGGAACCGGCCCAGGCAAATCCCTCGCGACCGACGCCGATGCCGTAGCGCATCGCCCGGCCGTCACCCAGCACCAGATAGAGGTAGCGGGCGGGTGTATCGACGATGAGGGTGCCCGCCGGCTCGTCGGTCACATAGTCGACCTCCCGGCGCAGGAACGCCGGATTGACCCGCGTCAGATCCACCGCGGGAACAGTGAACCCGCCGTCCTTAATCTCGCCGTACATCGCGACATACTCAGCGGACGGCAAAGGATAGCGCTTCGGCTTGGTTGGATCGATGAGCGGCGGCATCGCCGGCACGCCGGGGTTCGTAACGCAAGCGGCAAGGACAAGAGGCAGCGCGCCGAGAAAGGCTCGCCTGGACGGTAGGTTCATAGTCTCCACTTTCTGCTGATTCGACGGTGGCATTCAGTCAACCTGATGAACGCACAATACTCTAGTCATGTTGCTAAACTTGCCCGGCTGAGATCAGTTTTCCGCGAGCGGATGCTGAATGCGTTCGCCATAGCGCTGATGAAAGGTGGTCATCGACTTGTCGGCGATGCGCACCGTCAGGCGTAGCGTGCCGTCATCGCCTTCGTGCCGTTCGAGTACTTCGCCATGATCGTAGAGCCAGGCAAGTCCGGCGCCGTCGGAAGGATCGAGGGCGAGTTCGTGCACCGGCCTGGTACCAACCACCCTTGCTTCGATAGCTGCCAACAGTTCGGGCAAACCCGCTCCGGTGACGGCCGAGACAACGTGCCGTTCCTGCCCGCCAGGGGATTCGGTCTCTGCCTGCGCCAGCAGAACGTCGCGCCGCGCGTCGTCGACAAGGTCGATCTTGTTCCACACTTCGATGATGCGGTCGCGATCCTCGGGATTGAGGCCGAGTTGCTTCAGCACTTCCGCAACGTCGCTCGCCTGCGCCTCGGTATCCTTGTGAGAAATGTCTCGCACATGCAGGATAATCGACGCCTCGATCACCTCCTCAAGCGTTGCCCGGAAGGCCGCGACGAGGTGCGTCGGCAGGTTCGAAATGAATCCCACGGTGTCCGACAGAATGGCATCGGTACCGTGCGGCAGCTTGATGCGGCGAAGCGTAGGATCGAGCGTTGCAAACAGAAGATCCTTGGCGAACACATCCGCTTCGGTCAGCTCATTGAACAGCGTCGATTTGCCGGCGTTGGTGTAGCCAACCAGCGCCACCACCGGATGCGGCACCTTGCGCCGCTGTCGCCTGTGCAAATCTCGCGTACGTTTGACCTGTTCGAGATCGGCCTCAATGCGCGTAATCTTATCTTGGAGTTGGCGCCGGTCAGCTTCGATCTGCGTTTCGCCGGGACCACCCAGGAAGCCGAAACCACCGCGCTGCCGCTCAAGGTGAGTCCACGAGCGGACGAGGCGCGATTTCTGGTACTTGAGGTGGGCAAGTTCCACCTGCAGTCGCCCTTCGCGCGTCCGTGCCCGTTCGCCAAAGATTTCGAGGATGAGCCCCGTACGATCGATAACTTTGGTTTTCCAGGCTTTTTCCAGGTTGCGCTGCTGAATGGGCGTGAGCGCATGATCGACGATGACGAGGTCGATCTCCTCGGCCTCTACCCTCTCGCCGATTTCTTCCACCTTGCCGGAGCCAAACAACGTTGCCGGCTTCGGCTGGTTGACCGGCACGGGAAGGGTGGCGCGCACATTGAGATCGATGGCCAAGGCCAAGCCGGAGGCTTCCTCAAGCCGCGCTTCAAGATCGCGCTGGGTGATTGTGGCAGCGTCGTCCCTGCCCCCCCGCTGACGCAGATCGGGCACAAGAACCAATGCCCTCGCCGGCTCATCGATGCGATCGACACTCTTCTTGCGAGGACGGCCGCCCTCTTCAAGATCCTGTTCGTCGGTCACTTAACCTCCCGAAAACCGCGCCGCGCGCGGCCAATAACTGATTTCCGTGATAAGCCGCCCATGGAGCGATCCATGAGCGGACAACAACGGAACCCATCGGACTCAGTTCGGTTCCTCGCTACCTTCGAAAAGGGCCAAAGGCTGAGCCGGCATGATGGTGGAAATGGCGTGCTTGTAGACGAGCTGGGAATGCCCGTCGCGCCGCAGGAGGACGCAGAAGTTATCGAACCAGGTGACCACGCCCTGTAGCTTGACGCCATTGATCAGAAAAATCGTCAGCGAAATCTTATTCTTACGGACGTGATTAAGGAAGGTGTCCTGAAGATTTTGGGCTTTGTCCGCCATTTTATTCGGCCTTTTCGACTTCGTTTTTTTGTGAGGGGCAAACGCCACACCGACGCTACGCGTCGCCCGGACTTATGGTTACGCCGGGCGCGTCGGAAATTACCAGTCCATTTCGAATGCGTGTCACGGTCGGTGGGCTCGTGCTATCCGTGTTTCGGAGAGCATGTGACAATTTTGCCCAAGGCGGCCTTGGCCGTCAAATCGGTGTGCGCTCGGCGATATCATGGAAGCGCCGCCTCAGACCGGCGGCGACGCTGCCAGGAGCGCCATTGGCGACCGCCTCGCCGTCGATGCTCACGACGGGGCAAAGAATCGCGCCGGCCGACGTCAAGAATACCTCCCGTGCCGCCTTCATCTCGGCCACTGTGAAGTGACGTTCGACGACCGGAACACCCTCGGCGGCCGCCACCTCCATCAAGACCGACCGGGTAATGCCACGGAGAATGCCTCGCTCGGCCGGGCGGGTGACGATCCTGCCCTCTTCGTCGACTAGCCAGACATTGGCGGACGATCCCTCGGTGACAAATCCCTCGGCGTCGACGAACACCGCTTCGAAGGCGCCAGCCTCGCGCGCCGCCTGCTTGGCGAGCGCGTTGGGCAGCAGGCCAACCGTCTTGATGTCCACGCGCTCCCAGCGGTTGTCGGGAAGGGTGATGACGGGCACGCCCTTCTCATAGCGGTGAGCAGCCGCGGCAACGTCCAGCGACTTGGCCGTCGCGGTAAAGGTCGGATTCACGCCGACGGGAAAGGCATGATCGCGCGGCGCGGCACCACGGGAGATCTGCCAGTAGACATAGCCATTCTCGACCCGATTGCGACGAGCAACCTCCCGCAGCACATGGGTCATCGCCGCCCGACTCATCGGCGCGGCAATCCTCAGTTCGGCCAGCGACCGGTCGAGCCGGTCGAGATGGCGGCGAAGATCGATGATGGCGCCATCCTTGATCTGACAGGCCTCATAGACGGCATCCGCGAACTGGTTGCCCCGATCCTCGACGCTGACGACGGCCTCCCGCGACGGAACGTAGCGCCCATTGACGTAGGTGATGCGGGACATGGCCGGCTCTCCAGAACTATACGGCAAGCGGTTATAAGATCACTCGAGTTCGACGATCCGCCCTTCGTCGAGGGTGATGCGCCGGTCCATTCGTTCGGCCAGCGACATGTTGTGGGTGGCGATGATGGCGGCGAGCCCAGTGGCCCTCACCAGCGCAGCCAGCGCGTCGAATACATAATGGGATGTTTTCGGATCGAGGTTGCCCGTCGGCTCGTCGGCGAGCAGCACCTTTGGGGCATTGGCAACGGCGCGGGCAATTGCCACGCGCTGCCGCTCGCCACCCGAAAGCTGCGAGGGGAGATGGGTTCCCCGCTTCTCAAGCCGCATATAAGAAAGCAGATCCTTGCCGCGCTTGGCAGCTTCCTTCTGGTCGAGGCCAGCAATCATCTGCGGGATCATCAGGTTCTCAAGCGCGCTGAATTCCGGCAGAAGATGATGGAACTGATAGACAAAGCCGATCTCGGTGCGGCGAAGGCGGGTGCGGTTGGCGTCGTCGAGCGTACCGCAGGATCTGCCGCCGATGAAAACCTCACCGGCATCAGGCTTTTCCAGCAGGCCCGTTATGTGAAGAAGCGTCGATTTGCCGGCACCGGACGGAGCGACCAGCGCGGTCAATTCGCCGGCAAACAGATTGAAGTCGCAACCACGAAGGATCGGCAGCGTGCCGGTGCCCTCCTTGTAGGACTTCTCGATGCCGACCAGCTTCAGGACCGGATCTTCGACGCCGGTGATGAGGGTTTCAATGGCCGGCATCACTCGTACCTCAGCGCGTCGACGGGATCGAGACGGGCCGCCTTCCAGGCGGGATAGATGGTGGCGACGAACGACAGCACCAACGCCATGATAAGGACGCTGATCGTCTCGTGCATCTGCATATCGGCGGGAAGCTGGCTGAGGTAGTAGAGTTCGGGTGAGAAAAGTTCCGTCGACGTCAGCCAGGACACGAACTGCCGGATCTTCTCGACGTTGAGGCAGACGACAAGCCCCAGTCCGAAACCGGCTATTGTGCCGGCAACGCCAATCGCCGAGCCGGTGATCAGGAAGATACGCAGGATAGCTCCGCGGCTCGCTCCCATCGTGCGAAGAATAGCGATGTCGTGGCTCTTGTCCTTGACCAGCATGGTCATGCCCGAGACGATGTTGAGCGCCGCCACCAGCACGATCAGCGTCAAGATCATGAACATCACGTTGCGCTCGACTTCGAGGGCCGAGAAGAAGGTGACATTGCGCTGTCGCCAGTCGGTGATCAGCACCGGCCGCCCGGCATCGACGGTCAACTTGTCCTTGATCGTCCCAATGTCGTCGGGATTGTTGAGGAAGACGTCGATGGCGGTAGCCTTGTCCTCCATCATGAAAAATTTCTGGGCCTCGGCGATCGGCATGAACACAAAGGTGCCGTCGTATTCACTCATGCCGATCTTGAAGATGGTGGCGACCGGGTAGGCCTTGACGCGCGGCGTCATGCCGAGAGCCGTCACATTGCCCTTGGGACTGACCAGCGTGACCTTGTCGCCGACCGTCACGCCAAGGCTCTCGGCGAGGCGCTGGCCGATGGCAATACCAACGCCCTCGTCGAACTTGTCGAAAGAGCCGATCTGCACGGTGTTGTAGACGAGCGGCAACTTCTGAAGGTCGGCGCTACGCACGCCACGCACCAACACGCCAAAAGCGCCGGATGGGCCGGAGGCCAGCACCTGCCCTTCGACGAACGGCATGGCGATCTTGACGCCTTCAACCCCGGCCAGTCGATCGGCTACCGAGGCATAATCGGTGAGCGGGCTATCGATCGGCTGGACAACGGCATGGCCATTGATGCCAAGGATCTTGTCCATCAGCTGGCCGCGAAAGCCATTCATCACCGCCATGACGATGATCAGCGTGGCAACGCCCAGCATGATGCCCACGAAAGAGAAGCCGGCGATCACCGAGATGAAGGCTTCCTTGCGACGAGACCTCAGATAACGACCGGCCAGTTTCCACTCGAAGGGAGCGAAGGGACGCCCCGCTTTCGCCTCGCTCATCCAAAGACCTCCAAACGCCGGAACGCCGCGCCGCGGCCACGAAGACCGATGGCCGACTCGCGGACGCCACCGAGCGGCGACGCGTGAGACTAGCAAATTCCGTCCGCTGGCAAGCTGCTGTTTCCGCGTTTTCCAGACGGAATCGGACAGCCACAAGGGGCGGCACATTACCGCCCCTCTTCAGCGACAATCAGGCCTTTTCTGTGACGCGGGAAATAGCCGACTCCAGCGACACCAGTTCCTTCTCTCCCGTGGCGCGCCGCTTCAGCTCGACCACACCGTCGGCGAGGCCCTTCGGGCCGATGATGATCTGCCAAGGCAGACCGATGAGATCCATCGAAGCGAACTTGGCGCCAGGACGCGCAGCCGTGTCGTCATAGAGCGGATCCTTGCCGGCGGCGGAGAGCTTGGCATAGGCGTCTTCACAGGCGGCGGAGACCGCCGCATCGTCGGGGCGCAGGCTGATGACACCGGCACCGAAGGGTGTGACGCTCTCAGGCCAGATGATGCCGGCATCGTCGTGGCTCGCCTCGATGATGGCACCGATGAGGCGCGATACACCGATGCCGTAAGAGCCCATGATCACCGGCTGCTCACTGCCGTCGGGCATGGCTACCTTGGCGCCCATCGGCTCCGAATATTTGGTGCCGAAGGAGAAGATGTGGCCGACCTCGATGCCCCGCGCCGACACGCGGCGTTCCTCGGGCAGCGCGGCGAAGGCCGCCTCGTCGTGCATCTCGTCGGTGGCAGCGTAACGGCTGGTGAACATATCGACGACCGGCGAAAGATCGCCGGCGAAATCGACGTCTTCGCCCGGTACCGGCAGGTCCAGCAGGTCCTTGTCGCAGAACACGGCGCTTTCACCGGTCGAAGCCAGGATAATGAACTCATGGCTGAGCTTGCCACCGATTGGGCCGGTATCGGCGCGCATGGGGATGGCGGTAAGCCCTAGCCGCTTGTAGGTCCGGAGATAGGCGACGAACATCTTGTGATAAGCGCGCAGCGCGCCGGCCTGATCGACATCGAAGGAATAGGCATCCTTCATCAGGAACTCGCGGCCGCGCATCACGCCAAAGCGCGGGCGCACCTCGTCGCGGAACTTCCACTGGATATTGTAGAGGTTCAGCGGGAGATCGCGATAGGAACGGACATAGGTACGGAAGATGTCGGTGACCACTTCCTCGGCAGTCGGACCGTAGAGCATCTCGCGCTCATGGCGATCGATGATGCGCAGCATCTCCTTGCCGTAGGCATCGTAGCGGCCGCTTTCGCGCCAGAGGTCAGCCGGCTGAATGGACGGCATCAGGATCTCGACGGCGCCGGAGCGATCCTGCTCTTCACGGACGATCGCCTCGATCTTCTTCAGCACCTTGAGGCCGAGCGGCAGCCAGGAATAGATGCCAGCGTTCTGCTGGCGCATCATGCCGGCACGCAGCATTAGGCGATGCGAGACGATCTCCGCCTCTTTAGGCGCCTCTTTGAGAATGGGCAGGAAATACCGGCTGAGACGCATGGAATCCTCTCGCGCTTTGGGATGAGCGCGCTACTCAAAGCGCATCGACCCTGAAAAAACAAGACCGATCGGTCACCGATAGGCCGAAAGCAACGCGATGTCCGGCTAAGCGCTATGACTTTAGTCTATGAGGCTAATCCCACATAGGGCACCAATTCGGAACCGCTCCAGACGCCTCCAACAACCCATTGATATAGCGATATTTCTCGATTTCCATCGTAAGGACTGCTAACCAATATGCCCATGCTGAACAAGCATGCAGCCTATGCACAAATGGATGACAAACCAAAAATCGCAGTGTATGGTACCGGCCATAAACAAGGAAGGCACAGCCAAAAGACGAAATGCTTCAGTAAATGGGGCCGTCAAAATAGGCAAATATAGAATGCCTTCCAGTTATCGCGGTCTGAGTCTTGGGAGGGAAAACCCATATAGGCGCGGAAAACGCTGCCGCCAGCGGATGGATTGGGAGGTCTTTCTATCTGTAGGCTTTATGGGCTGACACGCGGAACTAAAAAGCAGGGCTTCGGCCCTGCTTTTTTATTTGTTGCTATTGGAATTGCCTCCCCTATTTTTCAGGTTCGTCTGTCCGCGCCTATAAAAACACCGTTCAACAAACGGCAACTACCGTTCATGCGAAGAACCACCTATCCTATCCGTCAACAGGAAAGGACTGGCCATGAGCATTCCCGGCAAGGTCGGCAACGACCGAATTGAAGAAATCATTCTGCCGAATGTCCGCGACCTCGGTGGCTTCAAGGTGCGCCGCGCATTGCCATCGGCTCAGCGGCGCATGGTTGGGCCGTTCATCTTCTTTGACCAGATGGGACCTGTGATGTTCGGTGCTGGGGAGGCGGAGGACGTGAGGCCGCACCCGCATATCGGCCTGTCGACGCTCACCTACCTGTTCGATGGCGAGATGATCCATCGCGACAGCGCCGGCCACAAGGAGACCATCCGGGCCGGGGAGGTCAATTGGATGACGGCCGGCAACGGCATCGTCCATTCCGAGCGTTTTCCGACCGCGGTGCACACGGCCGGTGGCAGCCTGTTTGGCACACAGATTTGGGTGGCGCTACCGAAGGCGAGCGAGGAAATAGCCCCCCTTTTCAGCCATCATGACAAAGCTGTTCTCCCCACCCTCTCCGAGACAGGCGTACGGATGACGCTCGTGGCTGGTGACGGCTTTGGCACTCGCTCGCCTGTGCCAGTCTATTCAGACCTGATGTATGCCGACGTCCATCTCGAAGCCGGCGCACGCTTCAAGGTGCCGGCCGACCATGTCGAACGCGCCGCCTATGTGATTAACGGCGGTGTGGGGATCGAGGGACAGGAAGGTGTCTTTCCGCCAAGCCAGCTCGTCGTCTTCCAGCCGGGCGCCGAAGTGATCCTGGTGGCGTCGGAACCGACACGTCTCGTACTTATCGGCGGCGAACCTTTTCCCGAGAAGCGGCATATCTACTGGAACTTCGTCTCATCGTCGAAAGAGCGCATCGAATCTGCCAAGGCCGATTGGCGTGCTCGTCGCTTCCCGGAAATCGTCGGCGAAACGGAATTCATTCCGCTGCCGCCGGACCCGCCGGGATTGAAGATGAAGGACTGACGTCTTCAACCTTCCAAGCTGATGATCGAAAAAAAGGGCGGCGCCAGTGGCACCGCCCTTTCCATATTGCAAATCCGAAAACCGGATCAGCGCTTCGAGAACTGGAAGCTCCGGCGAGCCTTGCGCTTGCCGTACTTCTTGCGCTCGACGACGCGGCTGTCGCGGGTCAGGAAGCCGAGCTTCTTGAGCACGCCACGCAGGCCCGGCTCGTAGTAGGTCAGCGCCTTGGAGATGCCGTGACGCAACGCACCGGCCTGGCCGGAGAGTCCGCCGCCGGCAACGGTGGCGATGATATCGAACTGACCGTCACGCGCAGCGGCGTAAATCGGCTGCTGGACGATCATCTGAAGCACCGGACGACCGAAGTAAACGGTGAACTCCTTGTCGTTCACGATGATCTTGCCGGAACCCGGCTTGATCCAGACGCGAGCGATGGCGTTCTTGCGCTTGCCGGTGGCATACGCGCGGCCGAACTTGTCGAGCTTCTGGACGTACACCGGGGCCACGGCCACCGGAGCGACGTCAGCAGCGCCGAGTTCAGCGAGAGAGGAGAGCTCAGCCATGGATCAAGGCCTCGTGTTCATCTTGTTCATCGACTTGACGTCGAGGACTTCCGGCTGCTGGGCGGCATGGGGATGCTCGGAACCGGCATAGACGCGGAGGTTGGAAAGCTGGCGACGGCCAAGCGGACCCTCAGGGATCATGCGCTCAACAGCCTTCTCGAGCACGCGCTCCGGGAAGCGACCTTCGAGGATCTGGCGCGCCTTGCGCTCCTTGATGCCGCCGATGTAGCCGGTGTGCCAGTAGTAGGTTTTGTCAGTGTACTTGCGGCCGGTCAGCACCACCTTGCCCGCGTTGATGACGATGACATTGTCGCCATCATCCATGTGCGGGGTGTAGGTGGCCTTGTGCTTACCGCGGAGGCGCATCGCGATTACAGTCGCGAGGCGGCCGACCACGAGGCCTTCGGCGTCGATCAAGACCCACTTCTTCTCGATGTTCGCCGGCTTCGCCGTATAGGTCGTCATGGGCGTTACCGTCTTCCGGTTGGGCCGCCCCCGAAAAGGCGGCCGGTTCGTCTCATCTTTCGCACCGTTGCCGATACGAAAGGGCGGCTCCCGTTGCCGGGCGCCGCCGTCGCGCCTTCAAATATGGAAATGCCGCTCGTTTGTCAAGCAGAACGAGCGGCACACCATTCATATAAATCAATGACTTAATCAATGCGGTATTTAGATACCGCGTGATTTTGATCTCTCAGACGAAACCGAGAAGCGCCTTGACGTCTGTAATGTCGGAAGGTTTGCCAAAGTCGATCACGCCTTCAGCCGGCGCGATGCGGCGGATAAGGCCCGACAGCACCTTGCCCGCGCCAACTTCAACGAACTTGTCGACGCCGGCGCCAGCCATGGCCGACACGCTCTCGCGCCAGCGAACGGTTCCGGTCACCTGCGCGACGAGCTGCTTGCGGATGGCCTCGGGATCGGAGGTCGGCGCGGCGGTCACGTTGGCAAAGATCGGCACGATCGGCGCGGTGATGGTCGCCGTGGAGAGCGCCTCGGCCATCGCCTCGGCGGCCGGCTGCATCAGCCGGCAGTGGAAGGGAGCGGAGACATTGAGCAGCATGGCGCGCTTGGCGCCTTTGGCCTTGGCGATGTCGACGGCGCGAATGACGGCGAGCTTGGTGCCGGACACCACCACCTGACCGGGGGCGTTGTCGTTGCCTGCCTCGCAGACGTCGCCCTGCGCGGCTTCCTTGGCGATAGCGACCACCGCGTCGAAGTCGAGACCGAGCAGGGCGGCCATGGCGCCCTCGCCCACCGGCACGGCCTTCTGCATGGCGTTACCGCGCGTGCGCAGCAGGCGGGCGGCGTCGGTCACGGTCAGCGCACCAGCGGCGGCCAGCGCCGAATACTCGCCAAGCGAATGACCGGCAACGAAGGCCGCATGCTGCTTGATGGTGATTCCTTCGGCTTCCAAGGCGCGGAGCGCGGCCAGGCTGACAGCCATCAGCGCCGGTTGGGCGTTGGCGGTCAGCGTCAACTGGTCCTCAGGGCCGTTGAAGATGATGTCGGACAGCTTCTCACCGAGAGCTTCGTCCACCTCATCGAACACCGCCCGCGCGGCGGCATAATGATCGGCGAGGGCCTTGCCCATGCCGATGGCCTGACTGCCCTGACCGGGAAACACGAAGGCGTTGGTCATCTGTTGGCTTTCCTCAATAGTTTTCGGGGCGGACACGACCATCTGGCCGTCCAAGAGTCAAGGCCGCACCGCCGGAATCCGGGGAAAAACGGCCCTCACAGCCGACGCGGCAGCAACGCCCCGATGGCAACCACGAGCCAACCGAGGATCAGCGCGACACCACCCGAAGGTGCCGCCAATGGGAACAGGCTTCTGGTCGTTACCGCCTTGAAGATCAGGTCGCCGGAGAACATCAGGCAACCGGCGACAAACAGCAGCGCCGACAGTCCCCGCAACCGCTGGACATCGGCGTTGGCGAGAGTCAACAGCGCGGCGGCGTGGAACAACAGGATGTTTCCTGCCACGTCAAGGTTGGCGCCGGTGAAGGCGTGCGCACCGACGGCAAGCGTCGCCACGCCGGCCGCGCCGGCAATTCCCGCGGACAATCCGATCAGTCGATGGGCGGACATCTCATTATCCTCTGGGCATGATCTTCTGGCTTCCTCGCCCTTCAGCTAATAACGGTGTCGCTCCTATGTCCAGCCGCCAAACAGCGAAACGCTAAACCATGCTCATTCCAATCGTCGATGCAGCGGACCCCCGCCTTGCGCCGTTCATGAATGTCCGCGATCGCGATCTTCGGCAGACCCACGGTGACGCCTTTATCGCTGAGGGTGAGAGCGTGCTCGCCGTCTTCCTGTCAAAGGGCTCGCTCTTTCGCCCGGAAGCCTTGCTGATCGCCGCCAACCGGATCGATACGGCACTCGCTTGGGCGCCGCCGGACGACCTGCCGATCTTCGTTGCCGATCAGGGCTTGATGGACTCAATTGTTGGCTTTCCCATTCACCGCGGCCTCCTTGGCCTCGGCCGCCGCGCCTCTTCCCCTGCCCTCCCCGACTTGCTCGCCAGCCGTCCACCCGTCGTGGTCGGTCTCGTCGGCATCGCCAATCACGACAACATGGGCGGCATCTTCCGCAACGCCGCCGCCTTCGGTGTCGGCGCAATGGTGCTCGACGCAACCTCCTGTGATCCGCTCTACCGCAAGGCGATCCGGGTATCTGTTGGTGGCACGCTGAAGGTGCCGTTCCTGCGCCTCGACGCAGGAACGAGCGTCGCAGCCACTCTATCCGCCCAGGATTATCGGGTGTTGGCCCTTTCACCGCGTGGATCCAGGCGGCTCGATGAGGTGCCAACTGACAGGCCGCTGGCGTTGCTTCTGGGAGCGGAGGGGCCGGGACTGCCGGACCTGGAAATGGCCGGAGCCGAGACGGTGCGCATCGACATGGCCAGCGGATTCGACAGTCTCAACGTCGCAACCACCAGCGGCATCGCGCTTTACGAGCTAACACGCCGAATGGCTGCCAGCCGATGCGATAATGCACTCTCACCTCTCTCCAGCCCTTCCCCACGGGGAGAAGAGGGAGAGCGGTGAGAACGCTTTTTATTGTTTACCCGCCGGAGATTACCGTGGCCAGGTCGCGCCAGGACCCCGCCGCCGTCGGCTCACCCAGGGCCTTCTCGCGGGCGAATAGAGCCGCTTCGCGTTGGGCGATATAGTCGCGGGTGATCGGAACCACATCGTTTCTGTGGGTGAGCTGGAACTGGTAGACGACCACATCAAGGAAACGGAACGCCGCTTCGCTCATGGCGAGATAGCATTCCCACATACGGCAGAACCGTTCGTCGTAAAGAGCAAGTGCCTTGTCGCGCTTGGCCATGAAACGGGCGCGCCACTCACATAACGTATCGGCGTAATGATGGCGCAGCACTTCGACGTCGGCCATCATCAGGCCGGACTTCTCGACGGCGGTCACCACTTCCGACAGCGCCGGCAGATGGCCACCGGGGAATATATACTTGGTGATCCAGCCGTTGGTGAGACCAGGGGTCGAGGTGTGGCCGATGGTGTGCAGCATGAACACGCCATCATCAGCCAGGAGATCCGCTGTCTTGCGGAAGAAGGTATCGTAGTTCTCGGGGCCAACATGCTCGAACATGCCAACCGAGATGATGCGATCGAAGGTGCCGCGCGTGTTGCGGTAGTCCTGAAGCTCGAACTTCACGTGTTCGTAGCCCTTGTCGGCAGCACGCTTTCTGGCAACCGCGAGCTGTTCATCAGAAAGGGTCACGCCTTTGACGCAACGGGCCTCGCCCACCTCGGCGAGATAGAGGCCAAGCCCGCCCCAGCCGGAGCCGATGTCGAGCACGCTCATACCGGGATCGATCAGAAGCTTGGCGGCGAGATGTCGGCACTTGGCACGCTGCGCCTCTTCGAGAGTCATATCCGGCGCAGCGTAATAAGCGCAGGAATACTGACGATCCGCATCGAGAAACAGATCGTAGAAAGCGGCGTTGAGATCATAGTGATGAACGACGTTGCGACGCGAGCGCAGCAGCGTGTTGCGGCCAAACAGGACTTGCCGCATCTTGCGGGCCATTAGAAACAGCTTGCGGCCGGTGAACCTGCGCATGCCAACGCCGTGTTGGAGCAGCAGGTCGAGCATCTCGTAAAGCGTCCCCTCGACAAGGTCGAGCCGGCCATCCATGTAGAGTTCACCAAACCGTACTTCCGGATCTCGGATCAGCTCCGCCGCCACTTTACGGTCGGCAAATCGGATGACGATGCGTTTGCCGCTGCCATCGCCAAACGTCCAACGTGTTCCGTTATAAAGTTCGACTTCGAACGAACCGCGCGTCACCAGCTTGTTCAGCAGGCCGCGGAGAATGTTTTCCGCCCAGACCATCGCATGGTCCCCCACCTACGCTATCGCGGTGGCATCGGTTTCGCGGTCTTCAACAAGGCCGAACTCATAGACGTCCGATGGCACCAACTGAAACTGCAACCGAGGCCGTAGAGGATCAACGCAACCAAAATGAGTCTGGTCCGGAGCCGGGTCCGCCAGAAGCGGACGGCGGCCCCTGTCGGCGGCCCGTTCATAAATATGTCCGAAATCCAAAAAGGTTCCAGGAAAAATCATCGGTTGAGCGGGACTCGAGCGATCACGACTGCGCGATTGATCTACTGTATAGATCAATAACAGGCCAAAGCGAAATCTCTCGCCGGTTGCGGTGCCTAGCAGTTCAGCCTTTCGGGTCGGCCGGCGCGCTGTCGCCTTGCTGAGCGGGAAGCGGCACACCTCTTTCCGTGAACAGCCGGACTACCCCGGCCGGCATGGCGCGGCAGGCACAATGGGCGGCGTGCCCAGCGTGCCAGCCCATGCGTTGCTCGGGTGTTGGGTTTTTGGGCATGGGATTGGCCTCATGCCATTCGCGATTGAGTCTGCTCACCGTCATCTCCTCAGCAACGGCCCCGATGCCATCCTTGATATACGCGGGGACACGGCCTCCTCGCCTTCGTGTTAAACCGGATGGCGAAAACTGCCTTGGCTATGGTTTCAGCGCAGCCGCACGCGCGCCGTAGGGAATGCCTACCTTTTCCAGAGCTCAAAAACACGCTTGACTTAGAGTGCACTCTAACAAGTAGCTTCCTATGCGTCGTGACGAAACAGGTGCTCATGAAGATCGGTGAACTGGCCAGGCGTTCGGGGCTATCGGCTCATACCATTCGCTATTACGAGCGGATCGGGCTGCTTCCCTATGCCGACCGGAACCAATTGAGCCAACGGGACTATGACGCATCCATCCTGATCTGGATCGAATTTCTCGGTCGTCTGAAAACGACTGGAATGCCGATCCGGGAGATGCTGCGCTATGCCGCCCTCAGGGAGCGTGGCGTCGGCACGGAAGCCGAACGTCGTGAATTGCTGGAACAGCATCGTGAACGCGTTCGCGCTCATCTGGCTGAACTCCAAGCCTGCCTTCTCGTCCTCGACACCAAGATCGCCGGATATGCCGACGAGCAACAGAGGACGCTAAACTATGACGCAACACCACCGGAACGGCGGCGAAAGCCGGCTGGAACGCGGACAGCGCGCGCTCGCTGAAATCGACGGCGAGGCCGGGGCCAAGGTGATCAGCGCGCTTGCCGACATCGCCCCCGATTTCGCAACCTACCTGTTCGAGTTTCCCTTCGGCGACATCTACAGCCGCCCCGGTCTCGATCTCAAAGCGCGGGAAATTGCCACCATCGCCGCGCTGACGGCACTCGGCAACGCCACGCCGCAACTGAAAGTCCATATAGAGGCCGGTTTGAACGTCGGCCTCTCCCGCTCTGAGGTCACCGAAGTCATCATGCAGATGGCCGTCTACGCTGGTTTTCCGGCAGCGCTCAACGGTCTGTTCGCGGCCAAGGAGGTTTTCTCGCAACGGACGGATCGGGACACGGTGGACTGACGCCTTTACCACCCAAGGTTTGGGACAGCTTCGGTAGGCGCCCTAAGGCACAAAACAGCGGCAATCGCGCATATCGAGAATTGCACCAGTCCCCCTTTCAAAAGTAGGACGGCCCCCGCTTCCAGGGGCCGTCCTTTATATTGTCAGAGGATAGGTTTGGCTTAGTGCCTGCCTATCAGTCCTTAATTTCCCAAACGTCGGGCGAACGGTCGAGACGGGCTGCGAACAGCTGACGCTCAAGCTCCACTTCCTTGGGAAGATGAGCGCCAAACTGGGCGAAGTACTTGCCCTGGTCCTCAGCCTCGGCGACAGCCTTGGTCTTGTTGACCTTGAGGATGGCGTCGTACTTGGCCTTGGAGAAGTCGATGCCCTTCATGTTGAGGTCGGCGTAGCGCGGCACCAGACCATAGGGGCACTCGACTGCGTCAGCCTCGCCCTTGACACGACCGACGATCCACTCGAGGGCGCGCATGTTCTCGCCGTAACCGGGCCACATGAACTTGCCGTTGTCGTCCTTGCGGAACCAGTTGACGCGGAAGATGCCCGGCGCCTTCGGCAGGTTGCGGCCCATGTCGAGCCAGTGCGCCCAATAGTCGCCCATGTTGTAGCCGCAGAAGGGCAGCATGGCGAAGGGATCGCGGCGCATGCCGGTACCCTCGGCCGCTGCCGTCTGCTCGGAACCCATGGTGGCGGCAAGATAGACGCCGTGGCTCCAGCTGAACGACTGCATGACCAGCGGGAAGGCGGTGGCGACGCGGCCGCCAACGATGAAGGCCGAGATCGGCACACCGGCGGGGTTCTCCCAGTCCGGATCGATCGACGGCACCTGGCTCGCCGGAGCGGTGAAGCGGCTGTTCGGGTGAGCGGCGGGACGGCCGCAGCCCGGGGTCCAGTCCTGACCGGTCCAGTCGATGAGATGGGCAGGAGCCTCGTCGGTCATGCCTTCCCACCACACGTCACCGTCGTCGGTCAGCGCGACGTTGGTGAAGATGGAGTTGGCATGCAGCGTGCGCAGCGCGTTCGGGTTCGACACTTCGTTGGTGCCGGGGGCAACGCCGAACAGGCCGTTCTCGGGGTTGATGGCGCGCAGCTCGCCATCGGCGTTGGGCTTCACCCAGGCGATGTCGTCGCCGATGGTGGTGATCTCCCAGCCGGCATAGGCCTTGGGCGGGATGATCATGGCGAAGTTGGTCTTACCGCAAGCCGACGGGAAGGCGGCGGCGACGTAGGCCTTTTCACCCTTGGGGTTCTTGACGCCGAGGATCAGCATGTGCTCGGCCAGCCAGCCCTCGTCGCGGGCCATGACCGAAGCGATGCGGAGCGCCAGACACTTCTTGCCGAGCAGCGCATTGCCACCATAACCCGAACCGTAGGACATGATCTCACGGGTATCGGGGAAGTGGACGATGTACTTGGTGTCGTTGCAAGGCCAGGCGACGTCCTTCTGGCCGGCCTGAAGCGGCGCGCCGACCGAATGGATGCAAGGGACGAAGTCGGCGTTGCCGAGCACGTCGAGCACCTTGGTACCCATGCGGGTCATGATGCGCATGTGCACGGCGACATAGGCGCTATCGCTAATCTCAACGCCGATCTGGGCGATCTTCGAGCCGAGCGGACCCATGGAGAAGGGGATCACGTACATCGTACGGCCCTTCATGCAGCCCTTGAACAGGCCTGTCATGGTGGCGCGCATCTCGGCCGGATCAGCCCAGTTGTTGGTCGGGCCGGCTTCATCCTTGGTCTTGGCGCAGATGAAGGTGCGGCTCTCGACGCGAGCGACGTCCGACGGATTGGAACGAGCGAGGAAGCTATTCGGGCGCTTCTTGGCATTCAGGCGCGTGAAGGTGCCGCCGTCAACCAGCTCCTGGCAGAGACGATCATATTCTTCCTGCGAACCATCGCACCAGTAGATGCGGTCCGGGGTCGTCAACTTGGCGACTTCGTCGACCCAGGCAATCAGCTTGGCATTCTTGGTAGGAGCTTGTGACATCAGCTTTCTCCGATGGACATATCGCCGCCCGTTCCGGTCTCATTTGCGAGAGAGGACTTATGAGACGATGCGCCGACAGGTGTGGGTAAGGTCCGCAGCCTGAAGAAAGAGACATCTGTCCTGGCGACTACACCACAAAAGAGCATCGTCGGGAACCATACGGCCCCATCAGACAACCCCATGACAGTCAACTCTCCTACCAGTCTCTCCAACGCCCGGCACCCATAACCGAGCGGCCCGGATTAGCGTTCCTGAAAAAGACAATACCGACTGAAGTATGAGGGATCAATCGTTGTAAGACCGTACAAGGAAGCTAACGGATAGGCGGAAACGAAGGAACAAAACGCGAACAAATCTCGCTTTAGAAGTCCGTCAACTGAGCATTTCGGCTAATTTCCGCGCTTTTTCCTATCGCTCACGATCCGGTTACGACTTTCACCAAAAGTTCTACGCGCCATTACGTATCCAATACGTAGTTTATACTAAGTCGGGCGCAAAAGCATTCCCAGACGATCGCCCGCCAAGCAATTATCTAACCCAAATGCCCGGATCGAGGGGATTCAATCGATTATGATTCCCATACCGAGGTCGTACCGCCGGCTCACGTTGGACGCCTATCCTCTCCCTCGATAGCGAGGCCGATCCGCCGGGTGATGCCGATTGCCTTGAGAAAGGCTTCGTCGTGGCTCACAACCAGAAGTGATCCATCATAAGCGCGAAGGCCAGCCTCGACGGTCTCGATCGACTCGACATCCAGATGATTGGTTGGCTCGTCGAGGATGACGAGTTGCGGCGGCCGGGCGCGGCCGAGCACACAGGCGAGCCCTGCCCTCAGCCGCTCGCCGCCCGACAGGCTGCCAACCGTTCTGAGAGCCGCGTCGGCCCTGAACTTGAACCGGGCCAGACTGGCTCGACAGGCCTCTTCACCGGCGCCAGGATCGAGGCGTCGGAAATTGTCGCGGATCGTCGTCGTCTCGTCGAGCAGAGAGACTCCCTGGTCGAGAAAGGCGAAGTCGACGCGCCGGTCAACTGTGCCAGAAAGTGGGGCGAGGTCACCAGTGATCGCTCGCAGCAACGTCGTCTTGCCGGAGCCGTTGGGACCGGTGATGGCAACGCGTTCCGGCCCCCTTACCTCCAGCGACAGGTCGCGGACGAGCATTCGACTGCCATGACCGACACAGACATGGTCGAGCCTGAGCACAAGGCGATCGGCAACGAGGCCGGATGGCGGTAAGCTGACGGAGAATGGCACGAGGACTTCGAGTTTGCCGCGGGCCTCCTCCGCGGCCGAGGTAGCCATTGCCATGTGACGCTCTGCGAGACGAGCATCGGCGGCCCGCGTCTCCTCGGCCTTACGCGCGAGACCGCCGGTCACGATCCTCGGCATATCTCCCCTCGCCGCCTTGCGCGCGCCTGCCCCGGCCCGCCGCGCTTGTCTTTCCGCTTGAGCCTGTGCGGCTTGTCGCTCGCCAAGAAGCCGTCGTTCGGCATCGTCAACATCATGACGGGCGGCCGCCAGCTCAATGGCCTTGCGCGCTCGATAGGCGCTCCAGCCGCCGCCATAGCGGCTGGCGGCGAGCGAGGTGAGCTCGACGATGGCGTCCATGCTTTCCAACAGGTCGCGATCATGACTGACGACGACCGCTCCGCCACGCCAGCCCGCCAGCAGGTCGGCCACCGCCTGCCGACCATCGCGGTCGAGATTATTGGTCGGCTCATCGAGCAGAAGCATGTCCGGCTCATCAAAGACGAGCGCCGCCAAGGCCGCCCGCGTCGTCTCGCCCCCCGATAGTGCGGCGAGCGGCGTATCCGGCCGAACGACAAGGTTCAATCGAGAAAGTGCTGCCTCCAGACGCGACGGCAGCGTCCAGTCGGCGGCGGCCAGCTCGGAAAGGCTCGCCTCGCCGGCTTCAGCTCGATCGAGCAGGGCCAATCCTTCGCGAGCGCCGAACAGATCGGCAATGCTCATATTGGGCGGTGGCGCGACGATCTGGCGCAACACGGCAAGACGTCCACCGACCGCTATGCTGCCGGAGCGCGGAGGCAGTTCGTGGGCGATCAGCCGAAGCAAGGTCGACTTGCCCACGCCATTGCGACCGACAAGACCGGTGCGCTCAGCGCCGAAAACGATGTTCAGATTATCGAAGAGAGAACGGCCGTCAGGCGTAGAATAGCTGAGACCGGAAAGCGTGATGGAAACGGGCATGAATACGAGTCCTGATGGCAGGGAAAATAAGATCTGCGATCAGGCTGTCATTCATTGCGGTGTCCATCCTTGCATCGGGCGTAGCTGCCCAGGCGGCCGGCGTATAGGCCGGTAGCCAGACGGGCGCAAGAGGCATTTCAATAAAATTAGATGGTTTCGCTTCATTCCCTCAACCGAGCACGGTTATACCCTGCCCCGTTCAAGATGTAGCTTCAGCGCCTCGACGAATGCCCGAGCCTTTGGCGGGACCAGCCTCGCCGTCGGATAAAGTGCCCAAATACCAAGGGTCTCCGGCTCGGCATCTTCTAGCGGCACCGGCACGAGCCGACCGGTGGCGACGTCGTCGGTTACGTTCCATTCGGAAAGCAACGCCACACCCAGCCCCCGAAGACAGGCTTCATGGAGCGCGTCTATCGAATTGCTGGAGCAACGTCCTGCCACGCGTACTCGCCGCATTCGCCCGCCGACCGTGAAGGTCCAATGCGTGGCACCGGACAGCATCAGACATTGATGCTCATCGAGTTGGATGAGTCGGCGCGGTGTGCCGGAGGCGGCGAGATAGCCGGGCGAGGCATAAAGACGGCGCGGACTGTCGGCGAGACGACGGGCGACCAGCGTGCTGTCGCGCAATGGAGCGATGCGGATCGCAACATCCACACCGGCCGATACGATATCCACCACACTGTCGGTGAGCAGCAAGTCGACGCTAAGATCCGGATTGGCAAAGAGAAAGGCCGGCAGCATGGCGCTGACCACCTTGCGGCCGAACGGGACCGAGGCCGTGACACGCAGAAGCCCGGCAGCGCCAGTAGCCGAGGGGCGGACAGCGGCGCGGGCGTTGGCTGCGTCCTCCAGCATAGCTTCGGCATAGGGTAGAAAGGCTTCGCCCTCGACGGTCAATGCCAGTGCCCGCGTCGTGCGGTGGACCAGCCGAACGCTGAGTTCGGCTTCGAGCGCGGCGAGCCGACGAGAGGCTGCCATCGGCGCCAGTCCAAGCTTGCGAGCGGCCGCGGCCAAGCTGCCAGTCCGGGTCGCCTCTACGAAAATGGCAACGCAGTCCACATTCATTCTATCGATTTCCGTTATGCGGGCCTATCGATGGATCGCACTATACGCAATCCCGTTATGATTTGTACCATCAACGACAGCTTCCACCTCCCACACCAGCGCCAAATGGCGCGGAGTCCACCATGACCTCCTCCACCCATACCCTTGGCGTTACAGTGCACGGGCTCTCCCGCGGCCTCACCATTGCCATGTCCGCCGCCGCCGGGATCGCGGTCGCCAATATCTACTACAACCAGCCGCTGCTCGGCGTGATGCAAAGCGACCTGCAGAGTCCACTCACACCCTACATCCCAACCGCGACCCAGTTGGGTTACGCAGCCGGGTTGTTCCTTCTGGTGCCGCTTGGCGACATTCTCGAACGGCGAGCGCTGATCGTTGGGCAGTTTTTCTTGCTGGCGGTCTCGCTGGCCGCGACGGCGATGGCCCCCAGCGCGGCGCTGATGCTGGCCGCTTCCTTTGTGGTCGGCCTCGCAGCAACGGTCGCTCAGCAAGTGGTACCGTTCGCCGCTCATCTGGCGGCACCGGAACGGCGAGGCGCCACCGTGGGCACGGTGATGGCCGGTCTATTCTCCGGCATTCTGCTCAGCCGTACGGTGGCCGGATTCGTTGGCGAGCACGCCGGTTGGCGCGCCATGTTCTGGCTCGGCGTCCCTCTCGCCCTCGGCGCTGCGCTGTGGATGGGCCTCCGTCTCCCCAAGAGCCAGCCCGGCGGCGACCTCGGCTACCGCCGTCTGATGGTTTCGCTCGTCCATCTTTTCCGCGAGTTCTCCGAACTGCGCCTGGCAGCCGTCACACAGGCCCTGTTGTTCGCCGCCTTCTCTGCCTTCTGGACGGTGCTTGCCCTTCGCCTTGAGGATCCGCGCTTCGGCTTTGGCGCCGATATCGCCGGGCTGTTCGGTGTCGTCGGGCTTGTCGGCATCCTGGCCGCACCTCTGGCTGGCCATGTCGCGGACCGGCGCGGCCCTCACGGGGTCATCGCTCTCGGCGCCGCCTTGACGTTGGCTGCGTGGGCCGTCTTTGGCCTATGGTCGTCGGTCCTTGGCCTCGTCGTGGGAGTGGTGGTGCTCGATTTCGCCGTTCAGAGCGCACTCATCTCCAACCAGCACATCATCTACGCTCTGCGCCCAGAGGCGCGCGCCCGCATCAATACTCTTTTCATGGGGCTGATGTTCCTGGGTGGAGCAGCGGGCTCCGCACTTGCGAGCGCCGTCTGGCCCCAAGGAGGCTGGTTTGCTGTCTCCACGCTTGGCGCAGCTTTCGGGCTCGTTGCCACCCTGCTGCAAATCATCAGCCTCGTCCGGCGGAGAGCCGGATGAGGCGACCTCGCCTCAAAGCCGAACGATGCCACGCCGGCGCAGAAGCTCGATCACCCGATCCGGTGTTTTGAAACAGGGAATGCCCAAGCGCTGCTGCTCGAGGATCAGCTCCAGCATCATGAAATGCCCAGGCACGCTGTCGGGCGGCGGCTGAAGGCGAAACGCCCGGACGGAGTTCAAATTGAGGTAAGTCTTGCGGTAAATGTAGTGGGCGAAAAAGCGCCGCCTCATCGGCGTATCTCGATCAATGACCACGAGTTCGCTTGCCGACAACAGGATCAGCAAACCGGTGGTCACACGACGCCGGTTCTGCGCATTGCGGCAGGCTTTTCCCGGCGCTTCGAAGTGAACCGGCAACATGAACTGACCGCCGTGACGCTCTTCGGCCAGCATGGCGTTGAAAAAGAAATCCTCAAACTCTTCGGCGTCGTTGGTCGAACTGGAGGCAAAATCGTCCGGCTCCACGCAATGCTGGCGGACGAAGGCTATGACTCGGGTCATCAGATCGGCGGAGACGGAATTATAGGTCACCGTCAAGGCGTCGCCCTCCTTGAGAAGCAACGCGAAATCGGCATGCAGGAGGTTGCTCACAACCCTGACAGCGGCCACATCGTCCCAGGTGACCTGACGACTGACAAATCCTTCCGCATCGTCAACGGCCTCAAGAAGAGTAAAGCCGTCCGCATCCAACGCGAAAACCTCACCATAGAGATCCGCGCCGGGATAGGCATCACGCCGGTCGATGGAACGTGGGATCTTGATCAGATAGTCAGCGTCCGAGAGTCCCGCGTAAGCCGACCGGAACCGCCGGGGCATTTCGGCGGCCGACTTGACCTGCAAAAGCCACGGCCCGAAGGCATCATATTCTCGAAGGGACTCCGGCTCGACGTCCGACCGGTTCCAAACCCGTCGCAGCGGCGAACGTCCTCTGAAATGTCCAAACACCACGCTCCCCTCCCTGCGGCCATACCGAGGCCGCTCCGACGCCTCACACCGCTCGGCTGCTTGTCTACCGATTTCAACTCGTAAGTCGAAACAGAGCCGCACGGTGGTCTCTTCGAACGCCCAGGGCAACCTCCCCCTTTTGCCCATCGCAGCGAGAATCGGACTAGCAGCGACAACCGAAAAAGGTAATCGGCCAGCCCCTCGTCCTTGCTAAAGCCGAGCATATCACCGGTTCGATCTACCTTTGATTGTCAAATTCCACAGACTCTATCTTTGGACGATTTCGCGCCGGCGGCTCAATTTGGCCAACCGGGCAAATGACGCGCCCACCGCAATAGACGATACTCGTTCGCCGACAACGTTTCAAATCCACAAAATTTGTTCCACCACACAGGCATGCCTGCTACCGGACAAAACGGGAAAAGCGACTGATCACACGCAATCGAAAGCGCCGTAAACCGCGCCGGCTTGGGCGAGGCATCCCATCGGCCTACGTACAAACCCAAGGTGAGCTTGCATCCAACCCAGAAAAGGGCCTAGACCTTTAGTCGTATCGTTTTCAGTGGCTTTGCCAAAGAGTATTGAATTTTCAACGACCCAGCCCCAGGAGACCCACGACCCTCGCAAACTACCCTCTTGGACCTAAGTCGAAGTTGCGTCTATTGCTCAGCGACGCCTCCTGTGTTACCCCATGGAAACGCTTCCACAACATGTTTGTCCACATGCGCCCGACCATCAAAGACATAGCTGAGAGAGCTGGAGTCGGCCTTGGCACCGTCTCGCGGGTGCTGAATGACAATCCGCGCGTGTCCGAAACAACACGTGCCAAAGTCATGGGGGCAGTTCAGGACCTCAATTACGTGCCCAGCTTGGCCGCGCGGGGGTTGTCGCTAGGCAAAACGCAGAGCGTTGCTGTCATTGCGCCCTTCTTTACGCGTTCGGTTTTCGTCGAGCGGCTGCACGGCATTGAAGAAACCACATCGGCCAACGGATATGACGTCGTCATCTACAATGTCGACGCCGCGGAGAAGCGAGACCGCTACTTTCGAACCGTTCCCGATCCGCGTCGCATCGACGGCGTCATTGTCATTTCTCTGCCGCCGTTGGTGCCGGATGTCGTGCGCTTTCAGCGGTCGTCCGTTCCGATTGTCTTCGTCGACGTCAGCAACCCGATTTGCGAGCCCTTTGACCGTATCGTTATTAACGACATTGAAGGTGGCCGTATGGCTACTCAACACCTTATCGATCTCGGACACCGGCTTATCGGCTATATCGGCGACATTCCACAGGCAGGATTCAACTTCACGTCGAGTGAAGACCGTTTTGAAGGTTACCGCCAGGCGCTGGCCGGGGCGGGCATCGCTCTCCGTCCTGAGTATCACCTCGACGGTCGCTTTGGCCGCGAAGTCGCCCGGGAGCTCGCGCATCAGATGCTGAGCCTTTCCGAAAGGCCCACGGCGATCTTCGCCTCCAATGATACCCAAGCTCTGGGCGTGCTCGAGGCTGCCCGCGATTTGGGACTCGATGTTCCCGGCGATCTGTCGATCGTTGGGTATGACGACATCGAGATGTCTGATTTCCTGGGGCTGACGACGGTCCGTCAGCTCCTTTTTGAATCTGGGCGTCGCAGCGTCGAGGCCCTTCTCAGGCGAATAGAGGAGCCGGAGGAGGCACCAATCTGCGATTTTTTGCCCGTCGAACTCATCGTGCGCAGGACGACTGCTCCGCCACGCTGATGACGCCGCCGCTTTCCGTCGAGGGGAAGGCGTCAAAATCGCGCGTGGTGCGCGATTGTTCTTTAGGACCCGAGTTGGGAGGTTTGCATGAAACTGAAATCGCTTAACGCTTGCTTGATGGCGTCAGCTTTCGCCGCTTTCGCCGTCGTCACGGCCGCCGCCGCCGCGGACAATTCCCCGTCGGAACTGGCCGATGCCTTCGCCGGCAAATTCAAGGGCACCAAGGTCACGGCCTTTGGCCCCTTCACCGCTGGCGACGAAGTCCGCTTCAACGATACCGTCAAGGCTTTCGAGGACGCCACCGGTATCGACATTCAGTATGAGGGTTCGAAGCAGTTCGAGGCGACGATCGCCACGCGTTCCGACGCTGGCAACCCGCCCGACATCGCCGACTTCCCGCAGCCCGGTCTGCTCGCCAACTTCGCCAAGGCCGGCAAGCTGGTCGACCTTTCCAGCAACAAGGACTACTTCCTGCAGCAGTACATCCCCAGCTGGGTGGACATGGCGACCAAGGAAGGCAAGGACGGCAAGCCCGGTCTCTACGGCGTGTGGGAGCGCGTGAACGTCAAGAGCCTGGTTTGGTATCCCAAGAAGGCCTTCGACGCTGCCGGCTACAAGGTGCCGACAACCTGGACCGAGCTTGAAGCTCTGCAGAACCAGATCGTCACCGATGGCGATACGCCGTGGTGCGTGGGTATCGAGTCTGGTGCCGCCACGGGCTGGCCGGCGACCGACTGGCTCGAGGAGTTCCTGCTGCGCACGACCTCGCTCGAAAACTACGACAAGTGGACCGAAGGCAAACTGCCCTTCTCCTCGCCCGAGGTGAAGCACGCTGCCGAACTGATCGGCAAGATCTGGCTCGACGAGAAGTACGTCTACGGCGGCCGTAAGGGCATCGTATCGACCAGCTTCGGCGACTCGCCGGTCAACATGTTCTCCGATCCGCCGAAGTGCTGGCTGCATAAGCAGGGCAACTTCATCACCGCCTTCTTCCCTGAGAAGGCCAAGGCTGGCGTCGACTATTCCTTCTTCTACCTGCCGGGTATCGATCCTGCCTATGGCAAGCCGGTGGAAGTTGGTGGCGACATCTGGGGTGCCTTCAATGACCGTCCAGAAGTCAAAGCGGTCATGCAGTACTTCGCCAAGGCCGAGCATCTGAAGTCCTGGCTCGCCGTTGGCGGCGCCATCGCCCCGCAGAAGGATGCCGATCTCTCCTGGTACAAGAACGACGTCGACAAGGGCGTCGCCGAGATCCTGGCCGGCGCCACCGCCGTCCGCTTCGACGGTTCGGATCTGATGCCGGGCGAAGTCGGCGCCGGTTCGTTCTGGAAGCAGATGACCGCCTGGGTGTCCGGTACGACCGATCTCGACACCGCCCTCAAGGACATCGACGCTTCCTGGCCGAAGAAGTAAGTCCTCGACTTAATCCGAATGGTCAACAAGGTTGACTTTCGGTTAAGACTTACGACAAGCGTGCCCCCGCTCGCAAAAATGTGGGGGCCGCGACCTCAAAGGCGGGACGGAGCATGACGATGCTTGCAGCAAGCGTCTTCTTCCAAACCGACCTTTCATGCGGGTTTATCGGACGGAGCGAAGCCTTACGTCCTGGCCAATGCCGGTCTCCAAGCTGGGTATCTGGCCGGAATCCGTCGATCGGGTCGAAACCAGACTGGGAAGGTCTGGTCGAAGTACCCGGCTTTTCAAACGCCGCACTGCACAGGCAAGAGCCGGCCGCCACGGGGTCGCGCTCCGGGGGACAGACATGACGCTTCTCAATCCCGACGCGGACGAGCATTCCGCTGAACTTGCGCGCGCCCGCCGACGGCGAAATCGCGCACTTCTCACCCTCTTTGGCGGCATCGTCGCGGCACTCGTGCTGTTCGAGGGCTTCTTCGTGCTGCGCGACAGCCAGGCGCCGAAGCTAGTGGTTGCCCTGTTCGCCATGATATGGGGCGGCGGCGGCATGGCGATCCTCTATCTGGTCGCCAACCAGTTGGTGGAGTTCACGTCATCGCAGTGGCAACGGCGCCTCACGCCGATCGTCTTCGTCTTTCCGGCGATCGCCTTTGTGGTCTATTTCCTCGCTCTGCCGGCCGTGCGAACGTTCATCGCCAGCCTGTTTGATCGCGACGGCACCAATTTTGTCGGGCTTGCCAACTACATAACGGTGTTCACCGAGCCGTTCATGTTGGTCACCTTCCGCAACAACGTGCTGTGGATCGTGTTCGGCGCCAGCTTCACCATCGTGTTCGGCTTGCTCGTGGCGGCGCTGGCCGATCGCAGTAAGTTCGAGAACCTCGCCAAAGCCATCATCTTCATGCCGATGGCCATCTCGCTGGTCGGTGCCGGCGTGATCTGGAAGTTCATCTACGCTGTCCGCGACCCCGCCGACGTGCAGATCGGCCTGCTCAATGCCATCGTCGTCGCGCTCGGCGGCGAGCCGCAGGCCTGGATCGCCATGTTGCAGCCCTGGAACAATCTGTTCCTGATCGTCATCGTCGTCTGGATGCAGACCGGCTATGCCATGGTGCTGTTCTCGGCCGCCATCAAGTCTGTGCCGACCGATATCATCGAGGCCGCCCGCGTCGATGGCGCCGGTGAGTTCAAGATCTTCTTCTCGATCATCATTCCCTCGATCATGGGCACCGTCGTGACCGTGTCGGCTACCGTCATCATCTTCACGCTGAAGATCTTCGACGTGGTCCTGGTGATGACCGGCGGCCAATATGGCACCGATGTGATCGCCACCCAGTTCTACAACCAGTATTTCGTCAACCGTAACTTTGGCCTCGGCTCGGCAATCGCCATCATCCTGCTGCTGACCGTCGTTCCGGTGATGGTCTACAACCTGCGCCAGTTCAATAAGAGGGAGGCCCTGTGATGGCCAAGTCAAAGGGCAGCCCTTACCCGCGCGTCTTCGTCAACACCACGCTGGCCGTCATCTGCCTGCTGTGGCTGATCCCGACGCTCGGCCTGTTCGTCTCCTCGTTCCGTCCGCGCGACGAGATCATGTCATCGGGCTGGTGGACCATCCTGCCGCACCGCGTCTGGGTGACGACCGAGCAGTTCACGCCTGATCCATCGATCGATCGTAGCGGCGTCATGAACTTCGAGGGCGCTACCGGCACCTTCGAGCAGCTTCGCCAGGGCGTGGAGTCGCCCGACGGCAAGCGTGTCATCTGGATCGGCAACAGACGCGCCGGAACCGTGCAGGTGCAGGAGAAAGAGTGGACCGGCGTGCCGGCCACCACACTGCAGAATTATCACGACGTGCTGGCCGGCAAGAGCGTTACCATTGAGGGTAACGGCGAAGAGGCGGCCCGCCGGGGTGAGGACATGTCCGACGCCTTCATCAACTCGATGGCCGTCACCTTCCCCGCCGTGGTCATCCCGATCCTGATGGCCGCCTTCGCCGCCTATGGCTTCGCTTGGATGCGCTTTCCCGGCCGCAAGCTGGTGTTCGCGCTGATGGTGGCGCTTCTCGTGGTGCCGCTACAGATCGCACTGGTGCCGGTCCTCACCGACTACGTCCACCTGAGGCTCAACGGTACCTACATGGCGGTCTGGCTGGCGCATACCGGTTTCGGCCTGCCGCTCGCGGTGTTCCTTCTCTACAATTACATCTCGACGCTGCCGCGCGAGATCATGGAGGCGGCGATCGTCGATGGCGCATCGCACTTCAAGATCTTCTGGCGGCTGGTACTGCCGCTGTCGACGCCAGCCCTCGCCTCCTTTGCCATCTTCCAGTTCCTGTGGGTCTGGAACGATTACCTGGTGGCGCTGATTTTCATTGGCAACGTACCGGGCGTACAGGTGCTGACCATGCGGCTTGCCGATATGGTGGGTTCACGCGGCTCCGACTGGCATCTGCTCACCGCCGGCGGCTTCGTGTCGATGCTGCTGCCGCTGATCGTTTTCTTCTCGCTCCAGCGCTACTTCGTCCGCGGCCTGACGGCCGGCTCGGTGAAGTGATCGGCTGAACATTAGGCAATACCCGCGCGTGCGGTTCTGGGAAGACGGAACCCGCCGGTGTCAAGGAAACAAGGGAGTACCACATGGCCAGCCTCACGATGCGCAACGTGCGCAAGAGCTTCGGACGGGTGGATATCATCAAGGGCGTCGACATGGACATCGGCGATGGCGAATTCGTCGTCTTCGTCGGCCCGTCCGGCTGCGGCAAGTCGACGCTGCTCAGGATGGTCGCCGGTCTCGAGGAGATCACCTCCGGCGAGATCCTGATCGACGACAAGCTGTGCAACGACATTGCCCCCAAGGACCGCGGCATCGCCATGGTGTTCCAGTCCTACGCGCTCTATCCGCATAAGTCGGTCTACGCCAACATGGCCTTCGCGCTGGAGATCGCCGGTTTCTCAAAGACCGAGATCGCCGATAAAGTCGCCAAGGCCGCCAAGATCCTGCATATCGAGCATCTGCTCGACCGCAAGCCCGGCCAGCTTTCCGGCGGCCAGCGCCAGCGCGTTGCCATCGGCCGCGCCATCGTTCGCGAGCCGAAGATCTTCCTGTTCGATGAGCCGCTGTCCAACCTAGACGCGGCGCTGCGCGTTTCGACCCGCGCCGAGATTGCCAAGCTGCATGAAGACCTCGGCTCGACCATGGTCTACGTGACGCACGATCAGGTCGAGGCCATGACGCTGGCCGACAAAATCGTCGTGCTGGATGCAGGCAACGTTCGGCAGGTGGGCGCGCCGCTGGAACTCTACCACAAACCGCAGAACCTGTTCGTCGCCGGCTTCATCGGTTCGCCGAAGATGAACTTCCTGAAGGTGAAGGCGAGCGCGGTCGATGCCGACGGCATCACCGTTGCCGGCGATGGGGTGCCGACCCTGAAGGTGGCGGTCGAAACCACCGGGGCGACCGTTGGCGAGGACGGAACGCTGGGCATCCGTCCGGAACACATCAAGCTCGGCATGGAGGGCGGCCTGCCCGTCACCGTCACCTTCGTCGAGCGCCTCGGCCACCAGACCATCGTGCAGGCCCATCGCGGCGACGACGAGACGCCGCTAATCGCCGTGCTTGATGGCGACGTACCGGTCAAGGCGGGCGAACTGCGCCAGTTCATCTTCTCCGGCGAGGATTGCCATCTGTTCGGTGCGGACGGCAACGCTTACGCCCGCCGCTTCGTGCCGGCATGACTTTGCCCCGCCGCCATCGGCGGCGGCTGGTCAACCGCATCACTTCCGGGCCTGCCCGGAAGTGATTTTCATTTTTCCTGACAAGCATCCGCCGGTCGGACCGTATTAGGCCTGACCGGGCCGGATGTTCCGCCAAGACAATCTGGAGCGCCCACCCTTGGCCCGCTGGTTGCGAGCCCGGGAGCGAGCGATCCCCCGGGGAACAGCATCGTGAAGAACCAAGTCCAGCTCATCACCTATGTCGACCGGCTGACGGCCGGCGGTTTCTCCGATCTCAAGGCACTCGTCGACGGTCCACTCAAGGGTGTGATCGGCGGTGTCCATCCCCTACCCTTCTTCGACCCGATCGATGGCGCCGATGCTGGCTTCGACCCGATCGATCATACGCTGGTCGATCCGCGCCTCGGTGACTGGAACGACGTCCGCGCGCTTTCGGCGTCGGTCGACATCATGGCCGATATGATCGTTAACCACGTCTCGGCCGACTCGCCGGCCTTCAAGGACTTCCTCGAAAAGGGCGATGCCTCCGACTTCGCCGATATGTTCCTGACCTTCGGCAAGGTGTTCCCGAACGGCGCCTCCGAGCAGGACCTGCTCGCTATCTATCGGCCTCGCCCTGGCTTTCCCTTCAACAAGACGTCCTTTGGCGATGGCTCGAAGCGCCTCATCTGGACCACGTTCACGCCGAAGCAGATTGATATCGACGTCTTCTCAAAACATGGCGCCGCCTATCTCGACGCCATTTTTGCCAGCTTCAAGGAAGGTGGCATCACCGCCATCCGGCTCGACGCTGCCGGTTATGCGGTCAAGAAGCCGGGAACGAGCTCGTTCATGATTCCGGAGACTTATGCCTTCCTCGGCGAGTTGGCGGAGAAGGCGCGCGGCCTCGATATGGAGGTGCTGGTCGAGATCCACAGCTACTACCGCGACCAGATCGAAATCGCCAAGAAAGTCGACCGCGTCTACGATTTTGCGCTGCCGCCGCTGGTGCTGCATGCCCTGTTCACCTGCGAAGCGGGACCGCTGGCCGAATGGCTGAAGATCAGCCCACGCAATGCCATCACCGTGCTCGACACCCATGACGGCATCGGCGTCATCGACGTGGGCGCGGCCACGGATGGTCGGCCAGGCCTGCTCGCCCCCGCCGCGCTCGACGCGCTGGTAGAGACGATGCACGACCGTTCTGGCGGTGAAAGCCGGCAGGCAACGGGCGCCGCGGCCTCCAATCTCGATCTCTATCAGGTCAACTGCACCTACTACGACGCGCTCGGCAAGCGCGACAGCGAATACCTCATCGCCCGCGCCCTGCAGTTCTTCGCGCCCGGCATCCCCCAGGTCTACTATGTCGGCCTTCTGGGCGGCGTGAACGACATGGAGCTTCTCCAACACACCAAGGTCGGCCGCGACATCAATCGCCACTATTACAAGCCGGCGGAAGTGACGGCGGCGCTCGAAAAGCCGGTGGTCAAGAAGCTCTTCGACCTCGCGCGTTTCCGCAACAGCCATCCGGCCTTCAATGGTGACTTTGCCGTGGAGCAGCCGTCGTCGAACCGCCTGGTGCTAAGCTGGACAAGGGGCGACGAGCACGCCGCGCTCGACGTCGACTTCAAGGCAATGACTGCCAGAATCAGCCACAAGGGCGCGGCCGGAGACGGACAGTTCGTCGTCGGCTAACGGCGAGAATTTGCAAGACCAATTGATGGTCCGCACGGCGGGCCATCTTGCTTTCGCGCCTTTATCGGCTATCTGACAACCAAAACTCTCAGGTTTCGCTGCCGTCCTCCGCCCCGCCGTTCATGCGGTTGAGATAGCGGTAGATTGTGGTCTGCGAACACCCGAGCTTTTCGGCGACGTATTTGACGGCGCCCTTCATCATGAAGATACCCTTGGCGTTGAGGACCCCCACCAAGGCGAGCTTGTCCTTGTGGCTGAGCCGTTCGCCGGCCGCCTCGCGTGACCGCAACTCTTCATCGAGCAGATGGTCGGTGAGTTCGGTCAGGGAATTGGGAAAACTCTCGCTACTCTCGACCGACGGGGGCGTAGCCCGCACGGCCGCCGCATCCTCGTCATAAGCGAAGTTGGTCTCGACGAAGATGTCGGGGTGGCGCAGCTTCAGGATGCGGTCGGACAGCTCGCGGTAGCGGCTGTCGTCGAAGTTGATGCATAGCATGCCAACGAGGCGCCCCTCCTCGTCCTTGACGAAGAATGTCGAGGAACGCAGCAGTTTGGTACCGGCAACACCAACATAGTTGAGGCGATAATCCTGCGTCTCATAGGAGTGGTTGATAATCGACTGCAGCGCCACCGAGGTGAGTGGTGCACCGATGGTGCGGCCGCTGACGTGACCGTTGGCAATGGCGATGATCGATTTGTCGGCATCGCCGAGATCGTGCAGCACCACTTCGTAATCCGGCCCCAACACGGAGCCGAGAAACTCCGTCAGCTTCATGTAGCGCTGGATCCAACCACCCGCCATCGGCACGTCTCCCCGCCGGACTCCATCCGGCCTTTCCGCCCGACTTGGGGTGGTCGCGCTGTTTTTGTCAATCCGGGTTCTAGGCAGCATGAGGGAACCGGTCCTTCGCCATGTCCTGATGACCCCGTCTGTCCGCGCAACTATCGGGAATCCCAGAGGCGCCTTAGCGCAACATAATTTTCAACACGCGCGCCGATTGCAAAAATATCCACACATTCGAGTCCGGAAATCCGAGGAAACCCTAGGATAATGTAAATTAATTGACACTTATCGGTCGAAATGCCACAGATATGAACACATGAGCGTCAAATTCTCGCTCATGTGAGAAAATGTTTGCAGATTCCTAGAGACGCTGTCCGCCAGTCGCATGCGACGACCGGGGTGCCCAATGGTCTGTAGGAGGTAACGGACAATGGCTATCAAGTATTTCCCCGAACCGTTCCGCATCAAGGCAGTGGAACCGCTCAGGATGCTCTCGGCGGAGGAGCGCGCGGCGAAGATCGCCGAGGCGCACTACAACGTCTTCAACCTTGCCGGCGAGGACTGCTACATCGACCTGTTGACCGATAGCGGCACCGGCGCCATGAGCCAGGAGCAGTGGGCCGGCGTAATGCGCGGCGACGAGGCCTACGCTGGTTCGTCGAGCTATTACAAGCTGCTCGAGGCGGGCAAGGACATCTTCAATTACGGCTACATCCAGCCCGTGCACCAGGGCCGGGCCGCCGAGAAGGTGCTGTTCCCGATCCTGCTCGGCAAGGGCAAGTTCGCCATCTCCAACATGTTCTTCGATACGACGCGCGCCCATGTCGAACTGACCGGCGCCCGCTGCATCGACTGCGTCGTCGCGGTCGCCAAGGATCCGTCGCACCGCGCGCCCTTCAAGGGCAACATGGATGTTGCGAAACTGAAGAAGACCATCGCCGAGCTGGGCGCCGAGAACATTGGCCTGATCGTCATGACGATCACCAACAACTCGGCCGGTGGCCAGCCGGTGTCGATGCAGAACATGCGCGAGGTCGCCGAGATCGCCAAGGCCAACGGCATCACGCTCGACATCGACGCCGCCCGCTATGCCGAGAACGCCTATTTCGTGCAGCGTGACGAGCCGGGCTATCAGAACAAGTCGATCAAGGAGATCATCCGCGAGATGTTCTCCTACGGCGACATGTTCACCATGTCGGCCAAGAAGGATGCCATCGTCAACATCGGCGGCTTGATCGGCGTCAAGGATGCCAACTCGCCACTGATCCTGAAGATCAAGGCGAACTGCATCTCCTACGAGGGCTTCTTCACCTATGGCGGCCTCGCCGGCCGCGACCTCGAAGCGTTGGCCATCGGCCTCTACGAGGGTATCGACAACGACTACCTGCGTTACCGCATCGGTCAGGTGGAGTACCTCGCCGCTCGCCTCGACGACGCCGGCATCGGCTATCAGACCCCGGCCGGTGGCCATGGTGTGTTCGTCGACGCCCGCGCCATGTTGCCGCACATTCCTTACAACGAGTTCCCCGGCCAGGTGCTGGCCATCGAGCTCTACAAGGAAGCGGGCATCCGCTCCTGCGACATCGGCTCTTACATGCTGGGCAACGACCCGGACACGGGCAAGCAGCTCAAGGCCGATTTCGAGTTCACCCGCCTCGCCATTCCGCGCCGGGTCTACACGCAGGCCCACATCGACATCATGGCCGAGGCCCTGATCGAGATCAAACAGCGCGCCCACACCATCACGCGCGGCTATCGCATCACCTGGGAGCCGCCAATTCTCAGGCACTTCCAGGCGCATCTCGAGCCGATCGCCACGGACGCCAAGCGGGTGAAACAATAGGAATACACGGTCGCCGCCCAGTGACGGCGGACTGACCGGAACAAGCAAGCGGGCGCCGCGGGCCGAGGAGGGACGGCGGCGCTCGTACCGTAGGGGGATAGACCGGATAACGGGCCGTCACGACCCATGCTATCCGGCTTAACGGGAGGACAAGATGTCTTCGGAAACGCAATCGCATCTCGCGCGCGGTCTCAAGAACCGCCACATCCAGATGATCGCTCTCGGTGGAGCGATCGGCACGGGCTTGTTCTACGGCTCGGCTGCCTCGATCAAGCTGGTCGGGCCCGGCATCATCGTCTCTTACATCATCGGCGGCTTCGTGATGTATCTCATCATGCGCATGCTCGGTGAGATGTCGACCGAAGAACCGGTCGCCGGCGCCTTCAGCCACTTCGCCTACAAATACTGGGGCGAGTTCGCCGGATTCCTGGCCGGCTGGAACTACTGGTTCCTCTACATCCTCGTCTCGATGGCCGAACTGACGGTGGTGGGCATCTACGTTGCCTACTGGTTCCCCGACTTTCCACATTGGCTGACATCGCTGATCGTGCTGGTCTCGATCACCGGCATCAACCTGATCAACGTCCGCCTTTATGGCGAAGCCGAATTCTGGTTCGCCATCATCAAGGTGCTGGCGGTGATCGGCATGATCGTCCTCGGTCTGGTGCTGATCGTCTTCGGCCTCGGCGGCGAAGCAACCGGCCTGTCGAACCTTTGGGTGCATGGCGGCTTCCTGCCGAACGGCGTCTGGGGGCTCCTGCTGTCACTCGTCGTGGTGATGTTCTCCTTCGGCGGCACGGAACTGATCGGCATCACTGCCGGCGAAGCGGACGATCCGAAGAAGTCGATCCCCCAGGCCATCCGTCAGGTGATGTGGCGTATCCTGATCTTCTACATCGGCGCCCTCACCGTGATGATGATCATTTTCCCGTGGGATCAGGTCGGCATGGAAGGCAGCCCGTTCGTCACCATCTTCTCAAAGCTCGGCATCGGCTCCGCTGCCAATATCCTGAACTTCGTGGTGCTGACGGCCGCCGTCTCGGTCTACAACTCCGGCATCTACTCCAACGGCCGCATGCTCTACAGCCTTGCCGAACAGGGCAACGCCCCGAAGGTGTTCACCAAGCTCGGCGGCAACAAGGTCCCCTATGTGGCGATCCTGTTCTCGTCGGCCTGCACGCTCGTCGTAGTCCTCATCAACTACCTGGTCCCCGAGGGAGCCTTCATGCAGGTGATGGCTCTTGCCACCACTGCCGCCACCATCACCTGGGTGATGATCGTGCTGGTCCACATGAAGTTCCGCAAGGCGCATGCGGCGGACGCCGGCAAGCTGACCTTCCCGGCGCCCTTCTACCCGATCGCCAACTACTTCTGCGTCGCCTTCATGGCCATGATCATCGTGGTGATGACCCAGATGCCGGACATGCGCATGTCGGTTCTCGTCCTGCCGGTCTGGCTGATCGTCCTCTACGTCGGCTTCATGTTCCGCGGTAACGCGCGGACTGCCGCCGCCGAATAATCGACTGCTGCTTACGAGAAATACCAAACGGCGCGGTCTCAATGAGGCCGCGCCGCTTTTTTTATCGCCAGTCAGATGAATAGCGTGGTCGCCGACTGCTGCGCCCGCCCGAGGAATGTCGCAACGCCGCCGATCTCAACACCGTCAATCAGCTCCTCGCGACGGATGCCCATGACGTCCATCGACATCTGACAGGCGACCAGAGTGGCACCACCATCGACCAGCGAAGCAAGCAGGCTCGCCGGGCTGTCAACGTGCTTGTCACCCATAACCTTGCGCATCAGCCTGCCACCGAGACCAGCGAAGTTCATGTTGGACAGGCGGTTGAGCCGGCCCGCCCCTTTCGGCAACATGAAGCCGAAGGCAGCATCGATCATTGGTTTTCGTGGACTCGGCGCGTCGGGTTTCCGCAGAACGTTGAGCCCCCAGAAGGTGAAGAACAGCGTGACCTTCGACCCCATGGCAAGGGCACCATTGGCGATAATCAGCGAGGCCATCACCTTGTCGAGGTCGCCGGAGAACACCACCAGCGTCGCGCCATCACGGGGTGCCGCAGCCACCCCAACGTCGGCCGGAACCAGAGCCGGCGCCGCTTTGCGGATGCGGGCGGTGATCACGCCCTTCTCGGTGCCGACGCCGAGCAACTGATGGCCGGTCTTGTCGGCCCAGGCGCGGATATCGCGGCCAAAGGCGGGGTCCGACGCCCGTACCTCCAGAAGGTCACCAGCCTCCATCGCCTCGATGGCGCGGAAGGTTTTGAGGATGGGGCCAGGGCATTGCAGGCCGGTAACGTCAAGCGTTTGCACGCCATCCGTAACGCCCACACGGCAACTGCCCTTTTGGGGCTCGACTTCCGAAGGATCGCGTCGACGAATGTCTTCATAGTCGAAGATATCCGTGCTCGATTGCTTCTCAGTCGCCCAAGAGTAGGTTTTGAAGCCGCCGGTCAGGTTGCGAGCATCCTTGAAGCCGGCCTGCTTCAGGACGCGATAGGCGAGGTAACCACGAAGTCCAACTTGGCAGAAGACAATCAATGGCTGTTTCGGATCGAGTTCACCGAGCCGCTCGCGCAGATGGTCGAGTTCGATGTTGCGCGCGCCCGGCAGCGTACGGATCGAGAATTCCTCCGGCGTGCGAACGTCAACGAGTTGGACGGACGTGGGAGCATCTCGCAGGAGGTCGCGCAGGTCGCGCCAGCCGATGATTTCGTGGCTGCCGTTGAGCACGTTCTCGGCGACATAGCCGGCGATGTTGACCGGATCCTTGGCCGAGCCGAAGGGCGGCGCATAAGCGAGTTCCAGTTCGGTGAGATCGGTCACCTTGAGACCGGCGCGGATCGCCGTGGCAATAATGTCGATGCGCTTGTCGGCACCATCGACGCCGACGGCCTGAGCACCGAGGATCGTACCATCAAGGCCGTAGACCAGCTTGAGGCTGATCTGCTGGCTGCCGGGGTAGTAGGACGCATGCGAGCCGGAGTGGGTGATGCTGGCCCGATAGGGAATACCGAGCGCCTTCACCGCTGCCTCATTGAGGCCCGTACAGGCAGCTGCGAGGTCGAACACCTTCAAAATCGCGGTCCCAAGCGTGCCGCCATAGCTTTTGTAATCGGCGGGATCGGCGGACAGCATGTTGTCGGCGATGATACGCGCCTGCCGGTTGGCCGGACCGGCCAGCGGGATCAGCGCCATGCGGCCGGACACCCTGTTCATCACCTCGATGGCGTCGCCGACCGCGAAGATATCGGGGTCGGAGGTAGCAAGATGCTCGTCGACCTTGATGCCGCCGACGGCACCGAGCTCAAGACCGGCGTCGCGAGCGAGCTTCACCTCGGGGCGAACGCCGATGGCCAGTACGACGATGTCGGCTTGGATGCGCTTGCCTGAGGCCAGGAAGACGATGGTGTGATCGGGCCGATCCTCGAAATGCTCGACCTTGTCGTCGAGGTGAAGTTCGATCTCCTTGTCGCGCATATGGGCATGAACGATGGCCGCCATCTCGTCATCGAAGGGAGCAAGAACATGCGGAGCCCCCTCGACAACGGTTGTGAACAGGCCACGCTCATGGAAGTTTTCGGCGACTTCGAGGCCGATGTAGCCGCCGCCGATCACTACCGCCCTACGCGGCTTGTTTTCGGCAAGGGAGGCCATGATGCGGTCGAGGTCGGGAATGTTGCGCAGCGTGAAAATGCGCGGCGAGCCAATGCCGGGGGTCGGCGGCTTCAGGACTTCGGCGCCGGGCGATAGCAGCAGGCGGTCGTAGCTCTCCGTCATCTCCTCGCAGCTGTCGAGATTGCGCAGCGTCACGGTCTTGGCGGCGCGGTCGATGGAGATCGCTTCGGTACGCGAGCGGACATCAACGTGATAGCGCGCCTCGAACCCCGCCTCCGAGGTGACCAACAGCTTGTTGCGCTCGGGAATGGCGCCGGAGATGTGATAGGGCAGCCCACAGTTGGCAAAGCTGATGTAAGGGCCGCGCTCGATAAGGACGATTTCCGCTTTCTCGTCGAGGCGGCGCAGGCGAGCCGCAGCGGTGGCGCCACCGGCAACGCCGCCAACGATGATGATCTTCATGCCCGACTCCATTCCATGTAGTGCATATATACGCAGTTACTGAAATATTGGGGCGGTAGCAAGACCGGAAAATAAGTAGGAGCCAGGTAGCTTGTCCGGAGTGGAGCCGATCTCGGCGTCGTTTTCCCACCGAAAGGGGGAGGGTCGCGATCTCAAGGAGGCGGAAGAGCGCCCTCTCCCGCCTCCCGTTCAGTTGATCAGGCGCGCTTTACCGGCCCAATCGGCCAGAGAGTGCGGCCGTAGACCTCGTTCAGCACCTGTGCCAGACCGGCATAGATGGCCGAGGCGCCGCAGAACAGGCCCTCCCAGCCAGCGAGGTGGGTGATCGCCTCGTTACCGGTGGCATCGCCAATGGCGAGCAGTGCGAACAGCACGGTCAGCGAGCCGAACACCACCTGCAGCGCGCGATTGAGGCGCAGCGTAGCGATGAACATGATGGCCGTGAACACACCCCACATGCCGAGGAAAGCCGGCATGGCGGCGTCCGGCGACGGGCCGGCGATGCCGAGCGAGGTCTTCTGGAGAACGATGAGGCCAACCAGCGCCAGCCAGAACATGCCGTAGCTGGTGAAAGCGGTGGCGGCGAAGGTGTTGCCCTTCTTCCACTCCATGATGCCCGCGATCATCTGGGCGAGACCGCCATAGAAGATGCCCATGGCGAGGATCATCGTGTCCATCGGATAGAAGCCGGCATTGTGGAAATTGAGAAGCAAGGTGGTCATGCCGAAGCCCATAAGCCCGAGCGGGGCTGGATTGGCGGTGGCATCGGTCGAATGGGCGGAGCTCATTGGAATCATCCGGGCAGGAGTTGGCAGGCGCCGGCGCTCACTGGCGCGCATCAGCGTCCGCCACGAGCCCCGGAGGCGTCATCCCTAGAGGAGATGCCGGGAAAAACGAGTTGGGAAAGACGCATACCGGCAAGGACCGCCGTCAGCTGTCGTCGCGCAGGAACATCACCGCGAAGCCCATCTGCACGCTGGAAAAAGTGAGCCCGACCGAAAAGGTGAGAACTGCCAGCGCCAGCACGGCCGATGACGAGGCAAAAATAAGCGTCGCGATACCGCCGATATCGAACGCCAACAGCAACCCGACGAAAAATACGGCGACGCCAAAACCAATCGCGGCATGGCGCATCAAGAAGCGAACCAAGAACGGCAGACTGGAGATGCTCATCGTCTCGCCTCCTTCGTCCGGCGTCCGACTGCGCCAGCGGCGGCTAACAATAGCGCATTCGAGACGAAAAAACGAGAAACCTGAAGTTCTGCGTCATGTTCCCGCAGAGCGTTGTCATGTTTTCTCGGAGACCTGTTCCGAACGGAAGCGCGACCGCTCGAACAGCAGCACCACCACCAGCGCCATCATCAAGGGAACGATCAGATAAAAAAGGCGAAACACCAGGAGCGCGGCGATCACGTCAGCGCCGGCCATATCCGGTAGCCCCATGACGAACACCAGTTCCAGCACGCCGAGGCCGCCGGGCACATGCGAGATCAATGCCGCCGAAAACGACATCAGGAAGATACCGAGCACAATGAAGTAGCCGGGATTGCCGGCTTCCGGCAGGGCGAAATAGATAATGCCGGCCGCCCCCAGCAATTCGCTGGCCGCGACGGCTATCTGCGACAGCGTCACATGCAATGACGGATAGACGATAGCGAAGCGGCCAATATGGAGCGGCCGCAGTCGCAGGAGACTGCCGATCAGGTAGAGCGCCACCAGCAGCAGAAGAAAAACACCCGTCGCCCGCGACGCGGTGAGGGGCAAAAGGTCACCGAAGCGAAGGACGATGTCCGGGTCGAGCACCAGGACGAAGCCGATCAGTGTCACCGTGCCGAGGATGAAGGTGAACGAGCAAAAAGCAACGAGGAGACCGATCTCGGCTGGCGACAGCCCCTTGGTCGAATAGGCACGATAGCGAACCACGCCGCCAGAGACGACCGAGGCACCGATATTGTGCGACAACGCATAGGTGGTGAACGAGCAGATGGTGATGAACAGCCAATCGATTCGCCTGCCGAGATGCAGAAGCGCCACCCGGTCGTACCCCGCGAGCGCCGCGTAAGCGACCAACGTTGATATGGCCGCGAAAACCCAATGCAGGGCGGGAATCGCGGCAAGGCTATCGCCAACCTTTTCCAGGGAGAGCCCGTGCAGTTCCCGCAGAAGAAGCCAGACGGAAAGCACAATTGTCGCTGTCGCCACCACCGGCCAGAAATAACGCTTTAGCTTCATTCGCTCCGGCCGCTTAAAGGCACCTCATGTCGATGGAAGGTCCGAAGACCCCGGCGAAGCACCCAGTTTACGAGCGGCAGGGGAGCAGGATCAATCCTCAAGAAGACTTTCGGAGGAAAAGCCACCGCCGATGACGCGTCAAAACTTGAGTTTGCGATAGAACAAAGAACATTGAACCGGCCTAGGACAAACTGAGAATCGTTTGCAACTGAAGCTGGGATGGCACCGTGGGTCGGTGGGAGCAAAGGGCAAGGAGTCTGCTGGCGCTGGTGGCTGCGATAGCCCTGGCGCTGCAACTCATGTTGCCGATGCCACGGCCGGCTGCCACCGCAGCCAACGCCGCCGACATTTGCCATTCAGACCCCACGGCTCACCACCACGATAGCAAACATGGCGCTCCGTCCGGTCGGGCTGGCTGCGACTGGTGCATGCTTTGCGGCAAGCTCGGCACGGCGATAGGGCCACTCGACCCGGTCGCCGACCTGCCGCGACGCACCGTATCGCCGGTCGCCATCTTCGTCATTTCCATCGATTTCAGACACAATGTCAGCCGTCCAAGGGCTGGGCCAGTTGGCGCAAGAGCACCGCCGGAAATCGCGTGATTGGACCATACCCATCATTCGATCCCAAGGACTCTATTCCATGACCAAGACCAAACTGGCCGCTCTTGGAGCCGCCACGCTGCTGCTTGCCGCCCCGGTTGCCGCCCTCGCTCATATCACGCTGGAGGCACCGCAGGCACCCGCCGGTTCCACCTACAAAGCCGTGCTCCGTGTGCCCCATGGTTGCGCTGGCGCCGCGACGCTGAAAGTCCGCGTGCAGATGCCCGAAGGATTCATTGGCGTGAAACCGATGCCCAAGGCGGGATGGACTCTCGACATCACTAAAGGCAAGTACGAAGGCAGTTACGACCTTCACGGCAGCGCAGTCACCGAGGGCGTAAAGGAGCTCTCTTGGACGGGCAACCTGCCGGATGACTATTACGACGAGTTCGTTTTCCGCGGCACGCTGACTAAAGCGTTTGCCGCAGGCGCCACGGTCTACTTCCCAGTGGTTCAGGAATGCGAAGGTGGCAAGGTTGAGCGCTGGATCGAGGTGCCTGCCGATGGCAAGACCTCGGATGATTACGAGTCGCCGGCGCCAAGCGTCAAAATCGTCGCGCCCGCCAAGTGATCGAACGGGCGGCGCGCCAATACCGCGCCGCCTTTTCAAAGGACGCTCCGATGCTGCGTTTCCTTTCAAGATTGGCCCTGATCGTCGTCGGCTGCGCGTTGCTGGCCGATCCGTGCTTTGCTCATGCCACTCTCGTTGGAAGCGATCCCGCCGAAGGTGGCGTCATTGCCATAACGCCAGGGAATGTTCGGCTTTCCTTCAACGAGCCGGTTACTCCGCTGGCGTTCAAGTTCTTCGATCCCGATGGTCGGAGCCATAACGTTGCGGCAAACGCTCGGGATAATGACGTCATCGTGGAGCTTCCCGCCGCTGCCGAAGAAGGCACCTATGCCCTCAGTTGGCGCGTCGCTTCCGCCGACGGCCATCCGGTCGGCGGCACATCGATCTTCTCCGTTGGCCGCCCCAGCCATCGCGCCGCTCCGCAAGCGGCGGTGGTTCGGGCATTCACCGTCTCGCTCCTCATCTGGCTTGCCCGGATCGGCGTCTATCTTGGCTGGATCGGCGGTGTCGGCGGGGCATTCTTTTTGACAGTTGTTGCCGCCGGGCAGCGCCCGACCCTTGCCGATCGTACGATTGCCGCTCTTCTTGGCCTTGGCGCCGTGGCGACGGCGTTTTCCTTCGGTCTGCAGGGGCTCGACGAACTTGGAGGAAACCTCGCTACTCTTGGTGGCGCCGCCCCTTGGCTCGCGGGTGTGCAATCCCGCTACGGCGAGACACTTGTCCTTGGCATCGTGGCGCTGATCCTCGCAGGCGTCGCCCTGCGCCGTCCCGCAGGCAGGCTCACGATTGGATCGGCGGCGGCGGCGCTTCTTACGGTGGCCTTTGCCTTGACTCTGAGCGGCCACGCCAGCACCGCGGCGCCCGTCTGGGTGGCGCGCCCTGCCCTCGCCCTGCACGGCATCGCCGCAACGCTTTGGGGCGGATCGCTGCTTCCGCTGTTGATCCTCGTTGCGACGCGCCATGAGCACGCAGGCCGGACCGCGCTGCGGCTGTCGGCTCTGCTGTTGCCGACTGTCGCTCTGCTGGCACTGTCGGGTCTGACGCTCGCCCTCCTGCAAGGGGTGGCCGTGGCGACCCTGACAGGAACGGACTACGGGCGCCTGTTGACCGCCAAACTGGTGCTGGTGCTGGTCATGTTAGGCATCGGCGCCCTGAACCGCCGCATTCTTGTGCCGCGAGCCGCCACGGGTGATGGGATGCATCTCAAACGGCTGAGCCAAGTGCTTGCTGTGGATGCCTGCCTGCTGTTGGCCGTGCTCGCCGTCGTCGCGGGTTGGCGCTTTACGCCGCCGCGCCGCAGCATCGCCGCCGCCGAGGCGGCCCTTCGCCACCGCTCAATGCTGCACATCCATACGGCACGCGGCATGGCGATGATCCAGCTCGGCGACCACGGTGACCTCGATATTCGCCTGAGCGACGCCAACGGCCGACCGTGGGTGGCACGTGAGGTGCGGCTCAGCCTCGCCAACCCCGCCGCCGGCATTGAACCCTTGCAGCGGCAGGCAACGCTTGTGGCGGACGGACACTGGCTTGTCGATGGCCTGATTTTCCCAGCCGGCGGCGCCTGGGTCCTGCGGCTCAGCGTGCTCATCAGCGATTTTGAAAGCCTGTCGCTCGAGGGCGTGCTGACGGTGCCGTGATCCAAAGGGAATGCAAACGTCGCAACGGAACCGCGCTCCTCCTTCGGTTGTTTTCCTCGGGCAGCCGGAGGACCATCAATGGCGTCTCATACCTTCTGGAAGGGCTACCTCAAGCTTTCGCTCGTCACCTGTCCCGTGACCATGGGACCGGCCACCAGCGAGTCCGAAAGGGTCCGCGCGTCTCGTCCCGCTTTGGAGGATGCGGCGCAGGGTCGGCGCCTTCTATCGAAGCAGGAAACTCGCAAGCGGGAAATGCGGTTCCGGAGAAGCTTGAGCCCCGGTTGGTTTTTCAAGGCCGCGAATAGACCGGGCTTTTTGTCTTACAACCCAACCCGCCGGCCCCCATCGCCGGGGATCAATTTCCTAGATGGATCAAAAGCGTCCCTATTCGTAGGATTGACAGTTTCAATAAATTTCCTGCGATGCTAAGGAGACCTGTAATCTTTTTCAGGGAGGTTGATCTGTCCGATTTCAGCGGGCAGGAGCCGGGATCGTCGCGCGCTCTCCTGCACACCGTCGCCAAGCTGTACTACCTGTCGAATATTCCCCAGAATGAGATCTCAAGACAGCTTGGCCTCTCGACGGCAACCATTTCGCGGCTGCTCAAGCGCGCGCGCGAAGATGGTATTGTGCGGATCGAAGTCCGGGATTTAGTGGGGCCGGAGGAACTGGCGCACGATCTTGAGACGAAACTTGGGTTGAAGCGCGCCGTCGTCGCCGACGTTCCCGAAGCCAACGCCGTCACTTCGCTCGCCGGGGCTGTTTCCAGTTGCCTCACGGATGCCGGCCTTCATCCGGGTTCTGTCGTGGCGATCGGATGGGGAAGAGCCGTTCGGGATATCATCCAAGCCGGCCTGGAGAAAATTCCCGGCGTTATCACCGTGCCAGCCAACGGCGGCATGCAGGAAACAGCCTCTCATTTCCAGATCAACGAGTTTGTTCGCCTGGCGGCGGAACAGATGGGAGGGACGCCTCGATTCCTGCATGCGCCCTACCTGCCGTCGGCCAATTTGCGCGAAGCTTTCCTTATCGACCCCGGCATCCGCGAAACCATCTCCCTGTGGGATACGGCGGAAGCGGCCCTTGTCGGCATCGGCCTGCCGCACGTCAGCGCGACACCGGGCCAACTGGGCGTAACACCCGACGAGCGTCAGCTGACCAGCGCCGCGGGCGACGTCATTCGCCACTATTTTGACATCGACGGACAGCTCATCTCCTGGAGTGGCGCTGATCGGTTGATTGCTTTGTCGGTGCAGCAACTGAGGGAAATCCCGTCGGTTATTGGCGTCGCCGTTTCGACCGCCAAGGCCGCGGCCATTATCGGCGCGGCACGGTCGCGGCTGATAAATATCCTCGTCACCGACGTGCGCACCGCGCAGGCCGTTCTCGACCTCTGCGACTGAGCCGCCACCGAACGCCCCCTTCCCATCTAACCATAGCGTCGGTTTCGACGCGGCATTTCCACGTCTCAGTGAGACCGTATCGGCGACTCATGAGGAGGAACTTCCGTAGCTTTTGGTTGCCGAATTGCGGCTTGCAACTTATTTCAGGAGTAATTTATGCTGAATGAAATTATCGTCATCGTCTATTGAAATTTGTTACGGAAAGATGTTACACGATTCCTGCCAAACACGGAGGGTCATCATGACCGTCCGGGCCCGGTGGCCAGCCCGAGGAGCAGCTGCCGGATTTGGGAGGAGACACATGAAGAAATTTGCAGCCGCGCTCGCCGCCGTTCTCGTTTCGTCGACCGCCGTCACGGCGGCTTCGCTGAAGCCCGCCGACGTCACCATCGCCCTCATCTACGGCATCAAGGGCGACCCCTTCTACGTCACCATGGAAAAGGGCGCGCGCGCCAAGGCCAAGGAGCTCGGCATCACCCTGGTTGCCGATGGCCCCTCCCAGTGGAACCCGCAGCTTCAGACGCCGCTGATCGACGCCATGATCGCCAAGAAGGTCAATGGCATGGTGGCCGTGCCCAACGACCCGACCGCCATGATCGCCGTGCTTGAGCGCGCCTCTCAGGCTGGTATCACCATCGCTACGGCCGACACGTTCATCGGCGATGGCGACTACAAGAAGGGCACCGTCACCTTCCCGGTGGCAGGCGTTTCGTCCGACAACTTCGCCGGTGGCGAGACAGCCTGCAAGGCGTTGATCGACGGCATGGGCGGCAAGGGCTCGCTTTACGTGCTCGTCTCGACGCCGAATGTTCCTTCGGACACACTGCGCCGCGATGGCTGTAAAGCCGCCGTCGAAGCGACCAACGGCGCGGTCAAGCTGGCTGGCGTCGATTACACCCAGAGCAACGCCACGACGGCGACCAACCTGACGCAGGCCGCGCTGCAGCGCGACAAGAACATTGGCGCCGTCTTCGGCGGCAATCTGTTCAGCGCTCAGGGAGCGGCCGCTGCCGTTCGCACGGCCAACCTGCAGGGCACGGTCAAGATTGCCAGCTTCGACGCGCCCGAGGAAGCCATCGCCAGCCTGAAAGACGGCCTGATCGATATCGTCATCGCTCAGCAGCCCGGCCAGATTGGCGCCGTCGCCGTTCAGTCGGTCTACGACTCTCTCATGGGCAAGACCGACATCGCCGCCAAGGTCGCCGTCCCCTTCGTGACGATTACCCGCGACAACGTCGACAGTCCGGAAGCGCAGTCTGCGATCTACAAGGCCAAATAACACTGCAAGGCCCGTCTGGGAGACTCCACTCTCCCAGACGACCGCCCAAGCGCGGCGCCGGGTCATTTTTTTCAAGCAGCGACCGGTGCCGCCTCGGCGGCCTGACACGCCCATCGACAGGTCGATGGCGTTCGGCGCGGTGCGCGCCCCCTTTCCACCTTCCAGCTCAAGGACGCGCTCCATGAGTGCCAAATCAACCAGCCTTTCGTCCTCGGCCCCAGACGCCTCCACGGTGCAAGACGAAGTCCTGGCGCCCTCCAATCTCGTCGCCTTTGCCGGCCGCATGTGGGCCGTTCTTTTTCTGATTGCCCTGATCGTCTTTTTCTCGATCACGGCACCGGGCTTCTTCGACCTTTTCAACTTTCAGGCGGTCGGCGCCAATATGGCTGTGCTGCTTGTGCTCGGCCTGGGGCAGACCTTCGTCATCATCTCGGCCGGCATCGACCTGTCGACCGGCTTCGTCATGGGGCTTTCAAGCGTCGCCAGCGCGATCGTCATGCAATCGCTGACTGGCTACCCACTGCCGGTGATCATCGTGCTCGGCCTGATGACGTCACTTTTCATCGGCATTGCCGCCGGCGCGGTCAACGGCGTTCTCGTCGCCTACATGCGCGTGCCGCCGTTCATCGCCACGCTCGGCTCCCTGTCGGTCGCTGAAGGTGCCGCCTATGTGCTGTCCGGCGGTCCGCCGGTCTCCATCAGCACGCGCGGTCTGGGTTTCTTCGGCAACGGCTTCCTGGCTTACTTCCATCCCGATGCCGGCCTCAGCTTCCTGTCCATGCCGAGCGGCGTGACGGGAACGGCCGTGCGCGATGTTCTCGGCTTCTTTCCGCTACAGGTCGTCTACATCGTCATTCTCGCCTCGTTCTGTGGCTGGCTGCTCGGTAGCACCCGGTTTGGCCGGCATGTCTATGCCGTCGGCGGCAATCCCAAGGCCGCTTCACGGGCCGGTATTCCGCTCGGCTGGACGCTGTTCAAGATCTACGTGCTGTGCGCGGTCTCGGCGTCGCTGGCCGGCTTTCTCTATGTGCTGCGCTTCAACGGCGGTGTCGCCAATGCCGGCGACGCGCTGATGCTGTCGTCGGTCGCAGCCATCGCCATCGGCGGCGCGTCGATGCTGGGCGGCCAAGGACGCATCCTCGGCACAGTCGTCGGCGCCCTGGTGATCGCCGTCATCCAAAACGGCCTCGTCATCCTGGGCATCGACCCCTTCTGGCAATACGTCGCCGTCGGCGCCGTCATCATCATGGCCGTCCTGGTGGATCAGGCCAAGGGGAGGTTCTTCCCATGACCATGCTCGCATCCCACCCCATCTCCAGCGCCGCGTCGATCCCTCAGGCACCACATCCCGAAGGCCTCACTCCGGTCCTGCGCTGCCGCAAGATCACCAAGCGCTTCGGCGGTCTTATCGCCGTCGATCAGGTCGACTTCGACGTCTACCCCGGCGAGACCATCGCCCTGCTCGGCGACAATGGCGCCGGCAAGTCGACGCTGATCCAGACGGTCGCCGGCGTTCACCGGCCGGACGGCGGCACCATCGAACTCGATGGCAAGGAAGTCGACATCCCCTCGCCGTTGCAGGCTCGCGACCTCGGCATCGAGACGGTGTTCCAGGATCTGGCGCTCTGCGACAACCTCGGCGCGGCGGAGAACATCTTCCTCGGCCGCGAGGTCCCGGGCAAAGCCTATGGTTTCCTGCCTGGCCTCGACAACGCCAAGATGCGTTCCGAGGCGAAAGCCGTCCTGTCGGAACTGCACATCAATATCCGCAATCTCGAAGCTCCGGTTCGCACGCTGTCCGGCGGACAGCGTCAGGCGACAGCCATCGCACGCGCTGTCTACTGGAAAGCCAAGCTGATGATCATGGATGAGCCGACCGCCGCGCTCGGTGTTCCCGAGCAGAAGAAGGTGCTGTCGCTGATCGAGACGCTGAAGTCGCGCGGCGTGCCGGTGATCATCATCTCCCACAACATGCAGGACGTTTTCGAGGTCGCCGACCGGCTGTTCATCATGCGCCGCGGCCGTGCCGTCGCCGACCTCAGGGCCGCCGACACCAACGCCAACGAAGTCGTCCGCCTGATGGTCGGCTGATCGCCGTCCGCCCAATCCAACCAACACCGAACAGGGAAATCAAAATGTCCAACAGGATGACAACCGCGGAGTATCGCGGCTACCAGCAGATTTGCGGCACCAACGGCCGCATGATGGTGGTTGCCTGCGACCAGCGTGGCGCCATGCGCCAGATCCTCGCATCCACCCCCGAGGAGCGGGCCAAAATCGACGAAAACAAGCTCGGCGACGTCAAGTCCGACATTGTCGCCTATCTCGCCAACTCAGCCTCCTGCGTGCTGCTCGATCCGGTTTGCGCCGTGCCCCGCGTCATTGACGACGGCGTTCTCGGCCGCAACACCGCGCTGTTGATCGGGCTTGATGCGTCCGGCTGGGATCTGGATGCCAAGGGCTATCGCCTCTCCAAGCTGGTGCCGGGCGTCGATGCCCGTCGGGTCCGCGAATTGGGCGGTACCGGCGGTAAACTGATGGTCTATCTGCGCCCCGACCGCCCCGAGGCCAATACGCACAACATCAAGACCATCCGCGATTGCGTCGCAGACTTCGCCAAGGAAGATCTGCTCCTGGTCGTCGAGATCCTGACCTATGCCTTCGACGGCGAGGACGAGGCGGCCTACAAGGCGAAGTTCGGCGAATTGATCGAAGGCTGCGCCCGCATCGCGCTCGATAACGGATCCAAGGTTCTGAAACTGCCGTTCCCCGGCAGCGCCGCCTCCTGCCGCGCCATTTCCGACATGGCCGGTGATGTACCCTGGGCCGTGCTGTCGGCGGGCGTCGACCACAAGACATTCCTCGGCCAAGTGGAAACGGCGATGCAGAACGGCGCCTCCGGCGTCATCGCCGGCCGCGCGCTGTGGAAGGACTGCATCTCGCTCGATCGCAAGGTCGAGCAGGACCGGCTCGCCACCGTTGCGACGCCGCGTCTGCGGCAGATTCAGGATGTTCTCGACAAATTTGCGCTGCGAGTTCCCGAGCTGGCCTGATGCCTCAACTAAAGGAGCGGTCGAAAGACCGCTTCCGCCGGGGCACAACTCCATCCGCCAGCCTTTCGGCCAGCCGATATCCGCGACGGGAGGCAATTCATGACAAGCAAACCAACAGCGCTCGGCTTTGACGTCGGGGGTACCAATCTCCGTGTCGCAGAGGTCGACGCGGCCGGCGTCATACGATGGCATCATGCTGAACGCGTTACCAAGGGGCGAGAGGCCTTCATGGCCCGTCTCATCGAAATTGTCGCGGCGAGGCGGAGCCCGGACGTCAAGGCTATCGGCGTCGGCATGCCCGGCCGCGTCGACGCAACCGCCGGCCGAGTGCTCTCCGCCGGCTATCTCGACCTCGGCGGTCTGCCGCTTGCCGATTTGCTCGCAACGGCCAGTGGCCTGCCGGTTAGCGTCGAAAATGATTGCACCATGGCGCTGATCGCCGAATGCGCGGTTGGCGCGGCGCGTGGTGAGTCCAATGTTGTGATGTTCACCATTGGCACCGGAATCGGCGGTGCCATCGCTCAAAACGGCCGACCGGTCCACGGCCGGGCGACCGCCGGCCAGCTTGGCCACATCACGGTCAGGCCCGGCGGCGAGCTTTGCAATTGTGGCCGTCGAGGCTGCGTCGAGACGACGAGTTCCGGAACGGCACTCGGGCGGCACATCCAAGAAGCTGGGCTTGCCTCCGATACTAGGGTGGATGACCTTTTCATCGCGGCCGAAGGGGGCAACAAGGTCGCGGACAGCGTTCTTTCGGCCTGGGCCGCGCCGATGCGCGACGCGGCGACTTCTATGGCGGCAGCCTTTGATCCGGATGTCGTCCTGTTTGGGGGCGGTCTCGGCACAGCCATGGTTCGAGCCCTTGAGCGGCTCCCTCCGGAGGAGAGCTGGTACCACTACGATATCCGGGCGGCCGAACTCGGAGATGATGCCGGCGTCATCGGCGCCGCGCTGTGCGCCCTTGGCCGGATCGAAAACGTGGCAAGCCCTCGGCGGACATCGGTCGCCGCTCCTCAGCCCGCCCTCTTTTGAAGCAAGCCGTCATGCATCCCATACTTCTCGTCAATGGTGTGCCGGCCAGCGGCAAGTCCACCGTCGCCGCGGCGATCGCGCGCCGACTGAGACTGCCGATTCTTGCCGTCGATACCGTCAAGGAAGCCTTCTTCGACCACCTGGGCATTGGCGACCGCGACTACAGCCGCAAACTCGGCCGCGCCAGCTACCAAGCCATCTTCGCCACCATTGCCGCCTTTCCCGACGGGCTCGGTGCCATCGTCGACGCTTGGCATAAATTCGTACCGCTTGATCTGCTCGAAGGTCATCTCATCCGAGCGGAGGCGGCACCGGTCATTGAAATCTGGTGCCATTCGCCGCCCGAGGTTTGCGCCGAGCGCTATCGCGCGCGAGCCGGCCAACGCCATCCCGGCCATCCAGCAGCCAGCTATGCCGAGGAACTCGCCGACCTCGCCGCTCGCGCCACGCCTATCGGCCGCTGGCCAGTGATCGATATCGACACCAATCGTCCGCTGGATGAGGACGGACTCATTGGCAAGCTCAACGAGTTGCTTTGCGAGAAAGCGAACCGCTACGCACAATCGTGAGGTGGCTTTCTCGAGAGCGATGATCTCACCATTGGCTTGGATCCCAGGCGCCGGTCCGATCCTGAAACATGCTTGCGTCACAACACGAAGCCAGGGCTCGCACCCGACGCAAAACAATGCCTTCCGCAAATGGCACGAAGCCCCGGATATCACTGGATATCCGGGGCTTCGTGTTTAGCAGCTATAGATAGTGCGCGACGTCAACTGCAGCCGCTAGTGCCGCCGCAGGTGTCGCACTTCAGGCAGGTGCCGTTGCGCACCATGGTGAAGTTGCCACACTCCGAGCAGGACTCGCCCTCGTAGCCCTTCATGCGGGCGTGGGCGACTCGCGTTGCATAGTCGGGCTGGGCCTGGGTGGTGCCGACCGATGATGGAGCCTGCGCTTCCTCGGCATCGCGGCGGAGGGCGGTGGCGGCCGAGCCGGCGACACCGGTCACCGCCGCGCCGGCCCGTGCCGTCGCGAAAGCTGAGACGTTGGAGCCGGTCGCGCCAGTGGCGGCCGATCCCTTTGGCTCGGGCATGGCGGAGACGAGCTTCAACTGCTTGCCGCGCACAAGCCCCTTGGAAACAGCCATCTCGCCGCCACGGCCGCTGGTGTCCCTGCCCTCGCCGCCGGTCGGCTTCAGGTCGTCCGGCACCACATGCGCCAACTCGTAGCGACCGAGGTAGGAAACGGCGAGTTCGCGGAACACATAGTCGAGTATCGACGTGGCGTTCTTGATCATCTCGTTGCCCTGAACCATGCCCGCCGGTTCGAAGCGGGTGAAGGTGAAGGCATCGACATATTCCTCGAGCGGCACGCCCCACTGCAGGCCGAGCGACACCGAGATGGCAAAGTTGTTGAGGAGAGCCCGGAGCGCCGAACCTTCCTTGTTCATGTCGATGAAGATCTCGCCGAGGCGGCCGTCATCATATTCGCCGGTGCGCAGGAACAGCGTATGGCCGCCGATCTTGGCCTTCTGCGTGTAGCCCTTGCGGCGGGTCGGCAGCTTCTCCTGCTCGCGGTCGCGCACGTGTTTCTCAACGATGCGCTCGACGATCTTTTCGGAGATCAGCGCCGCCCGCGCGGCGGCCGGCAGGGCGGCGAGCATCTCGGCCGCATCCTCGGCCTCATCGTCGTCATCGGCGAGAAGCTGCGAGTTCAGCGGCTGGCTGAGCTTGGAGCCGTCGCGATAGAGCGCGTTGGCCTTGAGCGCCAGACGCCAGGACAGCATGTAGGCTTCCTTGCAGTCGTCGACGGTGGCGTCGTTCGGCATGTTGATGGTCTTGGAGATGGCACCAGAAATGAACGGCTGCGCCGCCGCCATCATCCGGATGTGGCTCTCGACCGACAGGAAGCGCTTGCCGGTGCGGCCACAGGCGTTGGCGCAGTCGAATACTGGCAGGTGCTCGGCCTTGAGGTGCGGCGCACCCTCCAGAGTCATGGCGCCGCAGACATGGGTGTTGGCGGCCTCGATGTCGGCCTTGGAGAAGCCCATGTGGGCGAGCAGCTCGAAGGACGTATCGTTCATCTGGGCATCGCTGACGCCGAGTTTCTTCATTTCGTCGTCGCCGAGCGTCCAGCGATTGAACACGAACTTGATATCGAAGGCGCTCTTGAGGCTAGCCTTGATCTTGTCGATGGCGGCGTCCGACATGCCCTTGGCCCGGAGCGAGCCGGTATTGACGGCAGGCGCCTGATCGATCGAGGCGTGGCCGACGGCGTAGGCCTCGATTTCGGCGATCTGGCTTTCCGTGTAGCCGAGCGCGCGCAGCGCATCCGGCACGGCGCGGTTGATGATCTTGAAGTAGCCGCCACCGGCCAGCTTCTTGAACTTCACCAACGCGAAGTCGGGTTCGATACCGGTGGTGTCGCAGTCCATGACGAGACCGATGGTGCCCGTCGGCGCGATCACCGAAACCTGCGCATTGCGGTAGCCGTGCTTCTCGCCGAGGGCGAGCGCTGCGTCCCAAGTGGCAATCGCGGCGTCGAGCAGCGGCTTGTCCTTGATCGAAGCGTGGTCGAGCGGCACCGGCAACGTATTGAGCTTTTCGTAGCCGGTCGCCTTGCCATGAGCGGCGAGGCGGTGGTTACGGATGACGCGCAGCATGTCCTGGGCGTTCTTCTTGTAACCGGCGAAGGCGCCGAGTTCTTTCGCCATCTCGGCCGAGGTGGCGTATGCGATGCCGGTCATCACCGCGGAGATGGCGCCGCAGATGGCGCGTCCCTCGGCGCTGTCATAGGGAATGCCCGACGACATCAAGAGGCCGCCGATGTTGGCGTAGCCGAGACCGAGGGTGCGGAATTCATAGGACAGTTGGGCAATCTGGCGCGAGGGGAACTGCGCCATGGTCACCGACGTCTCGAGCACCACCGTCCACAGGCGACAGACGTGCTTGAAGCCCTCGACGTCGAAGCTCTTGTCGGCGTTGAGGAAGGGCAAGAGGTTGACGGAGGCTAGGTTGCAGGCCGTGTCGTCGAGGAACATGTATTCCGAGCACGGATTGGAGGCGCGGATCTCACCCGACTGCGGTGACGTGTGCCAGTCGTTGATGGTGGTGTGATACTGAATGCCGGGATCGGCCGACGCCCAGGCGGCATAGCCGATCTTTTCCCAAAGGTCCGACGCTTCGAGCGTCTTGACGACGCTGCCATCCTTGCGGGCTGTCAGGTTCCACTTGCCGTCAGTCTCGACGGAACGGAGGAAGGCATCGGTGACGCGCACCGAATTGTTGGAGTTCTGGCCGGCGACGGTGAGATAAGCTTCCGAATCCCAGTCGGTGTCGTAGACGGGGAACTCGACCGAGGTGTAGCCCTGCTTGGCGAACTGGATGACGCGGCGGATATAGTTCTCCGGCACCAGCGCTCGCTTGGCGGCGCGCAGCTCGCGCTTGAGGCCGACGTTCTTCAGCGGGTCGAAGCGATCGTCGCCCGACGCCGTCTCGGCGGTGATGGCCGTCATGATGGCGGTCAGGTGCTTGGAGCAGATCTTGGAGCCGGTAACCAGCGCCGCAACCTTCTGCTCTTCCTTGACCTTCCAGTTGATGTACTGCTCGATATCGGGATGGTCGATGTCGACCACCACCATCTTGGCGGCGCGGCGCGTCGTGCCACCCGACTTGATGGCGCCCGCGGCGCGGTCACCGATCTTCAGGAAGCTCATCAGGCCCGACGATTTGCCGCCGCCGGAGAGTTTCTCGCCCACACCGCGCAGCTTGGAAAAGTTGGAACCGGTGCCGGAGCCGTACTTGAACAGGCGCGCCTCGCGGACCCACAGATCCATGATGCCGTTCTCGTTGACGAGATCGTCCTCGACCGACTGGATGAAGCAGGCGTGCGGCTGCGGATGCTCGTAAGCGGTGGCTGAGCGGACCAGCTTGCCGGTCTTGAAGTCGACGTAATAGTGCCCCTGGCTCGGGCCATCGATGCCGTAGGCCCAATGGAGGCCGGTGTTGAACCACTGCGGCGAGTTCGGCGCGACGCGCTGGGTGGCCAGCATGTAGCGGAGTTCGTCATGGAAGGCTTGTGCCGCCTCTTCCGAAGAGAAATGACCGGCCTTCCAGCCCCAATAGGTCCAGGTCCCAGCAAGGCGATCAAAAACCTGGCGCGCGTCGGTCTCGCCGACCATGCGCTCGGCTTCCGGCAACTTGGCGAGTGCTTCCTCGTCGGGCACGGAGCGCCACAGCCATGAGGGGATGGAGTTCTCCTCGACACGCTTCAGCACGGCCGGCACGCCAGCCTTGCGGAAATACTTTTGGGCCAGGATATCGCTCGCCACCTGGCTCCAGGCGGCCGGCACGTGGATGTCGGCAGCACGGAAGACGACGGACCCGTCGGGATTGCGGATCTCGCTGACCGCCACGCGGAACTCGATCCCGTCGTATGGCGAGTGCCCTTCCTTGGTAAAGCGCCGCTCGAACAACATTGTTTAGCCCCTTGAAATTTGTTGGAAACACGCAGCGCAGACGCGCTCGATTTCCTGATCTGGTCCATTTTACGTCCGTGAACACCATTTGCCGAATGACGCGGAATTCCGGGTTATTCGCCGGCTCCGCACTTCATCTAGTGTCCACCCCGTTCAACTGGCCCCTACATGTAGGGTTCCGCCGATTCCGTAAATTAAGTGTTAATGCGTTTTCCCCAACCTTCGGAAGCTTTCAACAGTCTTCTCCGGCCAGTCCGGAATTCGCATCTCGATGAAGAGTTTCGTCTTGACGGTGCTTTGCCGGCAACCGATTCGCAGGGTCGGCGGAAGCTTGCCTCTCAACGCCAATCAACCCGGCGATGGACGCCGTCACCGGTGATTCCGCCGCCTCGGAAGGGTGGGCGGGACTCACTGGCAACGAAGGCAGATGCTAAACCACTCACGCCTTCATGACAACATCATGTAGCTAAAATGTGATCTCAACATACTATATGTAGGAAATTCTGATTTCCCTACGCTTCTAGCAAAAGGATTCAGACGACCTAAACCATATCGATTCAACGGTTCTTGAGGCTTTTGTGGTCTGCTCGGCGTCATTGCCATCAAAGGCGCGCCCGTCCTGATAAACCGCGCCGCCGTACACGAGTTCCGGAGCCGACACGTCATGCCGCATCACGCCACCTATGCCGTTCCCAACGAGCAGCTGGATGTCGCGGTCATCGACGACTCCAAGACCATGCAGGGTATCATCCGCTCGATGCTGAACGCCATGAAGGTGCGGCGCATCCGGTTGTTCGACAGCACCGAAGCAGCCCTGCACGCCATGCTGCACGAGCCGCCAAATCTCATCATCTGCGAATGGCGGGCCGGACTTGTCAGCGGACACCAGTTGCTGCGCATGGTGCGGGCTCGCTTCATGGAACCGCTCTGCTATGTTCCGGTCATCATCGTGACGGCAACGCCGACGCGCGCCATCATCGACAAGGCCATGGCGGCCGGTGCGAATCTTATCGTCGTCAAACCGATCTCGCCGGCGGTGCTGCAGGAGCGCGTCGCCTGGTTGCAGCGCGACCAGCGCGAGCTGGTTCTCGGACCGCGCGGCTCATTTGAGATCGAAGGCGTGCGGGAATCCATGATGGCTCAGAAAGAGCGGGCCGCCGCGGTCCGCAAGGCGGCAAACACCAAGCCGATTCGCAAGCCTGAAGCGGCGCCACTGCCACCACCCGCCGTTGCCAAGGAAGCTCCCGACAACGGAACCATGGCAGTCGACCAGTGGCAAGCCTTCCTGCGCACCAAGGAACAGCTCGAGCGCAAGGCGGGTCTCAAACCAGACAACGCCGCGCCGACGGAGAAGTCGGCGGCCAAACCAGCCTGGACTGCGCTCCGCCGAGGGTGAAGCTACTTCCGCAAAAAGCCGAAGGCGGCTCTGGACAAGCCCCCGCTACCTCGCCATAGTCCGCGCAAATACGTGGATGGCGAGGCCGCTGGCCGCGCCTGTGCGATGGGTTCGGAGATCATGACGTTCAAGGAACTGCTGACCGAAGTCTTCACTTGGTGGAACGGGCAAACCCTGGGTACCCGCTTCTACACCTGGAAGAAGGGACAGCGCGTCGGCGAGGACGAACTGGGAAACATCTATTACCAGACGAAGGATGGCGCCCGCCGCTGGGTCACCTACAAGGGTGAGGCCGAGGCCTCGAAGATCCCGCCCGGCTGGCATGGCTGGATGCATCATCGCACCAACGAACCGCCGACCAGCGAGCATTATCGGCCACGCGATTGGCAGAAGCCGCATCAGCCCAATTTGACCGGCTCGGCTGCAGCCTATAGGCCCAAGGGATCGCTCGCCTCGTCGGAGGGCCGGCCGGCCGTGACGGGCGACTACGATGCCTGGACGCCAGGGGCCTAGTTCAGGGGCCGCTTTCTCGCACACCGGACAGACAACGGGATGGATCGCTCCGTCCCGTTTTTCATTGGACGGCGGAAAAGCCAGTTGAGGCGGCCGGCGCTGTTGGACTCCCCAAGCGGAAGCGATAAGGTCGCGATTCAAATAGGTTAGTCAATCCGCTCGCCAGAGAGGGCGGTGAACGAAGGATTTTCTTTGATGTCTCCACGCTCGATCATCATAGACACCGATCCTGGCCAGGACGACGCCGTCGCCTTCATGTTGGCGCTCGCCTTTCCGGAGACGATCGACGTGCTGGGCATTACCACGGTCGCCGGCAACGTCGGTCTTTCCAAGACGTCGGCCAATGCGCTGAAGCTTTTGGAGCTCGTCGGCCGCGCCGATGTTCCCGTGTTCGCCGGTGCATCGGCGCCATTCGCCGTCAAGCTCGAGACCGCCGAATATGTTCACGGCGAGACTGGCCTCAATGGCTGGACTTTCCCCGATCCGGTAACGCCTCTTCGCCCGGAGTTCGCGCCGGATTTCATTGTCGACTGCGTGATGAGTCGGCCGGAAAAATCGGTGACGCTGGTACCGCTCGGTCCGCTGACCAACGTCGCGATGGCAATTGCCAAGGAGCCGCGCATCGCCACGCGGCTTGACAAGATCGTGCTGATGGGCGGCGCCAACATCGAAGGCGGCAACTCCACGCCGGCCGCCGAGTTCAACATCTGGGTCGATCCGCACGCCGCCCAACGCGTGTTCCGCTCGGGCGCCGAGATCGTGGTGATGTCGCTCGACGTCACCCATCAGGCTCTGATCCGCAAGGCATGGCTGGCCGATCTCGGTGCGTTGAAACGCAAAGCCGCCGAGGCTTTCGTCGGCCTCCTCTCGTTCTACGAACGCTTCGACGAGCGGAAATACGGTTCCGACGGCGGCCCGCTGCATGATCCGACGACCCTAGCCTACCTGTTGAAACCGGATCTGTTCGAGGGCAAATTCGTCAATGTCGAGATCGAAACCACCCCCGGCCTCTGTTTCGGCCAGACGGTGGTCGACCGCTGGGCGGTGACCGGGCGTGAGAAGAACGCCACCTGGATCACCAAAATCGACGCCGAGGGGTTCTTCGAGCTGATTCTGGAAGCATTCCGGCGCCTGCCCTGATAAGGGGATGCCAAGAGCTTGCCGCATTTGGCGTGTTGGGTGCGACAAAGGCGCCCAGCGCACCGCGCCAAGCCGAGAGCCACGCCAGTCAGATGCGATCCATGACGTTCAAGATCATCCTTCCGCTTGCCGCCCTCGGCCTGACGACCGCTCTCGTCGGACCGGCCTCGGCTGAGAAGATTGCCAACAAGGTGGCCGTCTTTACCGGGCTCGACAAGATCACCGGCCGGACCATCGATTTCGACGTCTATGTCGATGAGACCGTTCGCTTCGGCACGCTGCGCGTCACACCCAAGGTCTGCTATAGCCGCCCGGCTACCGAGGCAGCTGAGACCGATGGTTTCGTCGACGTGGAAGAGATCACCCTTGATAACGAGATCAAGCGCATCTTTTCTGGCTGGATGTTCGCTGCAAGCCCAGGTCTCAACGCGGTTGAGCATCCAGTCTACGATGTCTGGCTGATAGGCTGCCGCATGGACAGCGACATTCCGCCGCCGGTCGCCAGCAGCGCCGACGTGCGCGTCGCGGTCTCCAATCAAGCCAGCAGCGGCGCCGGCAGCGTTGATGATGGCGCTCCGGTCGTGCTCAGTTTTATTGGCGGGATTCCGATTCCGCCGGACAAGCCCGCCGTCCCCAGCATGATGATGGAAGATGCGCCGACGGATGCGCCAGCTGAAGCCCCCGCGGGCGAAGGCACCGACGGCCAAATCCTAGACTGATGTGCCGTCTTAGCTAAACTACTTTTCATTCAGAATCATCAACCCGTTGCGACCCCTTTAGAAGGTGTCGCATGAAGTTTGCGCCACTACGTCTGATCGGCAGACTCCTGCGTCGGCAGCCAGCGAAGGGCCTCGGCCCCGGAGATGGACGATGGCAAGGCATGGAAATCGCCTTGCGTGCCCAGCGCGGCCGTCAGCCTCTGCCCATAGATACGCTTTGGGATTTCGGTCGTGCCAAAGCGAGCGAGATGATCGGTAACGAACTGGGTATCGAGCAACTGATAGCCGCCAGCCCTGAGGCGCGCCACCAGATGCACCAAGGCCACCTTGGAAGCGTCGGTTACCGTCGAGAACATGCTCTCGCCGAAGAAAGCGCCTCCAATCGACACGCCATAGAGGCCGCCGACGAGCTTGCCATCCTGCCAGCTTTCGACGGTATGGCAATTTCCCCGCCGGAACAGCTCACCGTAGAGCTTGCGGATGGTAGCGTTGATCCAGGTTTTCTCGCGTCCCGGAGCCGGAGCGGCGCACCCTTCGACCACACCATAGAAGTCGGCATCGACCCGTACCTCGAAGCCGTCCTTGCGAACAGTGCGGGCAAGGCGCCGGGGAACACGGAAGCCATCGAGCGGAATGATGCCGCGCCATTCCGGCTCGATCCAGAACAGGTTGGGATCGTCGGCGCTCTCGGCCATCGGAAACATGCCGACCGCATAGGCCTTGAGCAAGATATCCGCCGTGAGCGTGGGGACGCTCGATGTCCGATCCGCCATGTCCGCGTGTTCCTCCATCGCCAAAACCAACCGCGCTTTCGGCGAGTTTACCTAGCGCGTTTATAAACTGTTTGGTCAGTTGTATAACTTAGTCTATCGCCTACTGTATCGGCGGCACAGCGGGGACGAGATGGGCGCTTTGTCAGGATACGAGATCGCAGTCCTCTCCGATAATGCCGCCATCCCCGCTCTGCTTGCCACTCCCGGCCTCAAGCGGACACCATTCCAATCGCCCTGCTGGCTCGAAGCCTGGTTCGCTGTTTTGCAACCATCCGGCACGGACTGCTGGCTCGGCGTCATCCGCGAGTCGGACGGCGGCCAGCCGCTGTTCCTGCTGCCGCTGGTCCGCGAACGATGCCACGGCGTTACCATGCTGACCCTGCCCGATCGGGGTATCAGCGACTATCATTCAGCCCTCGTCAGTCCAGAGTTCGCACCGGATCAGGAAACAATGGCGCGCCTCTGGGGCGCTCTCGTGGCAATGTTGCCCCCGGCCGACATCCTGTCGATCGAGCGGGTGCCGCCGGAAGCCGCTGAGCGAATGCGAATCGCGCAACTGATGCGTCCGTCCAGCTACTCGGCCCACGCAGTGCCGATCGATGCCGATTTCGCGGCGCTTCGCGAGCGCCGGTTCGATGCATCCACTGCCCGTCGGCTCGTCAAGAACCGCCGCAAGCTCGAAAACAAGGGACGGCTGACCTTCGATTTGATCAGCGGGCCGGAGGCTTTGCCTGACCTTGAAAGCCTCCTCGATTGGCGCCATCAACGTTTCAAGGATGTGAACGACGACAGGGACGCAGCTATCCAGCGCAGCTTCTACCGTCGGCTGGTCGAGGAAGGGGCACAGGCACGTGTCGGCCGACTGCGTCTCGACGATGAGCTGATAGCCGGTTGCCTCGGCCTCATCGATGACGACGGCATCCACGTTCTGGTCATTGCCTACAGCATAAATTTTGCCAACTGGGCCCCTGGCCTCTTGATGGTCGAGAGCTGCATCGCCGCTGTCGCCGACCTTGGACTCACCGTTTTCGACCTGACGATCGGTGATGAATCCTACAAACAGCTGTTCGGCGCCGACAGCATCGGCCTGCTCGAACTCCGCCAGCCATTAACGCTCAGCGGCCGTCTGGTGCTCTCCCTTCTCGACCTCAAGCCGCGGATCAAGTGTGCTCTTGAACGGCTGGGACTGCTGGACTTCGTCCAGCGCCCGCGGCGAAAGACTTCCGCGAAAAGCTGAGGCTTCCCTGGAAGAAAAGCCTGAAAACAAAGGGTTGAGCAAAGCTCCGATCCAACTAGCGACTTTTTGGTCTAGGCTTCGGTCGGCGGATGGCGAGTCGTGCCATGAGGACACCGATCGGGAAACAAGCCATGACGTCGGAGCGACCGAGAATTGCCATTTATTTCGCGAGCCGCGACGGGCAGACCCGTAAGATCGTCGAACGCCTCGCCGAACACCTCGATAGGCGTGGCGTTGGCGCGACTGTAACCGACCTTGCAGCCAGCGTGTCGACCGTCATCGACGCAGAGGCTGACCTCGTGTTGCTGGCCTCGGCTATCCGTTATGGCTTCCACCTGCCCCCTGCGCGGCGTTTCCTCGCCCAACTACGGACAGAGGTCCCCGAAACGCGCATTGCGGTGGTCTCCGTCAATCTGACGGCGCGCAAACCTGGGCGGCAGACCGCTGAAGGTAACGTCTACCTGCGCAATTGGCTGAAGCGGACCGGCCTTCGCCCTGCCCTCGCCGCCGCCGTTGCCGGCCGGCTCGACTATCCCGCCTACCGTTGGTTCGACCGAACGATGATCCAGGCGATCATGACCCTTACGGGCGGCCCTACCGACCCGACCACCGTTGTTGAGTATACCGACTGGGCGGAGGTTGAGGCGTTGTCGGAAGAGTTGGCCAAGCTCGTCAAAGCCCGGCTGTAAAGACTTTCCTTACCATAACTTGCGATCCTGACCTCGGAACGGAGCTTTTCCGCCGCCGCCGCCCTGATATGGGCGTCGGCGCGTGGACTTCGTGAGTAGGCGTTGAGTGAGTGTTGGCATGGCGACGTTGGCAGCGTATTCGAGCGGTTACGAGCCGATCTCCATCAGATCGTCAATCGGGTTCGCGGGTCTGCCGGCCGCCGCCGCCTTCGTGGCGGTAACCGCCGCGGCGGCGGTGTGGATCGGGCTCAGCCTTACGGCCGTCGGTACCGTCAGCGAAAACTTGTCGGCTGCTCGCCAGTCGATTTACGATTCCGGTCTCTCGGTCCGCCCGCTGCCGGCAACTCTGGCTCCGGCGAAAAAGCCGACCAAATTCGAAAAACTCCCCTCGATCACGGAAGAGGCCGCAAGCACCCTCTCGGCTGATGCCATCTTGTTATCTCGCCAAAACAAGGCGACCGCCGCCGTTGCCGTGCGCCTTGCAGAAGTGGCCGCAGGCTTGAGGCAGCAGCAGTTCGAGGCGCGGTTCCAATTGAACATCTCGCTGGAACGACGGGCTGCTCTGGCGGTTCGGCATGACCGGCTCGCCGCCCCCAACGCCGGGCTGCGCTCGCCGGTGGTGGTGGCCGAAATCCCGATGCCGGTGCCGCGCCCAGCTCTTCCGGCCAAGCCCGTCGAAGTTGTGCCGGAGGCGCCCAAGGTCGCAGCCGTTGCGCCGCCGGTGGTCGTTGCAGCTCCGCCCGTGGCGGTCGTCGCTCCTCCGGCGTTGCCAGAAAAACAGGAAAAACCGGCTGTCCTCGTCGATCCCAAGCCCAAGGCGGAGGTCGCCATTGTCGAGCCGTTCCGTAGGCCGGGCGTCGCCCTCTACGACATCGCAGCTGGCGTCGTTCACATGCCCAACGGCGAAAAACTCGAGGCCCACTCCGGCCTCGGCGACATGATGGACGACACGCGCTACATCCATGTCAAGATGCGCGGACCGACGCCGCCGGGGACCTACAAGCTCACCATGCGCGAGAGCCTGTTCCACGGCGTCGAGGCCATCCGCCTCACCCCCGCCGACGGCAAGAAGCCGTTCGGCCGCGATGGCCTGCTCGCTCACACCTACATGCTCCGCAAGCCCGGCGAGTCCAACGGCTGCGTTTCGTTCCGCGACTACGCGCGCTTCCTGGCCGCGTTCAAGCGAGGCGAGGTCAGGCAGATGGTGGTGGTGCCACGCCTAGGCAATAAGAGCGAACCCAAGGTCGCGTCGTTGTTTTCCTGGTTCAAGGGCTGAATCGGCGGAATGCCTAGGGTGCAAAAACCCGGACAGCGCCAGGGCGTATGCTGAAGACGGCAGGGGTCTCAGTGACTATCTCGCCGTCGGCATTGATCGGCATCGGCCGGCGCGTACGAATCTCAAAGCGGGTGCCGCTCATCGTCCGCACCTCGTCGCTCAGCCCTTGCCGCCCCTGTCGGAAGGCTAGCGCCATGAAGGGCAGCTTCCAGACGTCCCTGAATTCAAGGGAATAAAGATCAAGGCGGCCATCGTTGATTTCGGCCGTCTCCTCCACGATCATACCACCGCCATAATGCTTGCCGTTGCCGACCGCGATCTGAAACGAGCGGACCGTCGCTTCCTCGCCATCGTCGGAGCGGATGACCGCGCCGAATCTCCGGGCCTCGATCAGCACCTCGGTGGCGGTCAACGCGTAGGCGAGCCGTCCCCAGCGACGCTTCGTCTCCCGGCTCAGCCGGTCGGCGAGTTTGGCGCTCATGCCAAGGCTGGCCACATTGAAAAATGGTTTACCGTTGACGTCGCCGACGTCGATCGCCTTGATCCGGCCGGCGGAGATGATCCGCGCCGCGCCGACCATATCGAGCGGTAGGCCCAGCGTACGAGCCAGATCATTGGCGGTGCCGCCCGGCAGGATGCCAAGAGGTAGACCGCTGTCGATCAGCGCCGGAGCCGCGGCGTTGAGACTGCCGTCGCCGCCGGCTATCACCACAAAATCGACCCTATCGCCATAGCGTGCAATGGCCGCCGCAAGCGTTTCGCCCTCGCGCCATGCAGGCCGCAGCACGTCGATGCCGGCCTTGTGCAGTTCGGCAACCGCCGCATCGACCCCGACGCCAGCCGAGCGACTGTGTGGGTTGGCCAAAATGAGTGCGCGTCGATCCATTTGATGTCAGACAAAAAAGCTGGCGAGATAGGTGGCGATTTGGGCGCCGGCGAAAATCAGCACGCCTGTCCAGATAAACGTCGCAAGCGACAGGACAAGGCCGAGCATCAGGGCAAGACCGTCGCGAGCTACCAGCGACAGACCAATCACCAGCAAGCTGGCTACGGGCCCGATATTGCCAAAGGGGATCGGCAACGCCAGCACCACGGCAAGCAGTAACACCGGAATGCCCACCAGCATATGGCTTGATCGACCGGTCAGGGATCTCCATCGCCCCTCGCGCACCATTGCCTCCAGTCGCTTGACCCAGGGCAGTGCTCGCATGATGACGGACTTCACCCCATTGGCCGTGACATGGCGATCGGCAAGGAAGCGCGGCAAGACGAGGCGGTGATAGCCGATCAACATCTGGCAGGCGATGAGCACCAGACAACTGCCGGTCACCATTCCAAACGGTCCGGGAATGGGAATCATCGCCGGCAACGCCAGCGCGATCAATGCCAAGCCAAACCCGCTTGCTCCGAGGCGATGAATAAGGTCGCCAAGGGACACATGTTCGCGATCTGAAATGTCGGCGGCTATGCGATGAAGCATCGACGAGGCGTAACCACGAGCTTCACTGCCGGCCGTCATTGATCGGATCCCTTGCCTTATACATCTCGGTCCCGACCACGGCGGACCCCGCTCACTGCCATATTGGGATGCCGATAGGTAGATTCAATTACGCCTCGCTTGCTGATGAAAGTCGGTCTTCTGAAAGGCCTTCGGCAAGGCGGCTAACGCACTCGTAAAAACACGGCGTCTTTTCGAATGAGACTTTCGGAGCGGTTTTCGCGAAATCTTGCGAAATCGAATGGGACGAAACGCTTCTAGTTATTTCCCCGATCTTTCTTGACCGTCCGGTAAAGATAATAGCGAGGGCTCCTGGGCGAAGACCCACTTTCCCCGGCATCAGGCCGGTGGATAAGCAAGAACCATATTTCTGGGGGCTGGATTGAACCTCGCGAGAAAGAAAAGCATCGCCGAACTGATGGCGCAATCGGGCGGCAAAACTCTGCCGCGGACGCTCGGCGCATTCGACCTGTTCATGATGGGTGTCGGCGTTATCATCGGCACTGGCATCTTCGTCATGACCGGCGTCGCCGCCGCCACCTACGCAGGCCCGGCGATCATCCTGTCCTTCGCCTTCTCGGCGGTGGCCTGTGCCTTCATCTGCCTGGCCTATTCGGAGCTGGCCTCGTCGCTGCCGGCCGCTGGCAGCTCCTATGCCTACAGTTATACCGCTGCCGGCGAGTTCGTCGCCTGGCTGGTCGGCTGGAACCTGATCCTCGAATACACTGTGGGCGCTTCTGCGGTCGCCGCCGGCTGGTCGGCTTACTTCGTCGGGATCCTGAAGTCCGGCGGCATCGAGCTGCCGCACGCATTGACCGCCGTGCCGCACGATGGCGGCATCGTCAACCTGCCGGCCGTGCTGATCATCGCCTTCCTGACGTTCCTGCTGGTACTCGGCGTGAGAGAGAGCATGCGCCTGTCGCGCATCCTCGTCTTCATCAAGCTTGGCGCCATCTTCCTGTTCCTGCTGCTGGCGACGCCTCAGGTCAATCCCCAGAACTGGGTGCCGTTCCTGCCCTTCGGCATCAACGGCATCACGGCCGGCGCGGCGATCATCTTCCTCGCCTATATCGGTTTCGACTCACTCGCGACGGCGGCCGAGGAGACGAAGAACCCACAGCGCAACATGCCGATCGGCATCATCAGCTCGCTCGTCGCCTGCACCGTGCTCTATATGGCCGTGTCGGCCGTACTGACCGGTGTCGCCCCCTATGCCGAGCTCAACAACGCCGAGCCGGTCACCTACGCTCTGCGCAAGATCGGCTACAACTTCGGCTCGGCCATCGTCGGCGTCGGCGCCATTGCCGGCCTGACCACGGTCTGCCTGGTGCTGATCTATGCCCAGACGCGCGCCTTCTTCGCCATGGCCCGCGACGGACTGATCCCCGAGGGCATCTGCAAGGTACATCGGAAGTTCGGCACGCCGCATATCGCGACGATCTTCGTCGGAACGATGATTGCCCTGATCGCCGGCTTCACGCCGATCGGCATCGTCGCCGAAATGTGCAACATCGGAACGCTGTTCGCCTTCATCGTGACCAGCGCGTGCGTGCTGATCCTGCGCAAGACCCATCCGACGCTCGAGCGGCCGTTCCGTTGCCCGGCCGCTTGGGTGGTCGCGCCGCTCGCCATCATCTGCAGCCTGATTATCATGTTCAGCCTGCCGGGCGCCACTTGGATCCGCTTCGTCGTGTGGAGCATCCTCGGCGCGGTGATCTACCTTGCCTACGGCGCTCGTCACAGCAAGCTTGCGACAGCGGACGCCGTCGCCGTGCCGGCGGAATAACAGGCACAGCTGCCAACATCCGCCGCCGCTGATCTTCGCTCGCGCGATTGTCATCAGCGGCGGCGGCTTCGTCCCTTGATGCGAACGAAAGGCGACGGCACATAGGAGATCACCGCAAGGAGATCCTCATGCCGCCGCTTTCGATCCTCGAGCTTGCCCGCGTCACCGAAGACACCGATCCGAAGGGCGCGCTCGATAACGCTCGTGACCTTGCTCGTCACGCCGAAAGCCTCGGCTACCGACGTATCTGGGTCGCCGAACATCACAATATGCGCGGCATCGCCAGCGCCGCCACGTCAGTTGTGATTGCCCATATAGCCGGCGGCACTTCGACCATCCGCGTGGGTGCCGGCGGCATCATGCTACCCAATCACGCCCCCTACATCATCGCCGAGCAGTTCGGCACGCTCGCCCGCCTTTACGGAGATCGTATCGACCTCGGCCTCGGTCGGGCGCCCGGCACCGATCAATTGACGCTGCGCGCCATCCGGCGGCCACCGGAGGCAGCGGATAACTTTCCCGAAGACGTATTGGAGCTACAGGCCTATTTCGAACCGGCGGCGGAAGGCCAAAGGCTGGAAGCCGTGCCGGCCGCCGGCACGCGCGTGCCGCTGTGGATCTTGGGCTCAAGCCATTTCGGCGCTCTGCTGGCTGCCGAACTCGGCCTGCCCTATGCCTTCGCCTCCCACTTCGCACCTGACCTGCTGCTGCCGGCGCTCGACATCTATCGTAGCCGCTTCAAGCCGTCGGCGACGCTCGAGCGTCCCTATGCCATGGTCGGCGCCAATATCATCGCCGCGGATACCGATGAGGAAGCGCGGCGGCTGTTCACCACGCAGCAGATGTCGTTCGCCGGCATTCGGCGCGGTGCGCGCGGTTTGTCCAAGCCCCCCATCGACGACATCGATAGCTTCTGGACGCCGCAGGAGAAGGCTGACGTCGGCCGCATGATGTCCCGCTCGATCATCGGATCGCCGGAGACGGTGCGACGCGGCCTCGACGATCTCGTCGGGGAGACGGGCGCCGATGAGATCATGTTGGTTTCCGACGTCTACGATCACAAGAGGCGGCTAAAGTCGATTGCGCTGATCGCTGAGGCGGCCGGTATGACGACCGACGCACCGCTCGCTGTCCTGTGACGGTCAGCGCACCGCTCAGCTGAAACCTGCCACGGCGTGCGGCACATAGGGGCCTTCGAGCGCGGCGATCTCCTCGGCCGTCAGGCGGACATCGAGTGCCGCCACGGCATCGGCGATCTGGCCGGGCTTCGAGGCGCCAACGATGGGTGCGGAAACCTCATTCTTCTGAAGCACCCAGGCGAGCGCCACTTGGGCGCGCGGCAGTCCGCGCGCCGCGGCGATCGCTGCCACCGCATCGACGATCTGACGGTCGGACTCCTCGGTTCCGTTATAGAGAGTCTTGCCGAAGGCATCGAGTTCCTGCCGGCGCGAGACGCTTTCCCAGTCGCGAGTCAGGCGACCGCGCGCCAGCGGGCTCCAGGGAATGACCCCGATACCTTCATCGCGGCATAGCGGCAGCATCTCGCGTTCCTCTTCGCGGTAGAGCAGGTTCAGATGGTTCTGCATGGTGACGAAGCGAGTCCAACTGTTTTTCTCGGCGACATGCAGCGCCTTGGCGAACTGCCAGGCGAACATTGAGGACGCGCCGATATAGCGGGCCTTGCCAGCCTTCACCACGTCGTGGAGCGCCTCCATGGTCTCTTCGATCGGCGTGCCATAATCCCACCGGTGGATCTGGTAGAGGTCGATGTAGTCGGTGCCGAGACGGCGCAGGCTGGCGTCGATGCCGGCGAAGATCGCCTTGCGGGAAAGACCGGAGGCGTTCGGCACTTTCTTCGCCTCGTTGAAGGCCAGCGGGAAGTAGATTTTTGTCGCCAGCACGATCTCGTCGCGGGGCGCGAAATCCTTGAGTGCCCGGCCGACGATCTCCTCCGATGTACCGTCGGAATAACTGTTTGCCGTGTCGAAGAAGTTGATACCGGCCTCAACGGCCTGCTTGATCAATGGCCGGCTCTGGTCCTCGGGTAAGGTCCACGGATGGGCGCCACGCTCCGGCACGCCATAGGTCATGCAGCCAAGACAGATGCGCGAGACGTCGAGGCCGGTGCGGCCGAGCTTGGTGTAGTCCATGGGAATCCCCTTGATCATCCTGACTTTGCCCGGAGCCTAGCAGGTTCGGCTGCAAGCGGAACAGCGTCGACCGGCAAGCCAGCCGTGCGCCTGAAGCTCATCGGTCGCGGAGAGTGGTGTCATCGGCAACGCCAATTTGTCGACCGGCTCGCATCGCGATAGAACTTGCCGCTTAGATTGTTCGAGGACGCCATGCAAAGCTTCACCTACTGGAACACCACCCGTATCCATTTCGGCAAGGGACAGATCGCTCGTATTTCCGAGGAAGTGCCGGCCGACGCCCGCGTTCTCATCACCTATGGTGGCGGTTCGGTTCTGAAGAACGGTGTCATGGATCAGGTGCGAGCGGCGCTTGCTGGCCGCGCAGTGATCGAGTTCGGCGGCATCGAGGCCAATCCGCATTTTGAGACACTGGTGAAGGTCAGCGAGCTGGCGCGCGCCGAAAAGATCGATTTCCTGCTGGCGGTCGGCGGCGGATCGGTGGCCGACGGCACGAAATTCGTGGCCGCCGCCGCGCTGTTCGAAGGCGACCCGTGGGACATCCTCGTCGAGCGCGGCACCAACGTCCGGGCCGCTCTGCCGGTCGGTTGCGTCATGACGCTGCCGGCGACCGGCTCCGAGATGAACCGCAACGCCGTCATCACCCGTGCCAGCACGCAGGACAAGCTGCCGATGAACTCGGTGCATGTAATGCCGCGCTTTTCGGTGCTCGATCCGGAGACCACCTTCTCGCTGCCGCCGCGCCAGACGTCCAACGGCGTCGTCGACAGCTTCATGCATGTGCTGGAGCAGTACCTGACTTATCCCGTGGACGCCAAGGTACAGGACCGCTTTGCCGAGGGCCTTCTACTGACGATCCTAGAAGATGGGCCAAAGGCGCTCAGCGAACCGACCAACTACGCCGTCCGAGCCAACCTGATGTGGGCGGCGACCATGGCACTCAACGACCTGCTGTCGCGTGGCGTGCCGGGAGATTGGGCGACGCACCGCATCGGCCACGAGCTGACCGGCCTCTATGGGTTGGACCACGCGGCGACACTGGCCGTCGTGTTGCCGTCGCTGCTCAAGGTAAAGCGGGCTCAGAAGCGGGAGAAGCTGCTGCAATATGGCGAGCGGGTATTCGGCATCACGACGGGCAGCGAAGACGAACGCATCGATGCTGCCATCGAGCGGACGCGCGCCTTTTTCGAAGCGATGGGGGTCAAGACCAGGCTCTCCGACTACGGCCTCAACGCGGATATCATACCGGTCGTGTCGGAGAAATTGCGCCAGCACTGGCAAGTGCCGCTTGGCGAACACCGCGACGTCACACCTGAAGTCGCCGCTGAGATCCTGGAACTGGCGCTCTGACGAGCGGCAGACCGGCTCGGATAGAAAGGGCGGCCGCCGCGCCGCCCTTTCCTCCCCCGATCACTGTAGCGGACCAATCACCTCGACATGGCCGGCGCCGGTGCGAGCCTGCCGTTCCGGCCGGTACATGTCCTCAAGCGTCGCCGCCGGCAGGTTGAAGCTGCCGGGAGCGACGGCGCGGGCCATATAGGCGAACTGGAACTCCGTGGTGTCCTTCAGATCGAAGGCCACGGTGAAGCGGTCGGTCTGGTATTCGGTGTGAGCGGCGTTATCGAGCGGTGCCAACCAGTCGAGCGCTGCCACATCACCGGCGCGGACCAGCGACGGATTGTCGATGGCAAAGCCCGCCGGCAGCGGATCGTTCAGCACGAGACGCGCCCAACCGGACTGCGACGTCGTCACACCGAGCACCACGACCATGCGATCGCCGAGCTTGACGGCCGACGGATCGATCTCATTGCCGTCGAGGTCGTAGTAGGTGCGCGTCAGCGCGTAGCCATTGCCACCCGCCGGCTCCGGTGTCGCCGGAATGCCGGTTACGGTCACCCGGGCGTCGACCGCCGTCTTGCCGACATTCTTCACGACAAGCCCCGTAGCAACATCCCCCGGCTCATATTTCGCCGTGAAAACGCCCTCGTGGGGAGTGCCTGCCACGTCGAGTTCCGGCTTCAGCCCGTCTTTCAGCATGGCGTGGGCGGCAAGCAGCATCCAGGCTTGTTCCTGCGTGGAGGTATAGGTGCTTGCCTTGTAGAGTTTGCCCACCTCGCGGCTGAGCCCCTGATAATCGAAGCTCGTCAGCTTCGATTCCGAAGCAAGCGCCAGAATGGCGGCGCCATCGCGGAGGTCAGAGCCATAGTCGGCACGCCAGAGACGCGCGCCGTCCTTGCCCTCATTGAGCAGATCGAGCGACGAACGGAACGCGCCGGACGCCTTCTGGCTATCACCGTAAAGGGCGAGTGCTGCCCCGAGCTGAGCGCGGGCGAGCGGGGTTCCGAAGGAGTCCAGCTTGGTTTCCGCGAAGAAGCGCAGGTCGCCGATCGAGGCGCGGCCGTTGCGCGCCAGCACGTACAGTCCGTAAGCGACATCCTCGCCTCCATCAGTGAAATCGGAGGCATAGGCGACGCGGTTCTTGAGATTGGTCACCGCCATGTCATAGGCAACCGGCGGTACCGTATAGCCCTTCTCCTTGGCACGGGTCAGGAAGTCGGCGACGTAGGCGTTGAGCCAAAGATCTTCCGATCCCGGGCCCCAAAGGCCGAAGGAACCATCCGAACCCTGGTTGACCAGAAGCGCATCAATCGCCTTCTGCACCCTGTCATGAACAGGCGCCTCGCCGGCAAGGCCCGCCGCCAGGATGACATCGTCGAGGTAAACCAGTGGCAGCGCCCGGCTGGTGATCTGTTCCGAGCAGCCATAGGGATACTTGTCGAGCGCGTGAACGAGGCCCGGCAGGTCGATGCCGGCGACGGTCCCGACGGTCAGCGTTGCGCGCCCGGTCGCTGGTTTGAGATCGGCGAACAGGTCGGCTGAGAGCTTCAATTCACCGCTCGCCGGTTTCAGCGAGAAATCGCTGACGCGCGTGACGGCCGGTTCGTTGTCGCGCACGCCGAGCGTCAGCGTCTTGGTGAGCACGCTGCCATCGGGCGACTTCAGCGCGGCAGTGATCGTTTCGTCGCCGACGGCCTTGCCGGTGATCGGGATCAGCACGCGGGCCTTACCCTTATCGGCGAGGGAAACCGTCGCCTTGGCGAGCTTCTCGTCGAGACCGACAAGATCGCCGGCCGTCGTGACCTCAAGGGCGAAGTTACCCGTGGGACCTTCGAGGTAAGTGAAGTCGAGGGCGAGGCGCGAGCGGTCGCCGGGCGCCAGGAAGTTCGGCAGCGAGGCCTGGATAACCACCGGGTCGCGCACCAACACGTCGCGCGACGCGTGACCGACGCCCGTCTTCGACCAGGCAACCGCCATTACCTTCACCGTGCCGTTGAAGTCGGGCATCTTGAAGGACGCGTGCGCGAAGCCGTCGGTACCGACCTTGGTCACGCCCTGGAAGAATGCGACCAGCCGCTCGGTAGGCGGTGGCCCCATCAGCTTGGATATGCCGCCGCCATCACCGCCGGTACGAACCTGGCCAAGCGCGCCAAGCGTGGTGTCGATCAACTGGCCATAGAGATCGCGGAACTCGATGCCGAGCCGACGCTGGGCGAAATACCAGTCCTCCGGCGCCGGCGCTTTGAATTCCGTGAGGTTGAGAATGCCGACATCGACGGCGGCGATCGTGACATAGGCGTCCTCGCCGGCCTTGCCTCCGTCGACCTTGACGGCAACGTTGAGGTCGGTCTGAGGCCGCATGTCCATTGGGGCGTCGATGGCGACGCCGAGCTGGCGCTCGCCGGGGTCGACGCCGGCCCAGGCCAGCCCAAGGGCGCGCGACGGCATGCGCTTCTCGGCAAGGTCGAGGGGCCTCAGCAGCGACGCCGTTACATAAGCGCCCGGGCCCCAATCGGCGGTGACCGGCAGTTCGATGGTCGAACCGCCAGCCGGCACCTCCACCGTCTTCATGGCGATCAGGCGATCGTCGACCACCGACACCACGGCGAGACCGGCAAAGCGCGGCTCGATGTGCGCCTTGACGGTATCGCCGATGCTGTAGCGCGGCTTGTCGAGGGTGATCTTCAGGAGATCGGGTGTCTCGTCGGATTTGACAGGCACATACCAACCGGCTTCGAAGCTTGTCGACACCGGGATGATCGCGCCGTCGGCGCTGGTGACCGTGAGCTGGTATTCGCCCCACTCGACACGCGCCTCGATACGAGCCGGCTGACCGGGATCGACATCGAGCTTGCCGTCGGCGATGCGGCTGGTCGACTTGATGGCGTGATAATCCCAGGAGCCGTCGCTCTGATACCATTGGTAGTTCGTCTGAACGCGCGACAGCGTCCAGGACAGCCCCTTGGCGCCGATCTTGGCATAATCGGCGTCGAGCACGGCGACGTCGAAGGCAGCGTTACCGCCCTCCTCGACCGCTCCGTCGAACCGTGGCTTGACGCCGATCCTCTCGTGCCCAGTGGAGACAGGCAGCGTCATGCGACGCTCGACCGGCCGGCCGTTGGTGTCGAGGACACGGACGTGCACGGCAGCCTGTAGCGGACGGGTCGTATCGGCAACCTCCGGCGTCACCAGCGTGACGGTGGCCTCGCCGTTCTCGTCGGTGCCATCGGACTGAACGTCCTGGACGGCGGAGGTGAAGTCGTCATCGAGGAGACCGAAGCGATAGCCCGGCGCCGCCGAAATATCGGTGGCCGGCGTCACATAGACCTCGCCCTCGATGGCGAGGCCGGCCGCCGGAGCGCCGTAGAGCCAGTCGGCATGCAGCGTCGCTTCGACCGTATCGCCGGCATGCAGCAGCGTGGTATCGGTCTTCACGGCGAAGTCGATGCGCTCGGGCTGGAAGTCCTCGACCTTGAAGGTCACCTCCTGCAGCGCGCCGGCCTTCGGATCGGTATAGGCGGCGGCGCGCCAAGTGCCGCGCTGCGCCTCGCCGGGCAGATCGAACGAGAGGTCGCGCCCACCGGCGCCTTCGTCGGCGGCGAGTCGACGGACGAACTCATTACCGTCGGGTCGGCTGACCACCAGCGTCAGCGGTACGTCGGGCAAAGCCGCCGCCGTCGGATCGCGGGCGAGCACGGTAAGATTCACCGTCTCACCGGGCCGATAGACGCCGCGCTCGGTCGTCATGAACACATCGACCGGCTTGGGAGGGTCGCGCCCCTCGACGCCACGGTCGGTCAGGTCGAAAGCGGCCTTCTGCAGATTCAGGAAAGCAAAGTCGCCGTCCTTGGTTGCCAGGAGAAGCTGCGGTGCCGATCCGCCAGTGCCCTTGATGAGGCCGGCATCGAAGCGAGCATAGCCCTGATCATCCGTCTTGGCCGATCCGAGCACGTCGTTGTCGGCGGCAATCAGCTTCAATTCGACGCCAGAGACCGCCTTGGTATCGCTCAGCGCGTGGATCACCACATGCAAGCCGTCGTTACCGGTCATAGTGGCAAGGCCGAGATCGGAGACAACGAACCACTGCGTGGCGTCGGCCGACCATTCATCCTTCTTGTTGACGTCGCGAACCACCAGCGCGTAGACGCCGGGCTCCAGCGTTTTCACCAGTTCGCTGACCGGAACGGCGGTCGTCACCTCGCGATTGGTATCGCGCTTGATGTCAATCTTGCCGGACCAGACCTCGCGCCCTTCGCGATCGGCGACGGCGTCGGCGCTCCACTTGTCGAGCTGGCTCAGGAAGCGATCCTCGCCGACCGTATTGACGAGATTGCGGTCGCCAACCTTCAGCACCCGGGCATCAAGCGTATCGACGTTGACCGACACCACGGGGATGGTAGCGTTTGGCGTCTTCGGCAGCACGTAGGCCTTGCCGACAAAGCGCACCGACGGATCGCGGTCGCGAACGTAGATGTCGAGCTCGACGGTCTTGTTCAGTGCCTCTTCGCCGTCCTTGGCGGGCAGGCCCTTGCGGACGGTAAGGTGGTAGCGGTTGCCGTATTCGACACCGGCGGCGCAGATCTGGTTGTCCTCGGCCTCAATCTCAAGCTTGTCACCGCCGTCCACGGCGACATAGCCGGTGATCGACGGATCGTTGCGGGCGATCGGGTCGGAGAAGGTGACGCAGATGCGCGGCGTCGATGACTGCGTGTCCACGGAATTGTCGGCGACGCGGAAACCGTGCTGGGCGATCCAATCATCGAAGGCCGAGCGCCAGTCGGGATCGTCTTGTAGCGCAAGGCGACGACGCAGCGTCTTGATGCCGAGGTTCCAGTTCTCCCGTGTCACAAAGGAATTGGCGAGCGAATTCAGCGCCGCAACCTGCTGGTCGACGTCGGCCGCGCGGAGATAGGCGTTGATGGCAGCGGCTGTCGACTCCTGAATAAAGGTGTCGTGCTTCTCATTGGTGTCCGGCACCAGGATCGCCTGGTCGGAGTAGCGCCACCAGAGGTCGTTGCGCTCCGGGTCCAGGCGGATGGCCTTGCGAAGATCTTCGGCGGCCTTCAGATGATCGCCGGCATCCATCGCTTTGTCGCTGTCGGCGAGCAGCTTGTCGAGCTTGCCCTCAGCCGGCTCGTCGGCAATGTCCCCCTCGAGCTTGCGGGCTTCGTCGATGAAGCTCTGCCCGACGAAGCCGAGCTCATCGCGGCGGGTCTCCGTGACCGAGGGATCGGTTGCTTTGGACGCGACGATCCGACCGGCCACGGCGCCCGCGAAGGTGCGGAGATCACCAACCGTGGCTTTCTTGAAGCACCATTTGGCTTTGGTGTTGTAGGTGAAAGCAACGCACCGATCGTCAGCGACGCAGGCCGCCTCGCAGTCGCCGAGTTCGACACCCTTCAGCGTATCGATATCCTCGCCGAAATAATCGGCGCCCTCGGTGATCACCGCCCGCCGCTCGGCTGCATTGCCCGGTTGAGCGAGGGCAAGTCCTGTTGCCGAAAGACACACGAGCGCGAAAACTCGCGCCAAACGCCGAACGGACACCATGGATCTCCCCCTCGGAAACCGGCCTTTGGCCGGACAATGACATCAATCAAAGGCAGCAGGATGAAGTGATCTAAATCAGCAATAAACGGCGGATGGGCTGTCGGCAACTCGGCCAAAGGCGATGTTTGCCGATGCGAAGGAGTCGACAGGGGCGTCAGGCAGTGGCCTTGGTCGGGTCTGCGGCATCGATTATCCGAATATTGATGCGCGGCGCACCCTGCCACCAGTCGAGATCGACGTGACCTGCGATATGAACCGGCGCGCCGCGACTCGCCGCCAGGAAGTCGCCGAGCGGCTGACCGGCGGCGCGGAAGGCCATGGCCTTGACGCGGGTGCCGGCCGAGGACGCGAGAGTCAAACGGAGGTGGTTGCGCCCGACAGTATCGAGATAGAGGATACGGTGGGCGGGGAAGACAAACAGCGGCTCGGGTTGAGCCGACCCGAAGGGGCCGACCCGCCCAATCGCTTCGATGAGTTCGGGCGTCGCGCCATCGGCGGTCAGCGCCGCGTCGATTTCCAACGCCTCGGCGGCGCGGGCCATCGCTACGCCGTCGGCCACAGCCGCCGATACGAAGGCGCGGAATGCATCGACGCCTTCCGCCGGCAGCGATACGCCGGCCGCCATGGCATGTCCGCCTCCCTTAGTAATCAGGCCGCGTTCAAGGGCAAGGCGCACCACGGCACCGAGGTCGACGCCGACAATCGAGCGACCGGAACCAACCGCCCCACCCTCACCATCCATCGCGATGGCGAACGTCGGGCAGCGATAGCGCTCCTTGAGGCGGGCTGCGACGAGGCCGACGATACCCGGATGCCAGTCGGCTGAAGCCTCCACGATCACCGGCGGGGCCACACCGCCAAGCCGAGCCGCCACCATCAGCTCGGCCGCGTCCACCGCTTCGGCTTCCAGCGTTTGCCGCTCGCGATTGAGCCGGTCGAGTTCCACGGCAATGCGACCGGCCGCCACATGATCGTCGGACGTCAACAGGCGAGCGCCGAGGCCGCTGTCGCCGATACGGCCACCGGCATTGATGCGCGGCCCCAGCATGAAGGCAAGATTATAGGGCGTCGGCGGTCCGGTGAGCTTGACCACATCGGCAAGCGCCGCGAGGCCGCGATTGCCGCGCGCGCGCAAGACGGATAGCCCCTTCACGACGAAGGCGCGGTTGAGACCGATGAGCGGCACCACGTCGCAAATGGTGCCAAGCGCCACCAGGTCGAGCAGCGCCAGCAGATCTGGCGGCGGCGTACCCTGCCGCTCGAACCAGCCGCGCCGCCGAAGCTCGCGATTGACGGCCACCAGCGTCACGAAAGTAACGCCGACGGCGGCAAGATGGCCGTGGCCGGAGAGATCGTCCTGCCGGTTAGGATTGACCAACGCCAGCGTTGGCGGCAGTTCCACGCCGGCCTGGTGATGATCCAGGGTAACCACGGAAAGGCCAAGCCGTCGCGCCTCGTCGAAGGCCTCGAAGCTGGACGTGCCGCAGTCGAGCGTCACGAGCAGCGTGGCGCCACCAGCCGCCAACTCGCCGACGGCGCGCGGATTGGGGCCGTAGCCGTCGACGATGCGATCGGGGATGTAGATGGCGGGGTCGAGCCCCTGACTGCGCAGATAGCGAACGAAGACAGCCACCGACGTGGCGCCGTCAACGTCATAGTCGCCGAAGACAGCCAGCTTTTCACCGTGTTCGATAGCGTCGGCGATGCGGCTGGCCGCCGCATCCATGTCGGTGAATAGCGAAGGGTCGGGCAACAGTGTCCGGATTTGCGGATTGAGATAGGCGTCTGCGGCGTCGGCTGGAACGTCGCGGGCGGCAAGCAGCCGCGACACGACGTCTGGCAGACCGACCTCCTGCGCGATCTGGCGAGCGAGCGCCGCGCCGCGCATATCCAGCCGGTCGCGCCAGGGACGATCGGTCGCGGAACGCGTTACGCCAAGAACAGCGCGGCGCCCGGCCGGAAGGGTCGGCGGAACGGATTCGGCAGGAGAAGTCATCGCTTCTCAATAGAGCAAGCGACGCGGCCACGCAAAGCCGCAGGGGCAACTGACGGAGGATAGATCAGGCGTTTTGATGTTCGGCGGAGATCATGACGGCCAGTTGGTCGATCAATGGATGATCGGGCCAGATCAATCCCAGCAAGCTGGTGGCAAAGCTGGCCGGCGCCGAACCCGGCGCGGTCACCAGCATGCCGTCGATCACGGCGCGAGGCGAGTCCACATAAAGCGATCCGTCGTAGTCCGGCACATGATCCCGAAGATAGACGGCCGCGTTACTGGTATGGCGCCGCTGTTGCAAAACACCAGCCCGCGCGGCGGCGAGCGTCCCGCCACAGATCGCACCGACCGGGCGGCCGGACGAAAGCGCCGAACGAATAACGGCACCAATATCCGGTGCATCGGCAGCTTCCCATCCGGACGATCCGATCACCGCCAACGCGTCGAAATCCTGCGCCGCAAGCGCCTCCAGCGCCGCTCCCGGCGTAACGCTCAGTCCGCCCATCGACCGCACGACACGCCCGCCAGGTGTGTAGTGGTCGACACGAGCGCCGAGCCACGCCCGCGCAGCGGCGGCGAACGGACCCAATTCCCAATCGGCAAATTCGTCGAGCAGCACGATGGCAATGCGCTTGGCGGTCATGGTCTGTCCTTTCGTGCGGCGTCGATGGACGACTATCGCACCGCTTTGGACAGTTTTATGTCAGCAGCCCGAAGCACTCACGTTGCCGGAAAATGAGGTGGCCCGCCTGAGCACCCGGATCTCAGGATCGATATAGCGAGCCTCCCAAAGAATACACGTCGCACTCCGCAAGTTTTTATCCCTAGGTAATTCTCACATTTATGTTCATCATTCGACAGTAAAGTTTCATTTTAGAATAAAATTTCAGCAATGACTTCCTTTGTTAATATTGTTTAATTTCCGGCATACCATATTGACGTCTGCCCAGGATGGAACCGACCATGAGCAGAACTACGTTTGTTGGATATGCCCTCATTCTGATTGGCGGCCTCGCCTTTTCCGTGTTTCTTCTACAAAAAGAACGAAGCGATCTGGCCGCCGCCAAGACGGCTTATCGTGCGACCATGCAAGCCGATGCCGAGCCCACACAGGAGCGCATCGGCGAACATTTCGGCGAGATCTACCGCAACATCAGGACGATCAGCTTTCTGCCGAGTGTCCGCCATATGACACCTGGCGGAGCGGCGGTCAGCGACGATGCTCTGGCATCGATCCAACAAATCTACAACAACCTTGCCAGTAGTGTAGCCGTCTCAGAGGTCTACTTGATCCCGGGGCCGTTCGATCCGAACAGCATCGATCCATCCACGGGAAAGAAACAGGTGCCAGCCTTGATGCTGGACGAGCTGATCACCGATGGCAGCCAAAAGTCCGGGTCTCAGACGGCGGTCGCCGCCGACATTGCCGGCGTTCCGGAGGAAGAGGACGAAGAGTACGCGCTGATCGTCAAACAGATTCAGGCGTTCGAAACTCTGCACCCGGATCTGGCGGCGATTTCTGATATGGCGGTTCCGTTGCAAGCCGGCCCCGAGGTTATCACCTGCGACAATTCGCAGATGACCTCGGCAAGTGACGACAAAGGGCGTTCGGGACTGGTGTTCTCCGTGCCGATTTATGGCACTGACGGGAAAGTAAGGGGGGCCGTATCGACGGTCATACTCTCCAATATCATCAGATCAATGCTGCCCGATGCACATTTTGCACTGGTCAACCCGAGCTATGGCTATGTTGGCCTGTCAAAGACACCTGGACAGGCCGAAGCATCTCTGGACTTCGTCAAAAAGGGCGCTCCAGATCCCTCCCTAATTGCCTCCTTCGTATTGCCCATATCCACCGCCGACGCCGAGCATCCCTGGATGTTGTGGGTCGGCCTTCCCGACGCTGAATTCGCGGCAAGTACCGACGTTCGCGACATAACGAACCAGCTTTGGTTCGGCCTTGCTGCCGACATCGCGGGCATATTAGTGTCCGGCCTCATCTGGACACTGATCCGCCGCAACCGAGCTCGCGCTGAGGCCAGCGAACATGACCTTCGGCACCGCCTCGAAGAGCAAGCCCATGAACTCGCCGAAATTGAACAATTCCGTAGCGAAGAGCGGCTCAATGAAGCAACCCTGAAGCGTGAGATCCTCCGCAAAATGGCCGCCGAGGTGGAACTCTCGACCGGTTCCGGCCTCGATCGCATTATTGACGGAGCAGAATCTCTTGAGGCCCGTACCGCCGGCATGACACAGGTTATCGGCGATGTCCGTGCTGCCTCGCAGCAAATCGCCGACGCCGCGCAACGCTCGCAGATTCTCAATGAGAACGCCGCCAGCTTGTCGGATCAGGTAATAACCGCCATCAACGGCATATCCGATGACGTACACCGAAGTGCCGACGTTGGCCGCTCGGCGCTGTTGTCGATGGTCGCCGCTCGGTCGGCCGTCGAAGATCTGTCGCGAGCCGCCTCCGACATCGACCAGATCGCCGCGACGATCGCAACGATCGCCAAACAAACCAACCTGCTTGCTCTGAACGCGACCATCGAATCGGCGCGCGCAGGCGAACTTGGCCGGGGATTTGCCGTTGTGGCAGGCGAGGTCAAGAGTCTGGCATCACAGACGGAAAAATCCACCCTTGAGGTTACCGCCAAGATCACGGAAATCCAGGATACGACGCGACGTGTCGCAGAAGCTCTGCGCGATGCAGGCAAGACGGTGGAAACGTTGGGCGATACCAACAGCAGCATGCTGGCGCGTGTTGACGGACAGAGGGCGACCGTTGCCGATTTCTCGGCAAAGCTACGCGAGGCGCAAATGGCTGTCGCGGACGTCGGCCATCGGATCGGCGCCATCAACGCCGCCGTCGAAAGCACCTATGCTCTGTCGGCCGATGTTGCCGAGGTGACCAAGACGATCGAACACTCATCTCTGTCGCTGCGAGACGACGTGCCGAGAATTATCAAAGACGCCATGGAACGAGCGGACCCGCTCGCGACGACGGCTGCCTGACGCTAATTCCAATTCGCGAAGATGCTGACGCATCCGCTCATTGAAGCCATTGCCGATTCCTCATTTGCATCAGGGGTATAAGAAATCGGCAAGCAGAATACCAAGAGTCATTTTCAATGCACCTTGGTATAGCTCGTTGTCGATGGGGTACACATGGAAAAGGCCCGGCGCGAGCCGGGCCTTTCCTCATTTATTGCCCAAAGCCGAAGAGGCTCAGGCGCCCTTGAGGACGCTACGGCCGGCGTACTTAGCCTGGGTGCCCAGTTCTTCCTCGATGCGGATGAGCTGGTTGTACTTGGCGATTCTGTCCGAACGGGCCAGCGAACCGGTCTTGATCTGGCCGCAGTTGGTGGCAACCGCGAGATCGGAGATCGTGGTGTCTTCGGTCTCGCCCGAACGGTGGCTCATGACGGCGGTGTAACCGGCCTTGTGGGCGGTCTCGACGGCATCGAGCGTCTCGGACAGCGAACCGATCTGATTGACCTTGACCAGGATCGAGTTGGCGGTGCCGGCCTTGATGCCCTGTACGAGGCGCTTGGTGTTGGTGACGAACAGGTCGTCGCCAACCAGCTGAACCTTGCTGCCGATCTTGTCGGTCAGCTTCTTCCAGCCGGCCCAATCGTCTTCCGACATGCCGTCTTCGATCGTGATGATCGGGTAGTCGGCGGCCAGCTTGGCGAGGTATTCGACCTGCTCGTCGATCGAACGAACCTTGCCTTCGCCTTCGTAGTTGTACTTGCCGTCCTTGAAGAACTCTGTGGAGGCGCAGTCGAGGCCGAGGTAGACGTCCTTGCCAGCCTTGAAGCCGGCCTTTTCGATCGAGGCGACGATGAAGTCGAGCGCTTCGACGGCCGAGCCGAGGTTGGGAGCGAAGCCGCCCTCGTCACCGACGTTGGTGTTGTGGCCAGCCTTCTTGAGGCCCGCCTTCAGGGTGTGGAACACCTCGGTGCCGATGCGCACGGCGTCGGCGATGGAGTCGGCGCCGACCGGCAGGATCATGAATTCCTGGAAGTCGATCGGATTGTCGGCATGCATGCCGCCGTTGATGATGTTCATCATCGGCACCGGCAGGATGTGGGCGTTCGGGCCACCGACGTAGCGGTAGAGCGGCAGGCCAGCGGCCTCAGCGGCGGCCTTGGCAACGGCGAGCGACACGCCGAGGATGGCGTTGGCGCCAAGGCGGGCCTTGTTCGGGGTACCGTCGAGTTCGATCATGGCCTTGTCGATGGCCAGGAGATCTTCGGCATCCATGCCGGCGATCGCCTTGTAGATCTCGTCGTTGACGGCGGCGACGGCCTTGGTCACACCCTTGCCGAGGTAACGGGAGCCGCCATCACGCAGCTCGACCGCCTCGTGGGCACCGGTGGAGGCGCCCGACGGAACGGCGGCGCGGCCGAAGGAGCCGTCTTCCAGAACGACGTCGACTTCGACGGTGGGGTTGCCGCGGCTGTCGAAAATCTGGCGACCGACGATATCGATGATGGCTGTCATTGTGCGATGCACTCCCAGTTGGATTGGGGTCGAATTCCTTAGAGAACCCGAGCGTTCTATAGACCGTCAGTGTGACGCTGCAAAGATGCGAACTGGCACGGATGTCAAGATTGTAATTGGTTTAGGCGAACCGTTTGACCACGGTTCGAATCGACTTGTCCGAGCAAGCGCAGAAGACGCTCTTCGGGGCGGGAATGAAAGAGCCGTCCGGCGGCGGTTGCGTTCCAAAGACAGCACCTTTCCTCAACGCAGCGGCCAACCAATCGCTTCGGAGGCAAATAGCGCCGCCCAGATGGCGACCGGCTGGAACGGGAGGCGAAGCCAATAATACAGCTGTGACGACGGCAAGCCATCGACCGACAGGCCGCCGAGCGCATTCTTGATGTTGGCCGGGAACACGCAGACGAAATAGATCGCGAGCGCCCAACCTGCCATGAGCCGAACTTCGGGAACCCAAAGTCCCAAGCCGCCCGCCAGCTCGCAAAGGCCGGTGAACAGAACGACAAAGGCGGGAGCCGGTACGAACCGCGGCATCATGGGCAAGTAGCGCTTCGGCGTGATCAGGTGATCGATGCCGAAAAACAGCAGCGATGCCGACAATCCCCAACGCCCCGCCGTGGCCGGATCGAGAGGCAGGCCGACCAGCCAGCCGATCAGCATCGCCATGGTTGAGACCGCGGTGAGCATGGCAAAAAACAGCATCGACATCTCCATTCGAGGCTTGCACTTTCCGGCCGCCCATTTCAATGTTGACACCATCAACATGCAAGAGGGTGTGGACATTGTCAACATCGAAAGACCGGCAACTAGGTCGTCAGAAAGGTGCCTCCGCCGCATCCGGTCATCAGACCGGCACGGACGACGGTGAAGCAACCGGGCGGACAGACTTGCAGCGGCCCGGCCCGGATTCGACTGCTTCCCACGACGGCAGTCCCTATCACCACGGCGATCTCAGGCGCGCCCTGATCGCTGCCGGACAAACGCTGCTGGCGGAGGGCGGACCATCGGGCGTTTCGCTTCGCGAGGTCGCGAGGGCGGCCGGCGTGTCGCACAATGCCCCTTACCGGCATTTCGAAAGCCGCGAGGCGCTGCTGGCCGCCATTGCGACCGACGGGTTCGAGCGCCTCTCGGATCGGATTGCCGCGACGGAGGCCAATGCCAATGACATCGACCGTCTGATCGCCACCGGCCGCGCCTACATCACCTTTGCCATTGAGGTCCCTTCGCTCTATCGGCTGATGTTCTCATCCGAAGTTCGCAAGGCGGCTTTTCCCGCGCTCGGAGCGGCGGCCGATCGAACCTACGCCCAGCTCACGGCCGCCCTCCCCTCGTCGCCGGCCACGCCACGCGGCGTAACGCTTGGAGCCTGGGCGTTGGTACACGGGTTCGCCGACCTTCTGACATCCGGGCAACTGTCGGACGACTTGCAAGGAAAGTTACGAGAGGAAGCAATCGACCATATGTTGAGAGCCTATGCCCGCGGCGCGGCGAGGTGAGCCCTCGCCGAAGGTCCAAAATATCATGTTCCTTTCCTTCCGCCGTCGCCCTTCAGGAAGACTTAAGTTGCGGTGAAGGCGATATTTATTGATCTTCGCGGAACTATGGGGCCCATAGAGAGACACGTTTGGATCTCATGGACTGGAAGCCTTCATGGTCAACCATCGCGTCGTCGTCGTCGGAGCCGGATTTGCCGGGTTACAACTTGTGCTCGACCTCAAGGGCGCGCCAGTCGACATCACGCTGATCGACCGGCGCAACCATCATCTGTTCCAGCCCCTTCTCTACCAAGTGGCGACGACGCTTCTGGCCACCTCGGAGATTGCCTGGCCAATCCGCCGACTGTTCCGCGACCGACCGGAGGTGAAGACGGTGCTTGGCCACGTCGTCGGCGTCGATCGGCAGGAAAAGACAGTCAAGCTCAGGGATGGCAGCGCCGTTGCCTACGACACGTTGGTGCTGGCCACCGGCGCTCGCCACGCCTATTTCGGCCACGACGAGTGGGAAGCCTTCGCGCCAGGCCTCAAGACGCTGGAGGATGCCACGACCATCCGCCGCCGCGTGTTGCTGGCCTTCGAGCGAGCGGAACTGGAGACCGATCCCGAAAAGCGTCAGGCGTTGCTCACCTTCGCCATCATCGGCGGCGGCCCAACCGGCGTCGAGCTTGCCGGCATCATCGCCGAGCTGGCCCATCGAACGCTCGTCAAGGAGTTCCGGGCAATCGATACCCGCACGGCCCGTATCCTGTTGATCGAGGCAGGGCCGCGCATTCTACCGGTCTTCACGACCGATCTGTCCGACTATGGCCGTGAAGCACTGGAAAAGCTCGGCGTCACCGTGCGAACGGGTGCGCCGGTCACCGATATTTCAGCCGACGGCGTTCGCGTCGGCGATGAATTCGTTCCCACCAAGACGGTGCTGTGGGCAGCGGGCGTGCAAGCCTCGCGCGCCGCGCAGTGGCTCGACGCACCCGCCGACCGGGCCGGGCGGGCGATCGTTGAGCACGATCTCTCCATACCCGGCGCTCCGGATGTTTTCGTCATCGGCGACACCGCCTCAGTAACCACGGCCGAGGGAAAGCCGGTGCCTGGCGTGGCACCGGCCGCCAAGCAGCAGGGCGCCCACGTTGCGAGGGTCATTCTGAGCCGGCTAGCCGGCAAGCCGGCGCCGGGGCCCTTCGTCTACCACCATCAGGGTAACCTTGCCACGATCGGCCGCAGCGCCGCTGTGGTCGACTTCGGCTGGATCAAGCTGAAAGGCGCCGTTGCCTGGTGGGTGTGGGGTATCGCCCACATCTATTTCCTGATCGGCACGCGCAGCCGCTTCGCGGTGGCCTGGAGCTGGCTGTGGATCTTCATGTCGGGCCAGCATTCGGCGCGCCTCATCACACAGAAGGAAACGTTGAAAGAAGAGAACGGCCGCTGAGGCCGTTATCCTTCCATCTCCGCCAGCACGAAACGCGTCATTCCGGCGCCCAGCCTTTCGGTGGGGCGCCGGGTAAAGCCAAACTTCTCGTAAAAGCCTTCCTTGCCCTCGGCCGCCATCAGACCGATCGTAGCTCCGATCGGCGCCCGCCTCAGCACTTCGGCAAGCAACGCCTCGACAACCATCCGACCAACGCCCTGCCCCCGGAAATCGGGATGAACGATGACGTCCTGCAAATAAAAGTAGAGGACGCCATCGCCGACAACGCGGCCGAAGCCGGCCAAACAGGTGCCATCGCGCGCCACGACGCTAATGAGCCCAGCGGCAAGGGCGCGTTCGGCAATTGCGAGATCGATAGCCCCCCAGCCACAAGCAGCCCGTAGCCGCGCGAAGTCTTCCGCCGTGGGCGGTAGGGCGGAAAGTTCAATGGTTGCCATCGCGATCGGGATTCCTCTTTTCCATCAATGCAAAAGGCGCCCCTCTCGGAGCGCCTTTCTTTTCAATCAACACCTTTGCGAGGAACTCCGTTTCACTCGCCAGCGATGGCCCATTCCATGGGCTCGCGCCCCTCGCGCGTCTTCTTGACGCGTTCGGCAACAAGGAAGGCCAGTTCCAGCGCCTGATCGGCGTTGAGACGCGGGTCGCAATGGCTGTGGTAGCGATCCGACAGCTGCTCACCGGAAATGGCGACGGCGCCGCCGGTGCATTCGGTGACATCGCGGCCGGTCATCTCGACGTGGATGCCGCCCGGATGAGTGCCTTCGGCGGCGTGCACGTCGAAGAAGGCGCCGACTTCCTTCAGGATACGGTCGAACGGCCGCGTCTTGTAGGAGTTGAGCGTGATGGTGTTGCCGTGCATCGGGTCGCAAGACCAGACAACCGACCGCCCCTCGCGCTGAACCGCCCGAACGAGCGCCGGCAGGTAGTCGCCCACCTTGTCGGCACCGTAGCGAGTGATCAGCGTCAGCCGACCCGGCTCGTTCTCCGGGTTCAGCGTGTCGATCAGGCGGATCAGCTCATCCGGCGCCAACGACGGGCCACACTTGAGGCCGATCGGGTTTTTGATGCCACGGCAGTATTCGATATGGGCATGGCCGGGCTGGCGGGTACGATCGCCGACCCAGATCATGTGGCCAGAGGTGGCGTACCAGTCGCCGGTCGTCGAATCGACGCGGGTCAGCGCCTGCTCGTAGCCGAGCAGCAGCGCCTCGTGGCTGGTGTAGAAATCGGTCGTCCGCATCTCGGAGACGCTTTCGGGATGAATGCCGCAGGCCCGCATGAAGGCGAGGCTCTCGGTGATGCGATCGGCATATTCCTGATAGCGCGACGATTGCGTGCCCTTGACGAAGCCAAGCGTCCACTTATGGACGTTGTCGAGGTTGGCGTAACCGCCGCTCGCGAAGGCGCGCAGCAGATTCAGCGTTGCCGCCGACTGCCGGTAGGCCATTTCCTGGCGCTGCGGATCGGGAATGCGCGATTCCGGCGTGAAGTCCATGCCGTTGATGATGTCGCCCCGGTAGGACGGCAGCTCGATGCCGCCAATGGTCTCGGTCGACTTGGAGCGCGGCTTGGCGAACTGGCCGGCGATGCGGCCGACCTTCACCACCGGCTGAGCGGCGCCATAGGTCAGCACCACCGCCATCTGGAGGAAGACGCGGAAGAAGTCACGGATGTTGTCGGCGCCATGCTCGGCGAAGCTCTCGGCGCAATCGCCACCCTGCAGCAAGAAGGCTTCACCGGCCGCCACCTTGGCAAGCGACTTCTTGAGCTTGCGCGCCTCGCCGGCAAAAACCAGCGGCGGATAGCTCGAAAGATGCGCCTCGACGGCGGCAAGCGCCGCCTGGTCGGGATAATCGGGCACCTGCTCAACGGGCAGGGCACGCCAGGAGTCGGGCTTCCAGGTGGTGGGCATGACGCGGCTCTTCTTCTCGATGCGTCGCCCCGCGGAAACCGCCGCGGAGCAGTCCGAATTTGGCGCCTTGTACATGAGGCGCCGGTGAGACACCACCACCAATGCGCGACGCGCAGCGGGACGGTGCGGAAGGCGGTGGTTCCGTTTCACCCGTCCGGCACCAGGCCGGAAGTGGGCGATCACGGAGCCGCAAATGCAAAAACCCCGCCTTTCGGCGGGGCTCGTTCTCGCGCTGGGCCTGTCAGTCAGACAGCTGCGGAACCGGCCACGCCGAAGCGGCATGCCACGCATAAAAGCCCATAAAGCCGTAGAAAGTCGGAACCGCGGCCCGCGAAAGCGGGGCGATCAAGGATGTCCGGATGTGCTGAGCGCGCAACATGGATATCGTCCGACGGGGCGCTTCCGCAGAAACTGCCGAAGCAAGGTTGGCGGACAAGAACCATCGCCCGCCGATCACGTCAAGTAAAATTGCGCAAAGCCCTACCAAGGGAGCGTCAGATCAACGCCAACTCCCTCAGCGCCCGGCGCATGCCCTCGGGAATATCGCCGTCGACTTCCGACTGACGGATGTCGGCCGGAGCGTCCTTAGCTGGGAGATACCGCCAGCCTTGGAAGGCGCGGCAGGGCTTGTATTCCGTGCGGTGCAGCTCGGGATCGAGCACGATGCCGCAACGCTCAATGCCGTCACCACCGCGAACGGGTCGGAGATCGAGGATGGACTGCCGTACCTGCACGATGCCCTTGATCACCCAGTAGAGCGAGCCGCCATCAAGCACCTCGTCGACCCGCTTCGGAAACATCCGGGTGACGTGGATGCGTTCGTAGGTTTCGCCGCGAGCGGCATGAACAAGCACCTCTTCACGATACCACTGGTCGAGTTCCTCGACCGTCTCGACACCGACGCAGAGCTTGATGATGTGAAGCGGCATTGCTGATTTCCAAAAGCGCGGGTCCCTCCCGCCAGCCTGGGCTGGCCTATCATGGTTCGCCGTCGCAGACGATGCAAGTCATCGCGGACGAGGCAAACCGGAGTGACCGACAGGTTTTCGACAGGTTGGCCGAGGTACGCTGCAAACGGGCGAATCCGGCACCTCCCTTGGATTCGCCATCTGGAGGTATCGCATGAACGTCTCTTCCACGAGCTACCGGCCGACGCCGGCCCCCATAACCGCTCGGTCAAGCGAAGCAACCGAGGCGCCCGGCCCTGATCATGACGGCGACGCCGACGATGTCGGAGCGACGGCTGCGCCGGCAAAAGCATCGGTTGCCGCCGGTGTCGGGCAGCAGCTCGACATGGTTGCCTAACGATCCACCATCGCTCGATCCGGATCGATGCGCGCCCTGTTTTCTCGGGGCGCGCATTTTCTTTTGAAACCGTGTCGACGACTATCGGAGGTAACTGAAAAGTGCAAGGCACGGCCTGTTTTCACAAGCTTGTTAACTCGGCCTTTGCATACATACCAAACTATTGATATTATTCCATTTTTTAACTTAACACAGCTCGGTGGCCGTGTCATATTCAAGCGTGGAATCCTTTCCCATCCGTGCTAGGAGGACGACAATGACAATTGGTAGTGCCACCTCGAGCCACCCGATCTCCTATACCCCGAGCCCGCCCACCAGCCAGACAGCCAGCGTGGAGAGCAACCCGTCCGAACGGGAGAATGACGGCGACCGCGACGACGCGGACGCAAAGGTCCAAAATACCTCGGCAAAATCGCCGCCGGCCGCTGTCGGCAAAGGTCTTGGCCAGCTCGTTGACATCAGCCTGTAGCGCGCCCTGACGACGAGTCAAAAGGTCCCGGTCGCGCGAGATCGACAAACGCCGCCGCTGCCTGGCTGAAATAGCGCTGCCGATGGCGAAGGCCGTTGAAGCTGCGGCCGGGCAGAGCGAGCGGCACATGGACGAGCGTTCCGGTAGCCAGCGCGCCCTCGACCACCATACGCGACAGGATAGTGACCCCAGCGCCAGCCTCGACGGCGGTGCGAACGGTTTCGTTCGACGGCAGCTCAAGCGCCACTTCGACGTCGTCCGCCACCAGGCCGTAGTGGGCGAGAGCCTGTTCAAGCGCGAAGCGCGTACCCGACCCCTTCTCGCGCAGCACCCAGCGAGCGGCGTTGAGTCGTTCTGCCACGTCTCCACCAATGGCAAGCCATGGGTCGGCGGGAGCCGTCACCAGCACGAGTTCGTCGTCGAACAAGCGGTCGACAGAGAGGCGTGGATCGTCCACAGGTCCCTCGACGAAACCGATGAGCGCAGCGCCATCGCACAGACGACCGGCAACGAATTCCGTATTGCCGAGCTCAAGTGTCACACGGATACCCGGATAACTAGCCGTGAAGGCCTGAATGACACGCGGGATCCAGTAGGTACCGATCGTCTGGCTGGCAGCGATCGCCAGCTCTCCGCGACGAAAATCGGCGAGATCGGACAGCACCGCTTCTCCGTCGTTGGCACGAATAAGGATCGCTCTCGCCTCTTGCAGAAAGGTCCGGCCGGCATCGGTCAGCGCGATACGGCGGCCGATGCGGTCGAACAACTTTATGTCGTATCGGCTTTCGAGAGCAGTGATCGCCGCGCTGACGGCCGATTGCGTCAGATGCAACTCATGAGCAGCCTGAGTGACGTGCTCGCGCTCGGCGACGGCGATGAAGATGCGGAGCTGTTCGAGGGTCATGGATGGCTGGTACCCGAAAGGTCAGGTCAGCCTTATCAACATCAGGCTCAGGCTGGCAATGAAAAGGCTGGCGAGCGCACCCGTCAGCGCCGGCTTCAAGCCTTTTGCCTTGAGTTTGGCGATGCTGGTTTCAAGCCCCATGGCGGCGAGTGCCATGGTCAGCAGGAAGGTACTGACGACGCTCGTCTCCGCTTTGAGACCGTTAGGGATGCTGATGGCGCTGTTGACGGCGACGAGCGCAATGAAGCCGAGCACGAACCAGGGCAGTGGCGCCTTCGGTCGTTCCGCCCCAACGTCACCAAGCGACGGCAGGAAAGCGGCCATGGCGAAGACCATCGGCGCCAGCGTCATGACGCGGGTCAGCTTGGCGATGGTGCCGAAGTCGCCCGCTTCGTGGCCGACAGCGAAGGTCGCCGCCACCACCTGGGCGATCTCGTGGATCGACGAGCCAGCCCAGAGGCCATAGTCGCGCGGTGCCAAATCGAGGACGCCCTGCAGCAACGGATAGGCGAACATGGCAATGGAGCCGAATACGGTGACACAGGCGACGGCATAGGCGACGTCTTCATCATGGGCATCGACCACCGAATTGGCCGCCGCCACCGCCGAGGCACCACAGATCGACGTTCCCGCGGCGATAAGGCGGGTGAGGCGCGGATCGGCACCGATGAGCCGGCCCACGGCCAGCGTAAACAGGAAGGTCGATGCAACGGCGACAAGGATGACGGCCACGCCCCGCAGTCCCGTATCGGCCACTTGGCCAAAGGTGAGCTGCACGCCGAGCAGGATGATCGCCAGGCGCAACAGCCGTCGCATCGAGAAACCGATGCCGGCCGTGAGCGCCGCGTGGGTACCGACAATGTTGCGGATCAGGATACCAACGGCGATGGCGATGATCATCGGGCTGAAATTGTGAACGCCGGGCAGCGTCCTGAACCCATAGGCCACACCGGCAATGGCAGCGCAGACAGCGATACCGGGCAGCAGGCGGACGATAGCGACGTAGTGATCGACGGCCGGAATGGGTTTCGATGCTTCGATCGACTGTTGGAACATTTTACTCTTGCCTAGGCATCCATTGCGATGGATTTCCTATCGCTCAAGCGTTCCGCGCAAACCAACGCATTGTCATGCATGAACCGTTCGCTTCAATCGAACGGTTCATGGTGATGAACCGGCAATGTAAATCGAGAGCGTTCCGGGCCACCGGAAGCGCCGCATAGCCTAGCGAGATAGCGGAACAACCCAATCGCATTGCGGCGAGGCTCGCATGCCATCCCCACCCGCGATCCGACCGACGACTGTCAGGCCGGCTGGTCCGATCGCGCGTTCTTGCTGCCGGGACCGAGAATGCCAAGGTCGTCCTCCGCCTTGACGCGCGCAAGCCGCGCCTCTGCCTCGTCGGCCTCGCGCTGGCGAGCCCACATGGTGGCGTAAAGGCCACCCTTGTCGATCAGCTCGGAGTGTGAACCACGCTCGGCAATACGGCCTTTTTCGAGAACGATGATCTCGTCGGCATTGACCACCGTCGATAGCCGGTGGGCGATCACCATGGTGGTCCGTCCCTCGGCGACACGGTCGAGTTCGGCCTGGATCTCGCGCTCGGTGTTGGTATCGAGCGCCGACGTCGCCTCGTCGAGAATCAGAATCGGCGGCGATTTCAGAATGGTGCGGGCAATGGCAACGCGCTGCTTCTCGCCACCGGAAAGCTTGAGCCCACGCTCGCCAACCGGCGTTTCGTAGCCGTTCGGCAGGCCCTCGACAAAATTGGCGATGCGCGCCTGCCGCGCCGCCTCGCTCACTTCATCGGCACTGGCGTCCGGTCGACCATAGCGGATGTTGTAGAAGATGGTGTCGTTGAACAACACCGTGTCCTGCGGCACCATGCCAATGGCTGCGCGCAAGGATTCCTGCGTCACGTCGCGGATGTCCCGGCCGTCGATGGTAACGCGGCCGGAGGTGACGTCGTAGAAGCGGAATAGAAGGCGCGACAGCGTCGACTTGCCGGCGCCCGACGGTCCGACAACAGCAACGGTCTTGCCAGCGGGAATCTCGAACGTGATGCCTTTCAGGATCTGGCGGTCGGGATCGTAGGCAAAGTGCACGTCCTCGAAGCGCACCGAGCCACCCTGCACATTGAGCAAGCCGGCATTCGGCGCGTCGACGATCTCGGCCGGCTCGCCTAGGAGATCGAACATCTGCTCAAGATCGGTGACGCCCTGGCGGATTTCGCGATACATGAAGCCGATGAAATTAAGCGGAATGCCAAGCTGCATCAGAAGCGTATTGATCAGCACGAAATCGCCGAGCGTCTGGGTTCCTGCCACTACCTCATGCGCCGACATCACCATGCACAGGGCGACGCCGACGGTGAAGATCAGCGCCTGTCCCATGTTCAACCAGGATAGCGAATACCAAGTCTCGTTGGCGGCGACCTCGTAACGTTCCATGGCGACGTCGAAGCGCGCGGCCTCCATCTTCTCGTTGCCAAAATACTTGACCGTTTCGAAGTTCAGGAGGCTGTCGACCGACTTGGTATTGGCGTCGTTGTCGCTGTCGTTCATGCGACGGCGGATGGCGATCCGCTTGTCGGAATAGCGGATCGAGAACCAGACGTAGAGCCAGATGGTGATGCCGATCACCAGAAGGTAGCTCACCCCGAAGTTCACGACGATGACGACGGCCGACAGCGCAAACTCCAGCACCGTCGGCATGGCGTTCAGGATGGTAAAGCGAACGATGGATTCGATGCCCTTGACGCCGCGATCGATGACACGGGTCAGGCCGCCTGTGCGCCGCTGCAGGTGAAACCGCAGCGACAGGCGATGCATATGGATGAAGGTGAGATTGGCAAGACGGCGGACGGCGTATTGGCTGACGTTGGAAAACAACCCGTCGCGTAAGTTATTGAAACCGTTCAGAAGAATTCGGCCGATGTTGTAGGCCACCACCATGGCCACCGGATAGGTGAGCCACATCAGCGTCGGCTCGGGAACATTCGACTTGGGCGCCAGCGCATCGGTTGCGAAGGCATAGAGATAGGGCACCAGAACGGTGATCACCTTGGCGAGTACCAGCGCGGCCATCGACAGCACGACGCGCATCCTGAGATCGGCGCGCCCTTCCGGCCACATGTAGGGCCAAAGCTGAGTGAGGGTCGTCCATAGCGACTTATCGCCGCGGATCTTGGCCTTATCACCGGCGCTGGGATCGACTTGGCTCATGGTCCACCCGAAATACGTTGCTCAAAAAGCCGCCCGACGCGAACGCGCCGGGCGGCTTGCCGTCCTTCAGATAGTCTCTTTTTCCACCGTGTACCATGGTCGGCGCACACAATGGCGGGAATGTTACTGTCCCATGGGCTTCCAGGCGGAGTCGCCTTCCGGCACCACGAACACTTGACCGGGATAGATCAGGTCGGGATTACGGATCTGGTCCGTATTTGCCTGATAGATCGTCGAGTAGCGGATGCCCTTGCCGTAGAGACGCTTGGCAATCACCCAGAGGTTGTCGCCGCGACGAATGATCAGCGTCGCCGGCTCCGCGGGCTTGGCCTCGCCGGACGAACCTGCGCCAGCCTGGGCAGAGCCCACACCGGAAGCGAGCGTCGGAGCCGTCAGGCCGTCTTCCGCGATCTGGAAGGGCACCTCGGCACGGGCAAGGACGGCACCGTTGGCACCAATCTGGTCGATGCGAACGATGTGCTTGCCCGGCGCGAGCTGAACTTCGCCTTGATAGAGCCAACGCCCCTTATCGGCCTTGGTATCACCGATCGACTTGTCGTCGACATAGAGACGGATCACGGCGCCGCTCTCAGCGGAGCCGGCAGCGTAGAAGCGCTTGCCGTTCTCAAGCTCGACAGCGTCGATGGTGACGACCCGCGCCGGAACGGCGGCGGGCTCCGCCTTTGGAGCAACGGAAGGTTCGGCAGTTGGTGCCGCTTGGGCCGGCGTGGCTTCGGCCGCCGGTTGAACAGCTTGAGGCGCAGCCGGTTCGGTAGCAGGAACCGCTGAGGCAGGCGCCGGCGCAGGGGGTAGCGCCGGTTTGGCGGCCGCGGCAAGCATTTCAGCCGGAGGCGCGGGAATCTGTACGGTTGCCGGCGTGGGCGTAGCGACCGGCGCAGCAGGTTCAGCCGCCATGGCAGCGGGAGCGGGTTCGGCAGTGGTGGCCGGGGTAGTCTCGTTGCCAGCAATCGCGGTGGCAGTCGCGCTCGCCGAAGTCGGCGGTTCGACGGCCGGCGGAGGCGTAGCGGCGGCCTTTGGCGGTTCAGGCACAACGGCCGGCGTCGCCTCGACAGCCTGTGCGGGATCGACACCGGCATCGGCCAACTTGGCCTGCGCTTCTTCGAGACCGGGAACCTGGAGAACGGTCGATGGCGACCCCGGCTGGTTCAGCACCACCAACACGTCACCATTCCCACCTTCGGGCACCGATACGGCGACCGACTGCTCGGAGGTGGCAATCTTGCCATCCTTGCCGACGACGCGCACCGACAGGTCATGAGCGCCGGGCTTGAGCGGATCGGCGAGAACGATCGCCCAGGAACCGGTATCGTTAGCCTTGCCGTCGGCGACGACATCCTTGCCGGAGAGAATTTCGACCTTGGCGTTGGGATCGCTGCGCCCGGCGATTACCGCGTCCCCCGTCGGCTCGACGCGGACGAGATCGAAAATCGGGACGACCGTTTCACCCGAGGGAGTGGTAGAAGCTGAGGCGGCATCGGTCTTGGCGGGTGCCGGCGTCGCGACGACATTGGTCGAGGCGACCGATGTCGGATGACCGGCGATCCGGACGTTGAGCTGGCGCAGCACGCCATCGAGCGCACCAGAGAACAAACCGGCCAGAAGAACCACGATCACGCCGACAGCGCCGATCAGAATTGTGCGAAGTCTGTTGCTCATCACCCGTCCACGCCCCCGTCGGATTCGCCGACAAAAGAGTCACATCGACAAACGCGCCGATTGCTGCCTACCGGTCGATCCATCCACCACCGACAGTCACACCGGGATGATCCACCGAGTCGTGACTAATCGAACACAATGATTTGAGTTACCATTAAGGCGTCTCTTCTGCGACGGCTATGCCTGAACATGCCAGCGCAGTTTTTTTCATGCTGTATACTCATATGGTTAGGCTCACAAGTGCGGCTCTTTACAGGTTCCAATGAGCAAAAGAGCCAACGCAGATTCCCCAAAGACCGATGCAAGAAAGCCGCACTTTCGGCATTTTCCATCATTGAAGACGATCTGTCGCTCTGATGGTCGCACATTATCTTCAGCGGCAGCGCCCGCTTGACGGCCGAGACGCGCCGGTGCGACAACGAGAGCATGACCAAAATCAATAGCATCTGTGTTTTCTGCGGTTCAGCCAACGGCCGCAATCCCGCCTACGTGGCCGCTGCCGAGCGGCTCGGTGCCGACATGGCCGCGCATGGTATCCGTCTCGTCTACGGCGGCGGCAACGTCGGGCTGATGGGCACCACCGCCCGCGCCGTGATGGCTGCCGGTGGTAAAGTGACCGGCATTATTCCCGAATTTCTGATGAACCGGGAACGTATGCTCGATGGCGTCGACGACCTTCACATCGTGCCAGACATGCATACGCGCAAACGCATGATGTTCGAAGCGGCCGACGCTTTTGTGACCCTGCCCGGTGGTATTGGCACGCTGGAGGAAGTTGTCGAACAAATGACTTGGGCACAGCTTGGCCGGCACAAGAAGCCGATCGTGCTGGCCGATATCGACGGCTTCTGGCAGCCCCTCGTCGAAGTCATCCATCACATGAACCGCGAGGCCTTCATCCGTGAGGGCTTCGAGGTGCGCTATCACGTGGCCGGAACGGCCGCCGATATTCTGCCGACCGTCCTTGCCGCGGCAGGCGACAATGGCGAGGTCGCCGGAGACGCGGAAACCATCGCCAAGATGTAGCCTCAGGCCCCAGCGTGACCGTTCTTGAGAAGTTTATAGGTGATGGAATCGTCGAGGGCTTCGAATGAGGCTTCGACGATGTTGGCCGACACGCCGACCGTAGACCAGCGGCGACCGGTGGCGCGATCAAGGCTCTCGATCAGCACGCGCGTCACGGCGCCAGTGCCACCATTCAGGATGCGCACCTTATAGTCGACCAGCTCCAGAGCGGCGATCTCGGCCTGGTATTTGCCGATGTCCTTGCGAAGCGCTTGGTCGAGGGCGTTGACCGGGCCGTTGCCTTCGGCCACGGACATCAGGATCTCGTCATCCACCTTCACCTTCACCACCGCCTCGGTGACGACTACGCGTTCGCCCATGGCGTTGATGCGGCTTTCCACCATGGTGCGGTAGGAGATCACGTCATAGAAATGCGGCACGCTGCCGAGGTGGCGCATCGCCAGCAACTCGAAAGATGCGTCGGCCGCCTCGTAGGAATAGCCGCGTGCCTCCCGTTCCTTGAGCTCGGCCAGGAGACCGGTGAGACGGCGGTCATCCTTCGCATAGGCGATGCCCTGCCGATCGAGCTCGGCAAACAAATTCGAGCGGCCAGCCTGATCGGATACCAACAGGCGGCGGCGGTTGCCGACGCTTTCCGGGCTCACGTGTTCGTAGGTTCGCGGGTCTTTCAGAATGGCTGAGGCGTGGATACCCGCCTTTGTGGCAAAAGCGGAGAGACCGACATAGGGAGCATGGCGATTGGGCGCGCGATTGATGATCTCGTCGAAGGCTCGCGACTGCTGAGTGAGCGTCTTCAATTGCTCGGACGTCACGCCGGTCTCGTAGCGGCTGGCAAACTCGTCCTTCAGCACCAGCGTCGGCAAGATGGTGGTGAGATTGGCGTTGCCGCAACGCTCGCCAATGCCATTGAGAGTACCTTGCACTTGCCGGACACCGGCGCGAATAGCCGCAAGCGAATTGGCCACGGCCTGCCCGGTGTCGTCGTGGGCATGAATGCCCAACCGATCGCCCGGCACCACCTGCGCAACCGCGGAAACGATGCCGGCCACTTCATACGGCATGGAGCCGCCATTGGTGTCGCACAGCACCACCCAACGGGCACCGGCGTCGAAGGCGATTTTCGCGCAAGCGAGCGCATAATCGGGATTGGCCTTGTAGCCATCGAAGAAATGTTCGCAGTCGACGATGGCCTCGCGGCCCGCTTTCACGGCCGCCTCCACCGACTGGCGAATGCAGTCGAGGTTATCTTCGAGCGTCGTCTTCAGGGCGACATCGACATGGTAATCCCAGGATTTGGCGACAAAAGTCACCGCGTCGACCGGCGCGGCGAGCAGCGCGGCAATGCCGGGATCGTTGGAGAGCGACACACCAGGACGCTTGGTCATGCCGAAGGCGGCGAAGCGCGCCTTGGTTGTCCGCTTTTCGGCAAAGAAGGCATCGTCGGTCGGGTTGGCGCCGGGATAGCCGCCCTCAATGTAGGAAAAGCCCAACTCCTCGATAAGGTGCGCGACGATGATCTTCTCCTCGACGGAGAAGTCGATGCCCGAGGTCTGGGCACCGTCACGCAACGTCGTATCGTAGAGATAAAGGCGGGCTTTGTCCGTCATGGTCGCGAACTCGTTTCAACATGTGGCGAGCGGCAGCCGCTCGCCTTGAGGTGTTCCGTCCAATTCACTCCGCGAAACGGTCGGTGGCGGAGATCAATTCGTGCAGCAGCCCAGGCTCGACCAGCGAGTGGCCCGCTCCCTCGACGATGCGGAAGTCCGCCTCCGGCCAGGCTTTATGGAGATCCCAGGCGTTCTGCAGCGGTGTACACATATCGTAGCGGCCGTGAACGATGACACCCGGAATCGCCTTCAGCCGGCCGGCGTCTTCAAACAGCTGGCCGGGGCGCATCCATCCTTCGTGGACGAAGTAATGGTTCTCGATCCGGGCGAAGGCCAAGGCGAACTCATCATCAATGAAGCCGGACGTGACGTCCTCGTTGGGGAACAGCGTCAGCGTCGAACCTTCCCACAGCGACCAGGTACGGGCGGCGGCGAGCCGTGTCGCGCGATCCTCGGAGACCAGCCGACGGCGATAGGCAGCGATCAGGTCGCCCCGTTCGGCCTGAGGAATATGCTCGCGGAACGGCTCGAACTTCTCGGGATGGATCAGTGAGGCGCCGTATTGATAGAACCACTTCAGTTCGAAATCGCGCAGCCCGAAGATGCCGCGCAGGACCAGCTCGGTAACGCGCTCGGGATGTTTCTCGGCATAGGCGAGTGCCAGCGTCGATCCCCAGGAGCCGCCGAATACCAGCCACTTATCGACGCCGATCATTTTGCGGAGGCGTTCGATGTCCTCGACCAGATGCCAGGTGGTGTTGGCCTCGAGCGAAGCATGCGGCGTTGAGCGACCGCAGCCGCGCTGATCGAACAGGATGACGTCGTATTTCGCAGGGTCGAAGCAACGCCGCTGGTTGGACGAACAGCCGCCCCCCGGACCGCCGTGCAGAAAGACGGCAGGCTTGCCACCCTTCCGGCCAACCCGTTCCCAGTAAACCTGGTGGCCGTCGCCGACATCGAGCATGCCGGTCTCGAACGGTTCGATCTCGGGATAATAGCTGCGCAGTTCGGTCATCGTTCAGGCTTTCGGCACCGGCCAGACAGACGTGTCATGGTCGGGATGCTGGTTGGAAATGACGTTATCGAGGAATTCGGCGCCCTCGAAGCCCTCGTCGGTGCGGACGCGTTTCAAGGAAGGCAGGTCCGAGGTGAAGGGCAGTTCGGCCTCGACGCCATATTGGACGGTCGGCGGCAAGGCCGCGGGATTGTCGAAAGCGCCGCCGGCGAGCGACGGTTCGTAGCCATCGGCCTCGTAGGTGAGCGGCGTGCCGCAATCGGCACAGAAGGCGCGCGCGACGTGGTTGGACGAGCGGTAGATTTTGCGGCTACCGCGGGTCCAACTGACACCACCCGCCTCAACGGCGACGAAAGGCGCGAAGTAGTTGCCGACGGCCTTCTGGCACATGCGGCAATGGCAGATCGATACGGAGGAGACCTTATCGCTGTCGCAGGAAAAGCGGATGGCGCCGCATTGGCAGCCACCGGTGAGAATGGTCATGGCAATCCTTCCCAATGCTTTGCGCAGCCTTACCTTTTTAGGTCCCAGGTGGTCTCGATCTCGCCAGTGTCTTTGTTCTTGGCGTCCATCAACACCACCCCCATGGCGACGAGTTCGTCGCGGATGCGGTCGCTTTCGGCGAAGTTCTTCGTCTTGCGCGCTTCAATGCGGGCGGCAATCAAAGCCTTGACCCGCCCCTCATCGATGTTGGCGGCCGGGCGCCGAGCCGTCCACGCGCTGGCACTGTCACCGAGGAAACCAAGGAGCCGCAGCGATGCCGATAGCGTCGCCGGATCGCCCTTGACGGCATGCAGCTCGGCGATCGCTTTTGCTGTATTGAGATCGTCGTTGAGCGCTTCGATCAGTCCCTCGGACGGTCGGCCGGGCGCTGCGTCGGCAGCGATAGCGTACCAATCGTCGAGCGTCTTCCAGCCGTCCTCGAGTCCCTTGATGGTGAAGTCGATCGGCTGGCGGTAATGCGTCTTCAGCATATTGAAACGCAGCACTTCGCCTGGCCAGTCATTCAGCAGCTCGCGGATGGTGAAGAAGTTGCCGAGCGATTTGGACATCTTCTCGCCCTCGACCTGCAGGAAGCCGTTGTGCATGAAGACGTTGGCCATCACGTCCTTGTGGAAGGCGCAGCGTGACTGGGCGACTTCGTTCTCGTGGTGAGGGAAGACGAGATCGATGCCACCACCGTGAATGTCGAAGGTCTCGCCAAGGTGCTTCCAACTCATGGCCGAGCATTCGATATGCCAGCCGGGACGCCCCCTGCCCCACGGGCTGTCCCAGCCGGGCTCGTCGTTCGAGGACGGCTTCCACAGCACGAAGTCCATCGGGTCGCGCTTATAAGGCGCCACTTCGACACGGGCACCGGCCATCATGTCGTCGAGAGAGCGGCGAGCCAGGGTGCCATAGTCGGGCATGGCCGGCACGTGGAACAGCGCATGCCCTTCGGCGACATAGGCGAAACCGCCGGCGATCAGCCGTTCGATGATGGCGATCATCTCGGCGATATGCTCGGTGGCGCGTGGCGTTACCGTCGGCTTGAGGCAGCCGAGTTCGGTCACGTCCTGCTCGAACTGGGCATAGGTCTTTTCGGTCAGATCGCGGATCGCCTCGACGGGCGGCACGCTTGGATAGTCGCGGGCGGCGCGGGCGTTGATCTTGTCATCGACGTCGGTGATGTTGCGCACGTAGGTGACGTGCGCCTCACCATAGAGGTAACGCAGCAAGCGATAGAGCACATCGAAGACGATCACCGGCCGGGCGTTGCCGATATGGGCGAAGTCGTAGACCGTGGGGCCGCAAACGTACATGCGAACGTTGCCGGCATCGATCGGAACGAAATCATCCTTGCCACGCGTCAGCGTGTTGTAGAGCCTGAGTGCCAAAAGCCCGCCTCCCCTTCGCCATGGAACGCAAAAATAGATCACCGCCGGGCCGGCCGGGGAAACCCATCATCCGTTCAGGTCTTCGGAAAGATCGTGACGGGGACGTCCGCGGCCAGCGTAAAGCTCAGCCACAAATAATGTTGGCGGTAATGGTGATGCGCGCGTCCCGGAACATGGCCGCCGATATGCCTGCAAACGCTGTTCGCCGTCAAGGGAAGCAATGAAAAAACGCCGCCCGCGAGATACGGACGGCGGCTCGCCGAATTCACATGTGTCTTGGCTCTATTTCAGCCAATCGCCGCACTTTGCTGCCTGCGTATCGCCCCAGGGCATGATCGGGACGGTGGAGGTGGAGTTCTTCGGACTGCCCTCGATCAGCTTGTCGGAATAGACGAGGTAGACCAGGACATTTCGTTTGGCGTCACAGCCACGAACGATCTGCATTTTCTTGAAGAACAGCGAACGGCTCTGGCGATACATGTCGGAGCCCTGCTCGAATTTCTCCTTGAAGCTGATGGGGCCGACCTGTCGGCAAGCGAGCGAGATGTCCGAGGTCTCCTCGGCAAGGCCCAGCATGCCCTCGACGCCCCCCTTCTCGGGCAGCGTAAAATGGCAGGCGACGCCATCCACCACGGGATCGTCGATGGCGTAGACGGCAAGCTTGTGATCAGGCGTCAGGAAATGCCAGACCGTCGACCGCTTGAAGATCAATTCAGGGTCGTCGGACGCCGAGGCTAGCGAGGGAAGAAAGACGACGAAACTCAAGGCCACAAGACCGAGAAGCGACTTGGCGACATCACGCATGTTGGGGGCACCCCGCTTCGGCAGGCCGGATCGGTTCCAGCCGCGCACGCCGGACATATAAGCGCCCTTTACAGCCGGCCAAGGCCCGTCAATGGAAGACGTTTCCATCAAGGCTCTGAATGGCGGCGCTTTTGAGGATGCGGCCGAGCACGACGTATCCTTCCGTCGAAAAATGGAGATTGTCGTCGGCATAGTTGTCGCAGGATAGCCGCGTTGTCTCAGATACTTCGGCGAGCTGTGGCTTGCCATGCTGGCCACAGGTGAAGGTGTCGTCGTCGATCGTCACGGCGTGCACCTTATCGACGCGGTCGGCGAGCTTGGCAATGGCGCGGTTCACTTCCAGCCGCCGATCGTCGAGGGCGTGGAAATCGGCGCCACGCGGCGGAATGGTCAGAACGAGCACTGCCGTTTGCGGCCACAAGGCGCGCAGTTTTTCGACGATCGTCTCGATGCCAGCCGCCACAGCGCAGGCTGGTGTGCCGGCGGCGAGATCATTGGTGCCGATCAGAAGCACGGCCGCCGATGGCCGGAGATGCGACAGATCAGTCTTTTCCAGGCGCCAGAGCAGATTAGGAGTCCGATCGCCGCCAACTGCGAAATCATAGATGACGGTCGACGGAAAAGCCGACGGCAAATCGGTGCGCCAACCGGCAAACAGCGAATCGCCGAGCAGTACGACATCGGCCCGCTCGGGACGAGCTGCCTGCACCTGGAGGGTTTCCTTCAGGTTCGGATAATTCGGCGTCCGCTGGGGCGTCTGCGTAAGATCGATGGCGATGGGATCACATGCCAACTCATCCGCCCAAGCCTTGGGGAACGTCAAAAAACCAGCCAGAAGGCCGAGAACAAGCGCGAAACCAGACAATCGCATCGCCGTCCCCTTATTCGGGTCGCCGAACTGTCCGACCTTCAATTTCCGATCGCAGCCGAAAGGCGCGCCCTCACCGCCTCCGCGCCGATCAGTGGCAGGAGCGGTGCCAACTCGGGTCCATGGTCCAAGCCCGTCAGCGCCTTGCGAAGCGGCAGGAACAGGTCGCGCCCCTTGCGCCCGGTTTTCGCTTTGAGCGCCGCTGTCCACTCCCTGAAGCTGTCGTCGGTCCACGGCTCGGGCGGCAGGACGTCACGCGCCGCCGTCAGATAGTCGCGATCGGCCTCATCGACCACCGGCGTTACCGGGCCGGTAATCAGTTTCCACCATTCGGCCGCGTCGCCAATACGCGTGCAATTGCCCTTCACCGCCTGCCAGAAGGCTGGATGGGCGGGGATGCCGAGATCGGTCAGCCGCTTTTGGACGGAAGGATAGTCGAGACCGTGGATGATGCGGGCGTTCAACGCCTTGAGTTCGCTCGGATCGAACCGAGCCGGCGAGCGCGAGACAGCGGCGAGGTCGAAGTCGGCGGCGAGATCGACAAGCGAGCCAATCTTTTCGACGGCGTGCGAGGTGCCGACATTGACGGCGAGCGAGGCTACCGCCTCCGGCTCGTAGCCCTCAGCGCGCAGATTGCGCAATGACAGCGATCCTGTCCGCTTGGAAAAGCCCTCGCCGGTGGCATCGGTGAGCAGGTTATGGTGGGCGAAGATTGGAACAGCGCCGCCCAAAGCCTCGAACAAAGCTATCTGTACGCCTGTGTTGGTGATGTGGTCGCCGCCCCGGATAATGTGGGTAACGGAGGTGTCGATATCGTCGACCACCGAGGTCAGCGTGTAGAGATAGGTGCCATCGGCGCGGATGAGCACCGGATCGGACAGCGATGCGAGATCGACGGTTTCCTCGCCACGGCAGAGATCCTGCCAATGCACGAGATGGCGACTCGGCGACAGCGGATCGCCATCGAAATTGGGCAACAAGAAGCGCCAGTGCGGCTGTCGCCCCTCCGCTTCGAGGCGAACGCGATCGGCGTCTGTCAGTTTCAGGGCCGCCCGATCGTAGACCGGCGGCAGGTGTCGGGCCAGCCGGCGTTTGCGGGCATATTCCAGCTCTTCCGACGTCTCATAGCAGGGATAGAGCAACCCCTTGGCAATGAGATCGGCCCTGGCGGCCGCGTAGCGATCGAGCCGATCCGACTCGCGGAAAGACGTGTGCGGCCGGATGCCGAGCCAAGCAAGGTCAGCGACGATATTTGCCGCGAACTCCTCGGTGGATCGGGCGCGGTCCGTATCGTCAAAGCGAAGGATGAACTGGCCGCCGGTCTTTAGAGCGAACAGCCAGTTGAAGAGGGCCGGACGGGCGTTGCCGATGTGGATATTGCCGGTTGGAGACGGCGCGAAGCGGACGACGGTGTTCATGATCGTGGTTGTAACCGAGACCGGATGCGAATGTCAGAGGGCATTTTCGGGAAGATAACAAAAGCAGGGCACATTCGTTCCAGTATCATGCCTTGCGTGCCCACCGCCCCTCTCCATCCTGCTGCCAGTAGGTAACCTCGAGCCCGCGACCTTTCAGCGTCTTCCAGGCCGCGCGTGCCTCGGCCAGCGCCCCGTCGTCAGTGCCATCGAAAATCAGCACCAGACGCTCGTAGCGTTCGGCGTCGTCGGGCAGCGGCGCACGGTCGATCAGAAAGCGCACGGTAGCGCCATTGGGCGCCTCCGGCCCGGCCACTAGATAGACGGGCTGCAGAGCGGAGTGGCCATCGGCCGCGGTGCCGTGCGGCAGGAAGGCGGCGTCGTCAAAGGTCCAAAGATGACTATCGAGAGCCGCGAGTCGCTCGGGCGTTCCCGCCTCCACCACCACGCGCCAGCCGCGCTCGACCGACTTCTGCAGAAGTACCGGCAAAACCCGTTCGAGCGGCTGACCGTCGAGATGGTAGAATAGAGCTTCGGTCATCGATCAGTTGGCCCGTCAACGGTGATGGCCGGTGCCCGCGGGCACCGGCCGCTTCTTGACCATCAGCTCTCGAAGCGATTGCGCACCAGGCGGTCAAGCAGGCGCACGCCAAAGCCCGACGCCCAGGCCTTGTTGATGTCGGTCTCGGGGCTCGACATGGCGGTACCGGCAATATCGAGGTGCGCCCAGGGCGTCTCGCCGACGAAGCGCTTCAGGAACTGCGCCGCCGTGATCGAACCGGCATTGCGACCGCCGGAGTTCTTCATGTCGGCGAAGCGGCTGTCGATCAGCTTATCGTATTCCGAGCCCATCGGCATGCGCCACAGGCGCTCGCCGGTATCCTCACCGGCTTTGACGAGCTCACCGGCGAGCTGATCATCATTGGAGAACAGACCGGCGATCTGCGCACCGAGCGCCACCACGATGGCCCCCGTCAGCGTGGCGAGATTGATCATGAAGGCCGGCTTGAAGCGATCGGCGGCGTAGGTCAGTACGTCGGCGAGCACCAGACGGCCCTCGGCGTCGGTGTTGACCACTTCGATGGTCTGGCCAGACAGCGAGGTCAGAATATCGCCTGGGCGGTAGGAGCCGCCGTCGGGCATGTTTTCGACGATGCCGAGGAGGCCAATGGCGTTGACCTTGGCCTTGCGGCCAGCCAGTGCCCGGAACAGGCCGGTTACAGCGGCGGCGCCGCCCATGTCGGCCTTCATATCTTCCATGCCGGAGGCCGGCTTGATGGAAATACCGCCCGAATCGAAGACGAGTCCCTTGCCGATGAACACGGCCGGACGGTCACCGTCCTTGCCACCGTTCCACTTCATGACGACGACGCGCGGCGGCCGGACGGAGCCTTGGGCAACGGCCAGCAGGGCGCCCATGCCAATCTTGCGAAGATCCTTCTCGCCAAGCACCTCGACCTCGACGCCGAGCTTCTTCAATTTCTCGGCTTCGGCGGCAAACTCCTGCGGACCCAGCGCGTTGGGCGCCTCGTGAACGAGGTCGCGGGCGATCACCACACCCTCGGCAACCGCTTCGGTCTCGGCCCAAGCCTTCTTGAGCTTGCCAGCGTGTTCGGCCACCAACGTGACGGCAACGGAACCCGGCGCGTCATCCTTCTTGACCGTCTTGTACTTGTCGAACTCATAGGCGCGCAGGCGGAGACCCAGCAGGAACTCGGCGCCGAGTTCGGGGGCAAGCGCCCCGCCCGTCGTCTCGAGAATCACCGTCGCCGCCTTCGCCTTGACCTCCTTCAGCTTGCCGTAGATCTGGCCGCCCAGCTTCAGCGCCGCCTTATCGTCGAACTCGGAGACCGGTCCGACGCCGACCAGAATCAACCGGCCGACCGACAGGCCGGCGGGAGCAAGGAGATCGAGGAAAGAACCGGCCTTGCCCGAAAAGCCGGTGGCCGCCACGGCTCTGTCGAGACCACCAGTCAATTGATCGAGCACAGTGCTGCCCATGACACCGGCCTTATTTTCCGGATCGACGAGAACAACCAGCACCGGGGCATCGGCCTCGAGCGTCTTGGAAAAAGAAAGAGTTGGAGCGGCCGCCATGATTTCTTCCTGATTGCCGGGCACCCCTGAGCGGGCGCAATCCGGATCTGCCGGCCGAATGTGGCGCTTGACGAAGGCGAGAGCAAGACAGGAGTTGCATTCTAACGCGGTCGGCGACGACGAACGTCGAACGACTTCCGAAGTCCCCGAAAATTTACCCTTTTCGGGAAGGAAGGATTCACTATAGGTCTGCTAGCCTCGGCTTTCTTGCCTTCGGCGAGTTGGAAACAGGTTCAAGATGCGGCGTTTCGGCACCTATCTCTTCTCGCGGACGCTTTACGCCTTCCTCGGCGTGATGTTGACGCTGGCCGGAATCGCGTGGGTGACCCAGGCTCTGCGTCGCTTCGACCTGGTGACGGCCAAGGGGCAGGCGATCGCGGTCTATCTTGGACTTACCATGCTGTCGATGCCACGCGTTCTGGGAGTGGTGGCACCCTTTGCGCTGGTGGTGGCTCTCGTCCTGGTCCTGCAGCGCTTGCAGGGAGAGAGCGGCATTGTGGCGATCACCGCGGCGGGTGTGTCGCAGCGACGTCTCGCCCTACCGTTCATTGCCGCGGCGCTGATGGTCTCGGTGTTCGTCGGTGCGCTGGCCTTTTGGTTCAATCCGGGCGCCTCGCGCTCCGTCGTCGACATGATGCAGTCGGTGCGGGCGGACATTGTCGCCAATGTCATCCAACCTGGCCGCTTCACGCAGGTCGACACCGGCCTGATGTTTCATATTCGCAACCGCGACGGCGACGGATCGCTTTTGGATCTGTTCATCCTGGACGACCGCAATCCGGAATTTTCTTATACTTATTCCGCCAAACGCGGCAGGGTTGCCGAGGTGTCGGGGCGTTCGATGATCGTGATGGAACAAGGCACGATCGAACGGAAAGCAAAGACCAGCGGCGCCAACACCTTCGTCACGTTCGGCTCCTACGCCTTCGATCTCAGTCAGTTCAGCGCGAAGACGGGCAGCGCAAATTACGGACTGTCGGAGCGGACGCTGGGCGAACTTCTCGCCCTCCGCAAGACGGACGACGATCCGGAGATCGCTCCGGAAATCATGAACCGCCTCGCCGAGCCAATTTACCCCCTGGCCCAAACGTTAGCCGTTTTCTTGTTCCTGGGTTTTCCAACCAGCAACCGCCGGGGCCAGACGCTGCCGGTGACGATGGCGATTATCGTGGGTTCACTGGTGCGCGTGCTTGGCTTCGCCGTCATGGGGATTTCAAAGGGAACGCCGGAGATTTCCGTCATGGCAGTCGTCGCGCCAACACTGCTCACCGCGGTTTTTGCGATGATGATCATCATCGGCATCCATCCAACCGTTTCCACCGGTTTCGTGGATAGTCTGATCGATCGCCTGCGGCGAACCATCCTTGGTCGGCGGGAGACAGCCCGATGATCGGCCGCTCGCTTGCAACCTATTTTACCGTGCGTTTTGCCGTCTGGATTCTCGGCATGTTCGTCGGCATCTTCCTGCTGGTCTTCCTGATCGATGTCATCGAGCTGTTGCGCTCGAGCGGCGGCCGCGACGACGTCTCAGTGGCGCTGGTGATCGCCGCCTCGGCCCTTCGTGTCCCGGCACTGATGGAACAGGTGTTGCCCTTCGCGGTACTGCTCGGTTCAATCGCCGCGTTTGTGACACTGTCACGCGGGTCCGAACTGATGATCGTACGGGCGGCCGGTCTTTCCGTCTGGCAATTTACGCTGCCCGCCCTCGCCTTTGCCCTCGTACTCGGCATCGTCACCTCGACGATCTACAATCCGGTTGCGACTTGGGCTCGCAATCTGTCGAGCGACATCATGGTTGGCTCGCGTGCGAGCGTGATGACGGCGCTGTTGTCGAGTTCGGCGACACCGAGTTGGATGCGGCAGCGCACCGGCGATGGCAACGCGGTGCTGCACACGGAAGGCGTGACTGACGCAGGCAACACTATTTTACAGCCGGTGTTTTGGGTGTTCGGCGCAGATGGCATGCTCTCCGAGCGAGTCGAGGCCGAGGTCGGCCGACTCGAGCCGGGGCAGTGGCGTCTGTCAGGCGCAATCGTGACTCAAAGCAGCGGGGTTCCCGAGCATCACGACAGCTTCTTCCTGCCGACGGCGTTGACGGCTGAACAGGTCGCCGGAGGCCTCGGTTCACCCGATAGCATCTCCTTCTGGCAGCTGCCTGGCGCGATCGCGCAAGCCCGCGCTTCATCGCTACCGGCAAACAGATTCAGCCTTCAGTATCAATCGCTCCTGGCCCGTCCACTGCTGCTGGCGTCCATGGTTCTCATCGCTGCAACAGTGTCGCTAGGATTTGCAAGGTACGGCGGTGGCGAGAAGATGATTCTCGGTGGCGTCGTCGCTGGCTTCGTGCTTTATGTCGTCATCGAGGTTGCCCGTTCGCTGGGCAGCGAGGGGTTGGTATCGCCGGTGCTCGCCGCTTGGGCGCCCTCGGTCGTGGCGATCCTGCTGGGTTCCACGGTTCTGTTGTTCCGCGAGGATGGGTGAGCGTGCGTAGATCTGTCGTTTCGCAGGCATCGGAGCCGACAACCGCCGCACGCCTTCTGTGCGGCGTAGCGGTGACGATTCTCGTCTTCTTGCCGGCTGGCGCCCTTGCTCAAATCGTCAAGGACACCTCGCTGACGAGCATGATCAGCTCTGCCAAGCAGCCAAGCCGCGACGAGAAGATGATGATCGAGGCGGACACGGTCGCCTACGATATGGACGCCGATTCGGTCACCGCGACCGGGCGCGTCGTCATCTATTATCTCAACAATGTGGTGGTCGCTAACGAGGTGACCGTCAATCGCAAGACTCAGCGAGTCACTGCGATTGGGAACGTCGAGATCACCGATCCCTCCGGCAACGTCGCGCGCGGAGACCGAATCGATCTCGATAACGACCTCGCCAACGGCGTCATGGAGGGCCTTGAGCTCGTTACGTCCGATAACTCCGCTTTCACCTCGCGCCATGCGACTCGAACCAACGGCGATCTGACCGTCTTCGATGACGGCACCTATCTTCCGTGCGTCGACTGTAACGGCGTGAAGGGCAAAAAACCGATCTGGCAGATCAAGGCGAATCGTATCCTGCATAAGCAGAAGGACCAGACGATCGTCTATGAGAATGCCACCTTCGAGTTCCTGGGAGTTCCGCTTGCCTGGGTCCCCGTGATGTCCCAGGCGGACCCGTCGGTAAAGAACAAGACCGGCCTGCTGATGCCGAGCGTCAAGAGCAGCTCGAAACAAGGCTACTCGATCAAGCTGCCTTATTATATTTCACTGGACCCAAGCTACGGTCTGACGCTGACGCCGACGGTTTATTCGCGCCAGGGCCTGCTGTTCTCGGCAGAGTGGCGGCAGCGACTGGATACTGGAAGGTATTCCGTTACTCTGTCCGGCATTCATCAGAACGACCCAACCGCCTATACAGGTACGTCCGGTGATGAGATGTGGCGCGGTTCGGTCGAAACATCGGGCCGCTTTACGATCAACAACGACTGGTCATGGGGCTGGGACCTCGCGGTGGCGAGCGACAAGACTTTCATGAAGAACTATGACCTCAAGTCCGGAAATTCGGACGTTGCGGTCAACAAGATCTATCTGACGGGCGCCCGCGATCGCAACCGCTTCGACATGGCGGCTTACGGTTTCTTCGTGCAGCAGGAAGATTCCAAGACATCAGGGCTGGCGCAAAATCACGACTTGCAGGAAAAACAGCCTTACGTCTATCCGGTGATCGACTCCAAGGTTTATGCCAAGGATCCCGTGTGGGGTGGCGAAGCATCGCTGACAACCAATTTCACCAGTCTAACCCGTACCAAGGACGACATCTACCAGATCGACAGCAACAATAACGGCGTCTTTGATCCAGGCGAAAAGACCCGCGTACGGGGCGCGGCCGGTACCTTTGATCGCCTGAGCATCGACGCCATGTGGCGCCGACGGATGGTCGACCAGACCGGTGGTGTGTTGACGCCGTTTCTCTATTTCCGCGGCGACGCCATCTTCTCGGATCCTCACAACAGCAGTGTCCTGCCAGAGACGTCGAGCGGACTTCTGGGGCGGGCGATGCCGGCCGCCGGCCTCGAATACAGCTATCCGGTGGCCATCACCTCACCGGTAGGAAACCAGATCATCGAGCCGATCGCGCAGTTGATCGTTCGCCCGGATGAGACGGAAGCGGGTCGCGTTTCGAACGAGGATTCGCAGAGCCTCGTCTTCGACGCCAATAGCCTGTTCGACTACGACAAATTCTCCGGCTATGACCGCGTCGAAGGTGGAACGCGCGCCAATGTCGGCGTGCGTTATTCCGGTTCCTTCAGCCACGGGTTCGGGGTAAGCGGCACCTTCGGCCAATCATTCCAGCTCGCCGGTGTCAACTCGTTTGCCGAGGCGACTCAATACGATACGGGCGCTTATTCCGGTCTTGAGTCCGACGTGTCGGACTACGTTGCCGGTCTCAGTCTCAGCACAAAGACCGGGTTCATGGCCAGCACCGGTGTCCGCATCGATCATGATAGTTTCGCCGTCAACCGCTTTGACGGACAGATTCTGGGTATCGGCGGGCCGCTGACCGCGGCGTTGACCTATGCCTATATCCGCTCGCAGCCCGACCTCGGTATCGACGAAGATCGCTCCGAAGTGCAGGCGGCCACAAGCCTCAGGCTTTCCGAGAACTGGCGCGCTTTCGCCTCGAGCCGCTATGATCTCATTAACGATGAATTCGTGCGGCATGCGCTGGGTCTCGCCTATGACACGGAAGAGTTTTCGATATCCTTCTCCTATTCGAAGGACCTGACGACGACTCCCAACGACCAGACCTTCTATCTTAGGGCTGGCTTCAAGACGCTCGGCGAGGTTGGCACGTCATTCGGTCTGGACAAGTAGCGCTTCCGGTCAGGGTGCGCAGCCAATTGCAGCGCGGACCATCGACTTGACAAATTCTCTTGGTAGAGGCCCACGGTTCGGACAGAAACGGGCGGAGAAGCTGGACATGTATAATATCGTGACGATTGCGAGAAACATGCGGGGCGCGCTTTTGGCTGCGACCATTGCCGCGGTGGCTTCGCTGTCGCCTGCCGGTCCTGTCTTCATGACCTCCGCCCAAGCCGCCAATAACATCAAGGTGGTCGTCAATGACCAGGCGATCACGACGATGGACGTACAGTCGCGCGCACGACTGCTGCAGCTCGCGATGCATCTTGCGCCCGGTCCGGCTGCCAAGGCCGCGCAGGACGAGTTGATCGACGAGCAGCTTCGGCTCCAGGAAGGAGCGCGGCGCGGCGTCGTCGTCAGTGAGGACGCAGTGGTCGCCGCCCTCACCTCCATCGCCGCCCGCTCCAAGATGACGATCCCACAGTTCGAGCAGGCGCTCGGCCGTGGCGGCGTCCCGATCAAGACCTTCAAGGACCGCATTCGCGCCCAGATGGTCTGGGGACGGATCATTCGCGCCAAGATCCAGCAGGATATCAAGACGGAATCTGCCGACCTCATCCAGCAGATGCGCAACCGCGAAAAGAATGCCGATTCCGTCACTGCCAGCGACTACATGCTTCAGCGCATTGTTTTTGCGGTACAGCGGAGTGCGTCGCCGGCCGATGTCAACCGCCGCAAAGTCGAAGCCGAGGCGTTGCGTAGCAAGTTCCGTAGCTGCAACGAAGGACTGGCCATGGTCAAAGGCCTTCGCGAAGTGGCGACCATCAACATTGGTCGCAAACTTGCGAGTGAAGTGCCGGCTGGCCTGAAAGACGAGCTGGAGAAGACGGCCGAGGGACACCTCACGTCGCCGCAGCGCTCCGATCTCGGCTTTGAGATGTATGCGATTTGCAGCAAAATCGAGGTGACAGGCGAAGCCGCCATCGCCGCAGGCCTCGACGCCGAGGCGCTCGACAAGCGTGGCGAGGAGACCTCGAAGAAGCTCACCCAGGAATTGAGGCAAAAAGCCAACATCACCTACCGTTGACCATGCCAGACACGTCAGCCATCATGCAGGTGCGCACCCTGGCGGTATCGATCGGCGAGCCCGCGGGCATTGGCGCGGAGATCATCGCCAAAGCATGGCTTTCGAGGCGAGAGAAGGCGGTCCCGACCTTCTATGTGATCGCCGATCCCGCCTTCCTTGAAAGCCGTCTTGCTCGTCTTGGCCTCGAAGTGCCGATCGCGGTGATCTCCCCCGAAAACGCGGCGGATGCATTCGTCGGCGCGTTGCCCGTGTTCGATCTCGACTGCCCGGTGGAAGATAGACCTGGCGAGTTGTCGGCGGCGACGGCGGCTGCCACCATTGGCGCCATAGAAACAGCCGTTCGGCATATTCACGATGGGCGAGCGAACGGCATCGTCACCGCGCCGATCCAAAAATCCAACCTCTACGCCGCCGGGTTCAAGTTCCCCGGCCACACCGAGTTCTTGGGAGAGCTTGCCCGGCAACTATGGCCCGGAATGCCGCACGAGCCGGTGATGATGCTTGCCGGCCCAGAGCTAGCAACCGTGCCGGTTACCGTGCATATCGCACTGCGTGATGTGCCTGATGTGCTTACTGCCGACATGATCGTCACAATCGGCCACATCGTCGACCGAGAGATGCGGGCCAAATTTGGCGTTGTCCGACCACGCCTTGCCGTCGCCGGCCTCAACCCGCATGCTGGGGAGCAAGGAGCGATGGGGCGCGAGGATCTGGAGATCGTTGCGCCGGCCGTCAAGCGGCTCCAAGCAGAAGGCATCGATGCGCGTGGGCCACTGCCGTCCGATACGCTGTTCCACGCTCCCGCCCGCAAGACCTACGACGTGGTGCTGGCCATGTATCACGATCAGGCGCTGATCCCGGTGAAGACCATCGCCTTCGACGAAACCGTCAACGTGACGCTCGGTTTGCCATTCATCCGCACCTCGCCCGACCACGGCACGGCGCTCGACATAGCAGCCCGAGGTGTCGCCGATCCCCAGAGCATGATCGCCGCCCTCACCATGGCTGGCCGCATGGCAGCGGCCGAGATAGCGACATGAGCCAGATCGACGACCTGCCGCCGCTGCGCGATGTCATCGAGCGGCATGGCCTATCGGCGCTGAAGAGTCTTGGGCAGAACTTCTTGCTCGATCTCAATCTCACCGCCCGTATCGCCCGCGCCGCGGGCAACCTCGAAGGCCGGACTGTCGTGGAAATCGGCCCAGGCCCCGGTGGCCTGACACGCGCCATTCTGGCCGCTGGCGCAGCCAAGGTCCACGTGATCGAGCGCGACAGACGGGCAATCGCGGCACTTGAGGAGATCGCCGCCCATTACCCCGGCCGATTGCAGATTACCGAGGGCGATGCGCTCGCGATGGATAGCGCCGCGCTCGGCGACGAGCCGCCAGTGATCATCGCCAATCTGCCCTACAACATCGCAACGCCACTTCTTATCGGCTGGCTTTCGCCAGAAACCTGGCCGCCACGCTGGACGGCGATGGTGCTGATGTTTCAGAAGGAAGTGGCCGATCGCATCACGGCACAGGCTGGCGACGACGCCTATGGTCGCCTTGGCGTTCTCTGCGGCTGGCGCGCCTGTACAACGCAGATGTTCGACATTTCGCCCAAAGCCTTTGTGCCGCCGCCTAAGGTAACGTCGACGGTGGTACATTTTGCGCCCCGGCCCGAGCCCCTGCCCTGTGATCAGGCCGACCTTGAGGCTGTCACCGCCGCCGCCTTCGGCCAGCGGCGCAAGATGCTGAGGCAAAGCCTGAAGGCGCTAGGCGTCGATCCGGCAGCTCTTTGCGCTGCCACCGGCATCGATCCAACGGCACGCGCCGAGACGATCCCGGTCAAAGGCTTCGTCGATCTCGCCAACGCCTGGAAGGCGATGCGCTAGAGCAGTTCCAGCAAAAGTGGGAACCGGTTTTGCGTCCGGAACTGCGCCTTAACAAAGAGATAGAGCTTTTTGATGAACCCGAATTCACAGGAAAAGCTCTAGACGGTCAAGCCAACAGCGTGCCGACGAAGCCCTCGATTCCCTCGGCAGCGCGCAATCGCCGACTGCGTTCGGCGCGCAGGATGGCGGTGAGATCGGCGAAGGCAGCGTCAAGATCGTCGTTGACCACGACATAGTCGAAGTTCGGCCACTCGGCGATCTCGCGACGGGCATTGACCAGGCGCTTTTCGATGACTTCCGGCGCGTCTTCCGCCCGGCGGGTGAGGCGCGAGCGCAGCTCGGCCATTGACGGCGGAAGAATGAACACCGAGACGACGTCGGAGGGCATCTTCTCGCGCAACTGGGCGGCGCCTTGCCAGTCGATATCGAACAGCACGTCACGCCCGGACGCCAGCGCCTCCTCCACCGGAGCCTGCGGCGTACCATAGTAGTTGCCGTGCACTTCCGCCGATTCCAACAGCTCACCGCCGTCGCGCATCGACAGAAAACGCTGCTGCGAGATGAAGTGGTAATGCACGCCGTTGATCTCGCTTGGGCGTCGGTCGCGCGTCGTCACCGAGATGGACAGCGTCATGTCGCGGTCGGTGTCGAGAATATTGCGCGACAAAGTGCCCTTGCCGGCGCCTGAGGGCGAGGAAATGACGAGCATCAACCCGCGACGGGGAAAGCGGACATGCCTTTGATCTGTGGCGACCATGAGACTTACTCGACGTTCTGGACCTGCTCCTTGAACTGATCGACCACCGCCTTGAGGGAAAGGCCGATCCGTGTCAGGGCCGTGTCGTTGGACTTGGAACAGAGGGTGTTGGATTCCCGGTTGAACTCCTGCGCCAGGAAATCCAGCCGGCGACCGACGGCGGCGTCACTCGCCATGAGTTCACGCGCCTGCGCGATGTGAGCCTTGAGGCGATCGATCTCCTCGCGCACGTCGGCACGGGTGGCAATGAGAGCCGCCTCGAGGTGGAGCCGCTGCGGATCGATATCCTCACGCGACAGCAGCGCGGCAAGCTGCTCTTCGAGGCGGTCACGGATCACCTCGGGTGTACGGGCCGGCAAAGCCTCGACCTCAGTGACGAGACGGGCGACTTCGTCGACCTGCTCGCCAAGGATGCGGGTGAGCGCCAAGCCCTCGGAAGCGCGAGAAGCTTGGAAATCGGTGAGCACTCTGCCGAAAGCGGCGACCAGCTCGGCCTCGAAGGCCTTGGCGCTGTCTTCGTCCGGTGCCGCCTCGACCAACTCGACAACGCCGCGTACGGCGAGCAGGCCGTCGAGTGAAGCTTCGCGAATCCCCGGCGTGCCTGAATAGCGGCGCGCGGTATCAATGAGAGCTGAGAGAAGGTTCTCGTCGATGCGAAAGGTCTGGGCCGAGGTTTCGCGCGTCACCGTCAGGTTGATCGACACGTTGCCGCGCGCCAGTGCTTCGGATGCCTTACGGCGTACGGCTACTTCGACGGCATCGAAGCCGGTTGGCAGGCGCAGCCGCAGGTCAAGTCCGCGCCCGTTGACGGAACGCAACTCCCAAGCAAAGCGATTCCCGGCCGCCGAGCCATCAACACGGGCAAATCCTGTCATGCTCTTGAGTGGCATGGTCTCTCCCTCTGATCCTAGTCGAGCGAATTTGCACTACAAGCCTGACTGACATCAGGACCCAGATCAAATATCAAACCCGGGAACTCCACTAGAAGCAATAACTTGCTAGCGGTCCTTTAGGCTCGACATCTGCTTGGAAACCGATCTTGGACAGGCGCAAAAGTCAGAACCGAACCACCAAGCGGCTTTTACACCAGCGAACCGAAGCGCCAAACGAAAAATGTGCCGTTCGTTAAAACCGACTCAGGCGGTCGCCTTCACAGTTCCCCAGCCCTGACATAGACTCGAGGGCCATAACCAAGGGAGAAAGCCAATGGAATACCGTCTGCTCGGACGCTCGGGTCTCAAGGTCTCCGCGCTCACCATGGGCACGATGACCTTCGGCGGAAGGGGCGCTTTTGCCAAGGTCGGCGCCGTGGGGCGCGCCGAGGCGGCGCGGCTCATTGATCTCTGCATCGACGCCGGCGTCAATCTGATCGACACCGCCGATGTTTATTCGGAAGGCTTTTCCGAGGAGATCGTCGGCGATCTCATGCTGGAGCGGAAGAACAAGGGCATTCTCCTTGCCACCAAGGTCCGCTTTCCCATGGGTAGTGGCCCCAACGACCGCGGCCTCAGCCGCCACCATATCATCGCCGGCTGCGAGGCGAGCCTTCGCCGCCTTAGGACCGAGACGATCGACCTCTACCAAGTACACCAGTGGGATGGCCTGACGCCGGTCGAAGAGTTCATGGAAGCGCTCGACAGCTTGGTGCGCGCCGGCAAAGTGCGCTACATCGGCTGTTCAAACTTTTCCGGCTGGCACGTCATGAAGGCGCTCGGCGCCGCCACCGCCGAGCATCGGCAGCGCTTCGTTTCGCAGCAGATCCACTACACCCTGGAGGCGCGCGAGGCGGAATACGAGTTGGTGCCGATCTCGCTCGATCAGGGGCTCGGCATCCTGGTCTGGAGCCCGCTTGCCGGGGGGCTCCTGTCAGGCAAGCATCGTCGCAACGCCGCCGCGCCGGAGGGTACGCGACAGCTTGCCGGCTGGACGGAACCGCCAATCCGCGACGAGAACCGGCTCTGGAACATTGTGGATGTGCTGGTGGAAATCGCCGATGCGCACCACGCCAGTGCCGCTCAGGTCGCACTGGCCTGGCTGCTCGGCCGGCCGGGTGTCACATCGGTGGTGATCGGCGGCCGCACCGAAGCGCAGTTCGCCGACAACCTCAAGGCCGCCGACCTCCAGCTCTCAGCCGACGAACGGACGCGGCTCGACGAGATCAGCGCGCTGCCGCTCCTCTATCCGTATTGGCATCAAATCCAGACCGCGAAGGATCGCCTGGGCCCGGCCGATCTCAGCTTGTTCGGATTGGCGTCTTAACGGAAAAAACAAGGCCGCCGACGAGGTGAGTATCGCCGGCGGCCGATGGACAGTGAAAGTCTTATCCCTTGCGCGGCGGCGCCGTCGAGCCACCGATGACCAGATCTATCGGCAGTTCAACCACTCGGCCACCGATGCCATCCGGCTTTTCTCCAAGGATCAGCTCTACCGCCGCCTCGCCCTTGCCGATTGCCGGCTGGCGGATGGTCGTGAGCGGCGGCAGGAAGCTCGCGGCCTCCTCAATGCCGTCGAATCCGACCACTGAGAAGTCGTCGGGAACCTTGCGACCAAGTGACTGAAGATAGGTCATGACCTGCAAGGCCACACGATCGGACGTGCAAACGAAGGCGGTGGTCTCTGGATGAGCGGCGAGAACGGCGTCAACGCCCGTGCAAACACCGTCGTAGTCCGAGCCGGTTTCAAAAACCGGCTGCGGCGGCAAGCCGGCTGCCTGGAACACGTCGCGATAGCCGGACAGACGACGTCGCACGACCTCGAAAGACGAACGCTCGGCCCGGAGATCGTCGACGAAGCCAACGCGCACCTCTTTTTCGGTTTCGAAGGTGAACACGGCGAAATGCCGATGGCCAAGATCGACGAGATGCTGCGCTGCTTCGCGAGCGCCCCGATAATCGTCGATCTTCACGACGTCGAGGCCAGGACCGACCGGGAAATCGACGGCCACGAACGGCAGACCGCGCTTTTGGGCCAGTTCGACCAGCGTGTTGCCCTCGTTGAGGCAATGCAGGATGAAGCCGTCGACCAGTGCGGTGCGAATGTTCCACGCGGCGATTTCGTCATCGGTCGCCGAGACCAGCGAGATGCCGGCGCCACGCGCCTCGCAAGCCCGGGCGACACCGGACAGGAACAGGCGTGTGTACTGGTCGTCGAAAAAGCAATTGAGCGGTCCGATGGCCACAACACCGATGGCGTTGACACGCCCCGCCCTCAATAGACGACCGCGCGGATCGGGACCTCGGTAACCGAGCGATCGCGCCGCTTCCTCGACCCGCTCGCGGAGCTGCTCGGAGACGAGGCCGGGCCGGTTGAACACGTTGGAAACCGTTCCTTGGCTGACGCCGGCGGCACGCGCCACGTCGGCGAGCTTCACGGTTTTATTCTGCGAAGTTGAACTTTCACCCATCTGTCCGTCCGATGCACCGGAACTCCGGCTGTACTGACGAGGGACAACGGCGTCTCTCTTCCCGAGATCGCAACCTCAATCCGCGAGACGCTCGCCGATCTGCAACCGGCAAGCGCCACCCGGAAGTCCACCGCCCATGCCCCCCGGCAAGCGGCCGACCGATCAGTTCAATTGATGCGACCGATCTCGTTGAAACGATATACGCAAAACCCTTGAGAACAACAAGAAAGTTGCGTTTCGCAATCATCTCCGCCGGTCAAAACTTCGAAAGCACGCCGCCGTCGAGCCCAGGTTGAACGAACCCGTAAACTCGGCAAGCACTTCCTCCGGGAACGGATGTTCCCGGAGAAGGCCACTCTTAGAGAATGAACCGGCTTAGGTCGGTGTTGCGGGCCAAGTCGCCGAGCGCTTTCCTCACCGCGTCTCCGTCGACGGTCACCGTCTCGCCGGATCGGTCGGGCGCCGAGAACGAGATCTCGTCGAGAATACGCTCCAGCACCGTCTGCAGTCGCCGCGCACCGATGTTCTCGACGGTGGCGTTGACGTGGACGGCGATCTCGGCAACGGCGTCGATGGCATCGTCGGTGAAGACCAGCGTCACGCCTTCGGTCTGCATCAGCGCCACATACTGTTTGATGAGGCTCGCCTGCGGTTCGGTCAGGATGCGACGGAAATCGTCCTTGTCGAGCGGCTTCAGCTCGACCCGGATCGGCAGTCGTCCCTGAAGCTCGGGCAGAAGATCCGATGGTTTGGCAACGTGGAAGGCACCGGAGGCGATGAACAGGATGTGGTCGGTTTTCACCGAGCCATACTTGGTGGAGACCGTCGTGCCCTCGATCAGCGGCAGCAAGTCACGCTGCACGCCTTCGCGCGACACAGAACCATCGCGACCGTCCTTGGCGCAGATCTTATCGATCTCGTCGAGGAAGACGATGCCGTTGTTTTCGACAGAGTCAATCGCCTCGGCAACGATCTTGTCTTGGTCGATCAGCTTGTCGGCCTCCTCGGCTGTCAGCAGATCGTGGCTGTCCTTGACGTTGACGCGGCGGGTCTTCTTCACACCGCCCATCATCTTCTGCATCATTTCGGAGAGATTGATGACCTGCCCGCCCGGCATGCCGGGGATCTCCATGCCACCCGCACCGCTGGCGGTCGCCGTCAGTTCGACCTCGATCTCCTTGTCATCGAGTTCGCCGGCCCGGAGCTTCTTGCGGAAAGCGTCGCGCGTCGATGGGCTCGCCGACGTACCGACCAGCGCATCGAGTACCCGCTCCTCAGCGGCGAGATGGGCCTTCGCCTCGACGTCCTTGCGGCGCTGCGCCCGGACAAGCGAGATGCCAACCTCGAGAAGGTCGCGGACGATCTGCTCGACGTCGCGGCCGACATAGCCGATCTCGGTGAATTTGGTGGCCTCGACCTTGACGAAGGGCGCGTTGACGAGCCGGGCGAGACGACGGGAGATTTCCGTCTTACCAACGCCGGTGGGGCCGATCATCAGGATGTTCTTTGGCAGCACTTCCTCGCGGAGCGAAGAGTCGAGCTGAAGACGGCGCCAGCGGTTGCGGAGCGCAATGGCGACGGCGCGCTTGGCGTCCTTCTGACCGACGATATGGCGGTCGAGTTCGGAGACGATTTCGCGGGGCGAGAAATCGGGCATGACTTTAATCCTTGGATGGAGCAATCCGGAGCGGCGCACGAGGGCCAGCGACCCGGACGGATGGAATTCAGGCCTTGGGCAGGCTTTCGACCACCACGTTCTCGTTGGTGTAGATGCAGATGTCGGCGGCAATCTTCATCGCCTTGCGGGCAATGGCTTCGGCGTCGCGATCACTGTCGGCGAGCGCCCGCGCGGCGGCGAGTGCATAGGTGCCGCCAGAACCGATACCGGCAATCCCGCCTTCGGGCTCCAACACGTCGCCGGTGCCGGTCAAGACCAAGGTTATCGACGCATCGGCGACGATCATCATCGCCTCGAGCTTGCGAAGATAGCGGTCGGTGCGCCAGTCCTTGGCGAGTTCGACGCAGGCGCGCATCAACTGGCCTGGATACTGCTCAAGCTTGGCTTCAAGTCTCTCGAATAGCGTGAAAGCGTCGGCGGTTGCGCCGGCAAAGCCAGCGATGACGTCACCGCGCCCGAGCGGGCGTACCTTGCGCGCCGTATGCTTGATCACCGTGGCGCCAAGCGTGACCTGCCCGTCACCGGCGATCACCACCTTGCCGTCCTTGCGGACCGATACGATGGTGGTGCCGTACCAGGTGGACGGGTTCGTATGTTCCATCATGAGATGCTCCTTGCGGCAACGGCATCCGCCCGTGGCGCGGAAACCGTCCCTGAATGACGCCTTTATGTAGGACAGAAATGCCTCTATGCAACTTGCCTCTGGCACAGCCCACATCACGGTTCCGAAACCGTCCCGACCGTCAGGAGATCTGTCGATGAAGCTCATGGCCTTCGGCCTCGGTTATAGCGCCAAGGCGGCCTTGCGCCGCCTCGCCCCGGAGGAGGCGCTTGGCACAACGCGCTCGGCGGCGAAGGCAGCTGCCCTCGCCCCGCTCGCCGACATGCACCTTTTCGACGGCTCTCGCGAGACGGCGGAAGCGCTGCGGCCGGCGCTGTCCGGTGTCACCCACATCTTGATCTCCATCGCACCTTCCGAGGGACCGGATGGCGGCGATCGCGTCTTGCCGGTGCTCGCCGAAGCGCTCGCCGGCGAGAAATCGCTCGCCTCCATCGCCTATCTCTCGACGGTCGGGGTCTATGGGGATCACGACGGCGCCTGGGTGGACGAGACCTCCGACTGCCGGCCGAAAAGCGCGCGGTCGGTGGCCCGGGTAAAGGCCGAAAACGAGTGGCTCGCCTTTGGCGCAAGCATCGATGTGCCAGTGGCTGTGCTGCGCCTTTCTGGGATCTACGGTCCGGGGCGCAATGGCTTCGTCAACCTCGCGGAAGGCAGTGCCCGGCGTCTCGTCAAGCCGGGACAGGTGTTCAACCGTATCCATGTCGAGGACATCGCGGCGGCCGTGGAAGGCGCTTTCGCTAAAAGCGCCAGCGGCCTGTTCAACATAACCGACGACGAACCGGCACCGCCACAGGACGTCGTCGCCTACGCCGCCGAGCTGATGGGGATGGCACCACCGCCCGAACAGGACTTCGAGACGGCCGAGCTGTCGCCCATGGCCCGCAGCTTTTATGGCGAAAACAAGCGGGTCGCCAACGGCCTGAGCAAGTCGGCGCTCGGGCTTGCCTACGCCTATCCCAACTATCGCGCCGCTTTCTCCCGCATGTGGGCGGAGGAAAGCTGGCGCTGAGTAGCAAACCGCCGTTGTCTATGGTCACGAGGGCGACTCGGATGATCGTAGAAAGGCCGTTCAGGCGAGCGTCGCCGCCGCCCTTTGCAGCTTGTTGGCGGCCTCGTCGATCGATTGCGTCGAGTGGCTGATGCCATCCAACGCTTTGGCGATCTCTTCGACGCCGCTCGCAGCCGTGTGCATGCTGCCTGACATGTTCTGCGTCACCGCCGCTTGTTCCTCCACGGCAGAGGCGATCGATGACGAGATGTCGTTGATGCGGCCAATGATGGCGGTAATGCCATCAATGGATTCGACCGCCTTTGACGAGATGGTCTGTACCGCCGCGATTTCACTGGCGATCTCATCAGTGGCGCGGGAGGTTTGGGCGGCGAGTTGCTTGACTTCCTGCGCAACGACCGCGAAGCCCTTGCCCATCTCGCCGGCGCGCGCCGCCTCGATCGTGGCGTTAAGCGCGAGAAGGTTGGTCTGGCCGGCAATGGTGTTGATCAACTCGACCACCTGGTCGATTTTCTGCGCCGCCACCGCCAGCCCGGAGACCACCTTGGTCGCCGTATCGGCCTGAGTAACGGCGTCTTGCGACACCGATAGGGCGACACTCACCTGACGACTGATCTCGGCGACGGAGGACACGAGTTCTTCCGCGCCGGCAGCCACCGCCTGCACGTTGGAGGCAGTCGTGCCGGCGGTGGAGTTGGCACCGGCCGCCTCGGCGTTGGAACGTGCGATCATGCCGGCCACTTCACCCAATTCCCGATTGATTTCGGTCTGGGCGGCCTGCCGCTTGCGCCGCCGTTCCATGACGGCGGTGATGTCGGTTGCGAATTTGGTGACGCGGATAAGCCGGCCGCTGAGATCGAAGATCGGATTGTAGGTCGCCTGCAAGAAGACGTCGCGATTGCCCTTGCCAAGGCGATGAAACTCATCCGACTTGAACTGGCCGGACCTGAGATCCTCCCAGAACTTCTTATAGGCCGGGCTATTGCGTTCCTCGGGCGTGACGAACATCGAGTGATGCTTGCCGACAATTTCCTCCGGCCGGTAACCGAGCGCCTTCAGGAAGTTCTCGTTGGCTTCAATGACGGTGCCGTCCGGCTCGAAGGCGACGACAGCCTGAGCGCGATTGATGGCATCGATCTCGCCCTGGACCCTGGCGTCTTTCAGCTTACGCTCCGTGACATCGGAGGCAAACTTGACGACTCGGTAGAGTTTGCCGGATTTGTCCAGCAGTGGATTGTAGGTGCCCTGGATCCAAACAGCGCGCCCCCCCTTGGCGACGCGCCTGAACTCCGCTGACATAAACTGCCCAGCCGAAAGATCCCGCCAAAACGCAGCATAGCTCGGGCTCTGAACTTCCTTGGGATCGACGAACATCGAATGGTGCTTGCCGACGATCTCGGCAAGCTCATAGCCCATGACCTTCAGGAAATTGGCGTTCGCGGTGATGACCTTACCGGTCGGATCGAACTCGATGACCGCCAGAGACCGATCGAGAGCCGCAAGGACTGCGGCCTCATGATTTGAAAAGGGCCACATAAATCCTTGCTCCCACCTTCTCCACCCGACCAACAGCACTTAACGATCATTTCAGAAATCGGCCGGTTCATATGCAACGCGCATACAATAAATGTGAACCAAAAATATCGGAAATGATCAGCCGTTACATTGGCTTGTCACTTAATCGGCTATTCATTTACGGATAGTTTATGCTACCTGCGATAACTGCATTTCATAAAGCATACTTTTGAGTGCCATTCGCCGCGGATCTCTTCTGAGGTCCTTGTGAAGACCTTTGGCAGGCGCAGTCTGACGTACACTCGCCCCCCAACGCGTTGCACGGATTTACATGCCTCCCGTCCGCCGCAGATCTGTCCGGCTCCGTGGGACTGGCATCCATCCGTGGAGCCGTATAAGAAATGGGCGCCTTTTTAATTTCGGTGGCCCCAATGCTGAAAGCGCGCGTCATCCCCTGCCTCGACGTCAAGGACGGCCGGGTGGTCAAGGGGGTCAATTTCGTCGACCTTATCGACGCCGGCGATCCGGTTGAGGCCGCCGCCGCCTATGACGCCGCCGGCGCCGACGAGCTCTGCTTTCTCGACATCACCGCAAGTCACGAGAATCGGGGCACCCTTCTCAATGTTGTCAGACGTACCGCCGAGCGCTGCTTCATGCCGGTGACGGTTGGCGGTGGCGTTCGTTCGGTCGAAGACATCCGGGAGCTGTTGCTGGCCGGTGCCGACAAGGCCTCCATCATGTCGGCCGCCGTACGCGATCGCGACCTGGTGCGCCGCGCCTCGGAGAAGTTCGGCGACCAGTGTATCGTCGTCGCCATCGATGCCAAGCGCGTCTCTTCGGACGATGGAAAGCCGCGCTGGGAAGTGTTCACACACGGCGGCCGGCAGGCGACCGGTATTGACGCCGTCGAATATGCTCAGGAAGTCGTATCGCTCGGCGCCGGCGAAATCCTGTTGACCTCGATGGACCGCGACGGCACTAAGATCGGCTTCGATCTTGAGCTCACTCGTACCATTGCCGACGCGGTGTCGGTCCCGGTGATCGCCTCCGGTGGCGTCGGAACGCTGGACCATCTTGTCGAAGGCATCCGCGACGGGCATGCCGGCGCGGTGCTTGCCGCGTCGATCTTTCACTTTGGCACCTTCACTATCGGCGAGGCCAAGGCGCATCTCGCCGCGGCCGGCGTTCCCGTCCGCCTCCAAGGATGAACGGCATGGCTGACAGCATCTTCACGCTTTCCGACCTTGAACTGATCGTTGCCGATCGCCTCAAGAACGGGGATGCCTCCTCCTACACGCGCAAGCTGGCTGAAAAGGGCCCCGCCAAGGCGGCGCAGAAACTCGGCGAAGAGGCGGTGGAAACCGTGATCGCCGCTGTTTCTGGCGATGCCGACGCTCTGATCTACGAATGCGCCGACCTTCTCTATCATCTCGTCGTGGTGCTGGCGCTCAAGGGTGTGCCGCTCGATGACGTGCTCGCCGAACTCAAGCGCCGCACGGCACAGTCCGGATTGCAGGAAAAGGCCAGCCGCCCGGTCGACTGACCTTAAGACCATGGCGCGCCGGCATTAGCCGGTGGCCGATTTCCCGCCATGCATCTGAAACCAGCGGTTCGCCAGACAGCGATCCGGAGACGGTGACGAATGGAACAGTTCGCGCGGAAAGCGCTGTCGCCTTATGACGTCTACACTCGAGCCGACTGGGCCGAACTCAGGGCCGGCATGCCGGTGACGTTGACACTCGACGACGTCATTCGACTGCGCGCCCTGAACGATCCGGTGCAACTCGACGAAGCGTCCGACATCTTCCTGCCGCTCGCTCGCCTCCTGTCACTTTATGTCGAATCGGCACAATCGCTGCATTCTTCGGCTCGTCGCTTCCTGGGGCGTTCCGACACCAAGAAACCCTTCATCATCGGCATCGCCGGTTCGGTAGCCGTCGGCAAATCGACGACGGCGCGTATCTTGAGGGCCATGATGTCGCGGTGGCCGTCGTCGCCGAAGGTCGACCTCGTCACCACCGACGGCTTTCTGTTTCCAAACGCGGTGTTGCGCGAAGAAGGCCTGATGGAAAAGAAGGGCTTCCCGGAAAGCTACGATCGGGCGGCGCTGCTCTCCTTCCTCACCGACATCAAGGCCGGCAAGCCGAATGTCTGGGCACCGGTCTATTCGCATCTGGTCTACGACATCGTGCCGGATGAGCGCATCGTCGTCGATCAGCCGGATATCCTGATCCTCGAGGGGCTCAACGTCCTTCAGACCGGCAAGCTGCCACGCGACGGGCGCGGCATTCCCTTCGTTTCCGACTTCTTCGATTTCTCGATCTACATCGACGCCGACGAAGCCGACCTGCAGCGCTGGTATGTCGAGCGCTTTCTGCGCCTCAGGCAGACCGCTTTCCGGGACCCTCAGTCCTATTTCCGTCGCTACGCGGAGATCTCCGAGGAGGACGCGCTGGAAATCGCCCTCGGCCTATGGACGCGCATCAACCTCGCCAACCTCCACGAGAACATTCAGCCGACCCGCCTTCGGGCAGATCTCGTGTTGCGCAAGAGCACCAACCACGCCATCGAGCAGGTCATGCTCAGGAAGCTGTGACGGAGCCATTTGGCTTCGCTGCTGCGACCAAGCTAGACCGAGTACACCTTCGCGCCGCCGATCCAAGTCGACTTGAGGTCGAAATCCTTGCTCAGCAGCAGGAAATCGGCATCGAAGCCAGGCGCCACCCTACCCTTGCGATGTCCGACACGCATGGCCTCGGCGGGATAGACGGTCGCCATGCGGATCGCCTCGTCGAGGCCGATGTCGAAATGCTCGGCCGCATAGCGCACCGAGGAGAGCATATCGATGTCGGCACCGGCCAGCGTGCCGTCGGCAAGGGCCAGGCGACCGTCGCGGCGGAAGATGGTACGACCGTTGAGCTGGAAATCAGGCAGATCGGTGCCAATGGTCAACATGGCATCGGTAACAAGGAACAGTCGGCCGGGGCCGCGCTTCGCCCTGAGGGCGATCCGCGCCGCCGCCGGATGCACATGAATACCATCGGCAATGAGACCGGCGGAGATGCCGCTGTCGAGCACTGCTCCGACCATGCCGGGGGTGCGGTGACCGAGCGGGCTCATGGCGTTGAACAGATGTGTTGCTGTGGTCGCACCGGCGGCGATGTAGGCGAGTGCCGTATCAAAATCGCAATCGGTATGACCAAGGCTGACGACGCCGCCGGCCGAGACCAGACGCCGGACCGCTTCGATCGAGGTCGACTCCGGGGCAACAGTCAGCATCGTCGGGCCGGCACCGACGATCGCACCGACGAGTTCCTTGATATCCACGTTCTCCATCGGCCGCACGTAGGCGGCTGCGTGGACACCCCGCTTGGCAGCGGAGAGATGGGGGCCCTCAAGATGCAAACCGAGGAAGCCGGGCACGTCCGCCGCCCGCGCCGCCTTGCCGGCGGCAATCGCCTCGGTGCGAGTCTCGCGACGGTCGGTGATCAGGGTTGGCAGCAGGGCCGTGGTACCGAAATGGGCGTGGGCCGTGCAAATGCGCTCGATGGTGGGAACGCTCGGATCGTCATTGAAGTTGACACCACCGCCGCCGTTGACCTGTAGGTCGATAAAACCGGGCACGACGAGAAGACCGTCGGCATCGATCACCTCGGTTCCGGCCGGTGCATTGGCGGCGGGAACAAAGCGACCGCCGACCACGGCGATTTCTGCGTCGTCGCGCCAGGTATCGCCATCGAACAGGCGGGCACCACGAATGAGAAGGGCGGACATTGGAACGTCTCCATGATGGTGACGGATCAGGATTGGGGAAGCGTCAGCTCAGCGACGAAGTCGTAGGCGTCGGCCCGATAAAGCGACCGGGTGAATTCGACCACCCGGCCGGAGGCAAGATAGGAGATGCGCGCGATGGAAAGGCCGGCATCGCCGGTCTGCACGCCAAGCAGCGCGGCGTCCTGCCCTCCGATATTGCAAGCGGAAATACGCTGCACGGCGCGCACCGGCCTGTGACCACTCCGGGCCAGCACCTCATAAAGCGAGCCTCCGACAGCGCCGGGATCGGGAAGCACCTCGGCCGAGAGCGATGCCCGTTCGAGGGCGAGCGGCAGATCGTTGGCGATCCGGAGACGCTCGAGCCGCGCGACACGACCGCCACCGGCCAAACCAAGCATCATCGCTTCCTCCGGCGACGGCAGGTGCAAGCCGCGGTCGAGCCAACGAGAGCTGGCTTTCAGACCGCGCCGGGCCATGTCTTCGGTGAAGGAGGTGAGCAAGGAAAGAGACTGCTCCACGCGCTGCAGCGGCTTCACCACAAACGTGCCGGAGCCGTGACGACGCATCAGTAAGCCAGCCTCGACCAGATCGTCCACCGCCTTTCGGACTGTGACGCGGCTGATGCCGGCGAAATCGGCGATCTCACGCTCCGGCGGCAGAGCGTCAGCGTGCTTCAGCCGGCCGTCGTTGATCGCTGCCTCGATCGCCTGGCGCAGCTTCATGTAGAGCGGCCCGGTGCCGGCTGCCTGCAGCTGCGCGGCGGAAAGGATGCTGGAAATATCACCGCTCATGCGCGTCCTCCCCCACGTCCGAGGAAATGCCGCACGGCAAGCGCCACCGCGCCGGCCAGCGCGTTGCCGGCAGGCGGCATCAGGCGTGGCTGATGCCGCTCGGCAAGGTAAGGTGGATAGAGTGGCGCAAGGCCGCCCAATAGAGCGATGCGATCCGCGCCGTCGGCAACGATGCGATCGAATGCCATGTCGACCGACGCGGCCGCCTGCCTGATGATATCGAGCCCAACGGAATCACCTCTCTCAGCCGCGGCGAAGACGGGCGGTGCGAAACGGCCGAAATCTCCCGGCGTCGCCGTTCGGGCAAACTCGACCATTGGGCCGGGCGCCCCGCCGAACTCGGCCATTAACTGGTCGGTCAGCGGCGAGGCCACGATGATGCGGTCGTGGGCAAGCAGCGTCGCGGCAAGCGCCGCCCGCCCGAGGCTGGCACCGGAACCGAAGTCGCCGATGACAAAGCCCCATCCGCCATAGGAGCGGACCGCATCGCCCTGTCGAGCGAAGAAGATCGAGCCGGTGCCCAGGATGGCCACAGCGCCGTCCCCGTTGCCGATGGCTCCCTCTAGGGCGATCAGGCCGTCGGAGACGACTTCCACCCGGCTGGCCGGCAATGACGCAGCGATGAAGGCACCGGTGTCGCCAACATTGCTGCCGGCAACTCCCAATAATACGCCGGAACGCTGGAGCGTAGCCTTGTCCAACCCGGCGGCAGCGATAGCCGCGTCGATGGCGACCATAATGTTGCGAAGCGACCCAGCGCGATCGCTCAAGACGTTGGCTGCCCCGCCCGCGCCAGTGGCAATGATGCGCCCATCTTGGCCCGCCACCGCCGCCCGACACCCGGTTCCGCCACCGTCGACGCCGATCACGAAATCCACCATCGCCCCTCCTTCCTTCGACAGTACCAAAAAAATACCATTTGCCAACTAGCATGTTGGTAGGACTCTCTGATTTTTTGAGAAAATCAAAATATCTGGCTGAAATTGCACACATTAATCGCACCTAACACACGCTCCCCAGACGCAGCTTTCGCAAAAATGAATGAATTATGATCACACCTCTGGACAAGTGGTAGCTTTTTGGCATTATTGCATGGTGGGGAGTGGGACGATGACGGCAAGGCTCGGCACCGAGGATCGCGATAGCCATGCGAAAGGGTTCGACACCCTGCCGCCGACGCGGATACTCGAGGTGCTGGCCACCGCCCAGGCTGCTGCTGCCCATAGCGTCGAGGCAGCCATTCCTGCCATTGCGCAGGCTGCCGACCTCGCGGCCAGAGCGCTGGCGACGGGCCATCGGCTTGCCTATGTCGGCGCCGGAAGCTCCGGCCTGATGGCACTTGCCGATTGCCTGGAGCTGCCAGGCACCTATGGCCTCGGTGTCGAGGAGGCCATCGTCATCCTGGCCGGCGGCCGCGACAGCCTCGTCGATATGCTGGGAGCGGGCGAAGATGACATTGAGGCCGGTGCCGCCGACCTCGCAGCAGCCGGCATTGGACGGGGCGACTGCGTGATCGCGGTTTCGGCGTCGGGCTCGACGCCCTATACGCTGGCCGCCGCTCGGGCCGCCAAGGCGCGCGGTGCATCGCTGGTCGGCATCGCCAACAACGAGGACGCGCCTCTCCTGCTCGCCGCCGACGTGGCGGTGCTGCTGAGGACGCCGCCCGAAGTGATATCCGGCTCGACCCGCATGGGCGCCGCCACGGCGCAGAAGATTGCGCTCAACATGCTGTCGACGCTGATGGCCGTTCGTCTCGGCCACGTTCACGACGGCCACATGGTCAACGTCAGGGCCGATAACGACAAACTCCGGGCACGCGCTGCCCGTATCGTGACTGACATCACAGGAATTACGACTGAGGCGGCAACAGGACTCCTTCGGGAGAGCCGTGGCTCGGTCAAACACGCCATTCTGCTCGCCGCCGGCGCGGGAGATATCGAGGCGGCGGACGCCGCTCTCGTCGAGGCCGGCCAAAACCTGCGTCGGGCGATGTCGTTCGTCGCAAAATCATAATCGGGGTTCTCAACGCGCATCTTCGCGCGCGAACAAGGGAGACGGACGATGTATCGCACCACGTTGCAGGGTATCCTGCTGGCATCGAGCATTCTCGCCGGCGTTGGCGCGGCCGCGGCGGCCGACGTCACGCTCAACATCGAGAGCTGGCGCAACGACGACCTTCAGATCTGGCAAGAAAAGATCATTCCGGCGTTTGAAGCCAAGCATCCCGGTATCAAGATCACCTTCTCGCCGAGCGCACCGACCGAATACAACGCCGCGCTCAACGCCAAGCTCGACGCGGGCTCTGCCGGCGATCTCGTCGCCTGCCGGCCGTTCGATACCTCGCTACAGCTGTTCGACAAGGGCAAACTCGAGGATCTTACCGGCCTCGCCGGCATGAAGAACTTCTCCGAAGTCGCCAAGGCCGCTTGGAGCACCGACGACGGTAAGAAGACCTTCTGCGTGCCGATGGCGTCAGTTATCCACGGCTTCATCTACAACAAGGACGCCTTCGCGAAGGTCGGCGCCGAGGTACCGAAGACGGTCGATCAGTTCTTCGCCGTGCTCGACAAGCTGAAGGCCGACGGCACCTACATCCCCATGGCCATGGGCACCAAGGACATGTGGGAAGCCGCCACCATGGCCTACCAAAATATCGGCCCGACCTACTGGAAGGGCGAAGAAGGCCGCAAGGCGCTGATCGCCGGCACCCAGAAGCTGACCGACGAGCCGTGGGTCGAACCCTTCCGCGTGCTCGCCAAGTGGAAGCCGTATCTCGGTGATGGTTTCGAGGCGCAGACCTACCCCGACAGCCAGAACCTGTTCACGCTCGGCCGTGCTGCCATCTACCCGGCTGGTTCTTGGGAGATCTCGCTGTTCAACACCGCCGGCCTGAAGCTCGGCGCCTTCCCGCCGCCGGTCGTCAAGGACGGAGACGCCTGCTACATCTCCGACCACAATGACATCGCCATGGGCCTCAACGCGGCCAGCGCCCACAAGGAAGAGGCCAAGGCGTTCCTCGAGTGGGTCGCCTCGCCGGAGTTCGCCTCGATCTACGCCAACGCACTGCCGGGCTTCTTCAGCCTGAACTCGACGGCCGTCGACATGACCGACCCGCTGGCCAAGGAATTCGTTTCCTGGCGCGAGACCTGCAAGCCGACCATCCGTTCGACCTACCAGATCCTGTCGCGCGGCACGCCCAACCTCGAGAACGAGACCTGGACGGAATCGGCCAACGTCATCAACGGCACCGATACGCCGGAGGCTGCTGCCAAGAAGCTGCAAGACGGCCTCGACAGCTGGTACAAGCCGGCCAAGTGATGTGAAACGCGGCGACGGCGCGGTCTTCCGCGCCGCCGTCTCCTCCGCCCATCGGCCATTCGCCGACAGGCTGCCGGCGCCACAGAGATCGACATGACCGACCTTGCACCCGAACAGGGCGGGGAAGCTTCGCGGCCGCGCCGCTGGCATATCCTCGTCTTCCTTGCCCCCGCCGTCGTCATCTACACGGCGGTGATGATCCTGCCGTTGGTCGAGACGCTTCGGCAGTCCTTCTTCAATACCGTGAACGACCAGCACGTCTTCGTCGGCTTTGCGAACTTCGCGACACTGTTCGGAGACCCGCGCTGGTCCGCCGATTTCTGGAACGCGTTGCGCAACAACTTCATCTTCTTTGTGATCCATATGGCGGTGCAGAACCCGATCGGCGTCGCCCTCGCCGCGCTGCTATCACTGCCAGGCCTTCGGTTCGCCGCCTTCTATCGCACGGCCTTCTTTCTCCCGACGCTGCTGTCCTTTGTCATTGTCGGCTTCATCTGGAAGCTGATTCTGTCGCCGATCTGGGGCGTCGCACCCTGGCTGATGGACCTCGTCGGACTGAAGGCCGCGTTCGGACCCTGGCTCGGCAAGCCCGGCTCGGCGCTGATCGCCGTGTCGCTCGTCTCCGTCTGGCAGTTCATCGGCATTCCGATGATGCTGATCTACGCCGCGCTCCTCAGCATTCCCGAGGAGGTGATCGAGGCCGCCGAGATCGACGGCATCACCGGCTGGGGCCAGTTTTTCAAGATCAAGCTGCCGCTGGTGCTGCCGGCCATCGGCATCATCTCGATCCTGACCTTTGTCGGCAACTTCAATGCCTTCGATCTCGTCTACACCATGCAGGGTGCGCTGGCTGGACCGAACGGGGCGACCGATATCCTGGGCACCTTCCTCTACCGCACCTTCTTCGGCTTCCAGCTGCAGCTCGGCGACCAGTCGATGGGTGCCACCATCGCCACCATCATGTTCCTGATCATTCTCACCGGCGTCTGCATCTACCTGTTCGGTATCCAGCGGCGGATCCGCCGCTACCAGTTCTGACGGAGGGCGGGGGAATGTCCAAGGCAAGACAATCGACGCTGCGCACCAGCCTCGTTCATCTGGCGCTGATCGCCTACACGGTGGTGGCGCTGTTTCCGGTGTTTCTCACCATCGTCAACTCGTTCAAGAGCAAGCAGGCGATCTTTGGCCAGCCGCTCCGCCTGCCCGGCCCTTCGACCTTCAGCTTGATCGGCTATGAAACAGTGCTGAAACAGGGCGACTTCGTCACCTACTTCCAGAACAGCACCATCGTCACGGTGGTGTCGATCTTCCTGGTGCTGCTGTTCGGCGCCATGGCCGCCTTCGCGCTCGCCGAATACCGGTTCCGTGGCAACATGGTAATGGGGCTCTACCTCGCCCTCGGTATCATGATTCCGATCCGCCTCGGCACGGTGGCGCTGCTGCAGGGCATGGTAGCATCGGGCCTCGTCAACACGCTGACTGCGCTGGTGCTCGTCTACACGGCACAGGGACTGCCGCTCGCCATCTTCATCCTGTCGGAGTTCATGCGAACGGTGTCGGACGACCTCAAGAACGCCGGCCGCATCGATGGCCTCAGCGAATACGCAATCTTCTTCCGCCTGGTGCTGCCGTTGGTGCGGCCCGCCATGGCGACGGTGGCCGTCTTCACCATGATCCCCATCTGGAACGACCTGTGGTTTCCGCTGATCCTGGCGCCCAGTGAGAGCACCAAGACGGTGACGCTCGGCGCGCAGTTGTTCATCGGCCAGTTCGTCACCAACTGGAACGCCGTGCTGGCGGCGCTATCGCTCGCCATTTTCCCGGTGCTCGTTCTCTACGTCATCTTCTCGCGACAGCTGATCCGCGGCATCACTTCGGGAGCGGTCAAATGACATCGCCGGTTCGCGTCCTTTCCGCCGGCCTCGGCAACATGGGCCGAAGCCACGCCCTCGCCTATCATCGCAACCCGGGCTTTGAGCTCGTCGGTCTCGTCAACCGCACCAAGGTGGCGGTGCCCGACGAACTTGAGGGCTATGAGATCGCCCCGTCCTTTCCGGAGGCGCTCAAGGCGCTGAAACCGGACATGGCGTCGATCAGCACCTATTCTGAAAGCCACGCCGACTACGCGCTGATGGCGATGGAACAGGGGTGCCACGTCTTCGTGGAGAAGCCGCTCGCCACCACGGTTGCCGACGCCCGACGCATCATCGACTGCGCCATCGCCAACAAGCGCAAGCTGGTCGTCGGATATATCCTGCGACACCACCCCTCCTGGCAGCGCTTCATCACCGAGGCACGGGCGCTCGGCGGCCCGTACGTCTTCCGCATGAATCTCAACCAGCAGTCCTCCGGCAAGACCTGGGAGACCCACAAAGCGCTGATGAACACCACGGCGCCGATCGTCGATTGCGGCGTCCACTATATCGACGTCATGTGTCAGGTGACCGACGCCGAGCCGAAAGAGGTGCGGGGCATGGGGCTTCGGCTTTCCAACGAGATCGCGCCCGACATGTACAACTACGGCCACTTGCAGGTGCTGTTCTCCGACGGTTCGATCGGTTGGTACGAAGCCGGCTGGGGGCCGATGATGTCGGAGCAAGCCTTCTTCGTCAAAGACATCATCTCCCCGAACGGCTCGGCCTCCATCGTCATGAAGGAAGGCAAGTCGGACGACGTCGACGCCCACACCCGTACCTCGACCATCCGTATCCACCGCGCAGCGACTGGCTCCGACGGCGCTTTTCTGGCGCCTGATGTCGATCACAAGATGGCTGGCGAGCCGGGGCACCAGGAACTCTGCGAGCTTGAGCAGGCCTATATGCTCAAGGCGATCGTCGAGGATATCGACCTGACCCAACACATGAACGACGCGTTGAAATCGCTGGCCGTCTGCCTCGCCGCTGACGAGAGCGTTCGTACCGGCAAGCCGGTCAAGCTGTAAGGAAGCAGGCCCGTGGGATCTCTGGAACTCAGGAACATCAGGAAGTCCTTCGGCGCGCAGGACGTGCTGAAAGGTATCGACCTGCAGGTAAAGGACGGCGAATTCGTCATCTTCGTCGGCCCCTCCGGCTGTGGCAAATCGACGCTGCTGCGCTCGATCGCCGGCCTTGAGGACGTCAGCTCGGGCGCCGTGCTGATCAACGGCCAGGACGTGACCGTATCGCCGCCGGCCAAGCGCGGCATCGCCATGGTCTTCCAGACTTACGCGCTTTATCCGCACCTCAGCGTGCGCGACAACATGGCGCTCGGTCTCAGGCAGGCCGGCACACCGACCGCCGAGATCGACCTCCGTGTCGCCAAGGCGACGGAAATGCTGTCGCTGGAGCCCTATCTGAAGCGCCGGCCATCGGAACTGTCGGGCGGCCAGCGTCAGCGCGTCGCTATCGGCCGGGCGCTGGTCCGTGAGCCCGAGCTGTTCCTGTTCGACGAGCCACTGTCCAACCTCGACGCGGCGCTGCGCGTTCAGACCCGCGTCGAAATTGCCCGCCTGCACCGGCGGCTCGGCGCCACCATGATCTACGTGACGCACGATCAGGTGGAAGCTATGACGCTGGCCGACCGTATCGTGGTTCTGAACGGTGGCGTCATCGAGCAGATCGGCTCGCCGATGGAGCTCTACAATCGGCCCGCCAACACGTTCGTCGCAGGCTTCATAGGCTCGCCGCAGATGAACTTCATCGAGGCCGCGCCGGTGGGCGAGAGGGGCGCCACCATCGGCATACGGCCGGAACACCTCAGCGTGTCGCCATCAGAAGGACGCTTCCGTGGCAAGGTGATTCACGCCGAGCATCTTGGTGCCGACACCAACCTTTATCTGGAGACCGAGACAGCCGGCCTCGTCACCGTGCGGCTATTCGGCGAGCACCGTTATGCGCCCGACGATATCGTTTATGCGACGCCGGATGCGGCCAAGATTCACCGTTTCGACGAGAATGGCAGAACGATCGCCGCGTGACTTTTCCTTGACAAGCTTCACGAGCGCCGCCTTCGGGCGGCGTTTCCGTTTCCACAAAAGGCGCACAATCAGGCAAACCCGATCAAGCGGCGAATTCGGGGCTCGGGCATGAAGGGGATGCTTCTCAACGTCGCGAGGAAGACATGGGCGCACTTGAAAAGGCGATCTGGTACCTGGAACTGAACATCGGACGGCAGTTGACGCTTGTCGAACTCGCCGACCTCTGTGCCGTCAGTCCATGGCATCTGTCGCGTCTCTTCCAAGGTGCCATCGGCCTCGCTCCGATGACTTATCTGAGGGCGCGGCGGCTCACCGTCGCCGCGAAGACGCTGGCGGAGGGTGAGCAGGAGATCCTGCCCATCGCTCTCGATGCCGGCTACAGCTCTCACGAAGCGTTCACCCGAGCCTTTGCTGGCTGTTTCGGCGTACTGCCGAGCACAGTCCGGCAGGCCCGTACGACCTGCAATCTCTCTTTGATGGAGCCGTGGACCATGAACAAGGACATGATCGTCGACATTGGCGCCCCCGAGTTTCGGGAGCGCGGAGCCTTCCAGGTGACTGGTCTTTCGACGCGCTGCACCTTCGAAACCAATGTGGTAATCCCCCGCCTATGGCAGGATTTCGACCTGCGCAGCGACGAGGTGCCCTCCCCGGTGCCCGATGTGTACTACGGCGTGTGCTGCGATATGGAGGCGGATGGCCACTTCCGCTATGTCGCCGGGCTGGAGTCCAGGGCGGCGTATGTTCCGGACGCGCTCGATGCCGTGAACATTCCGGCGAGCCGATATGCCGTCTTCCAGCACGTCGGCCATATCTCGGCGTTCAACAAGACCGTCTACACCATCTGGAACAAGGCCCTGCCCGATGCCGGCCTGAAGCCGGCCAAGACGCCGGACTTCGAGCTTTACGATGACCGCTTCGATCCGAAAACCGGCAGCGGAACGGTAGAGATCTGGATCCCTCTCGCCTGACCGAGATCCGGCGTCGCCCGCCGCCGAGCGGCGCCGGTCCTATCTGTGCCGGATGGAGGGTGTTCGCAGCGTCACCAGTTCCTCGGCGGCAGTGGGATGGACGGCCATGGTGCGATCGAAGTCACGCTTCGTCGCACCCATCGTCATGGCAACGCCGACGATCTGGATCATCTCTCCCGCTTCGGGGCCCATGATATGGACTCCGAGTACGCGGTCGGTGATGGCATCGACGACCACCTTCATGAAGGTACGCTCGTCGCGGCCGGCGGGAATGTTGCGCATCGGCCGGAACTCGGTCTTGTAGATGTCGACCGCCTTGTAGGCGGCGCAGGCCGCTTCCTCGGAAAGCCCCACCGTGCCAACCTCCGGCGTGGTGAAAATCGCCGTCGGGATCACTGAGAGATCTGCGAAACTCTCCTTGCCGCCGAACACCGTGTCGGCGAAGGCATGGCCCTCGCGGATTGCCACCGGTGTCAATTGGGCATGGTTGGTGACATCGCCCACCGCGTAGATGTTGGGTATTGACGTTTCCGACAGCGCGTTGACGATGATGGCGCCGTCCTGATCGAGCGTCACGCCCAGCGCCTCAAGGCCTAGTCCCGTCGTGTTGGGCCGGCGGCCCGTGGCCGCTAGGACGAGGTCGGTGTCGAGATTGGCGCCGTCGACGAGCTGTACGGCCAGACCCGCCGCCGTTTTGTCGATCTTTTGCACCTGCACGCTCACACGCACATCAACGCCACGGCCTCTGAGGGCATCGGCGAGCTTGTCCCTGACCTCGCGGTCGAAACCACGCAGAACCTGTTCGCCGCGATAAAGCACGGTGGTGGCGACGCCGAGACCATTGAGAATCGACGCGAATTCGAGGGCGATGTAGCCGCCTCCCACCACCACAGCCTTTTCCGGCAGCGCCGGCAGATCGAACATATCGGTCGAAGTGACCGCATGCTCCATGCCGGGGATCTCCGGCAGCACGGGGCGGTTGCCGGTGGCGATCAAGATACGGCCGGCGGTAACCGTTCGTCCCTCCGCCACCAGACGGATCTCGTTGGGACCGGTGATGACGGCGCGGTCGCGGATGATCTCCGCGCCGGATCTCTGGAGATTGCCGATGTAGATGCCTTCGAGACGGGTGATCTCCCGCTCCTTGGCCGTCCTCAGCGCTGCCCAGTCGAAGGTCCGGTCGCCAACCGTCCAGCCAAAACCGTCGGCGTCGTTGAACTCGCCGGCAAATCGAGAGGCATAGACCAGGAGCTTCTTCGGCACACAACCACGGATGACGCAGGTGCCGCCGACCCGGGATTCTTCGGCGACGGCGACACGAGCACCATACCCAGCGGAAATGCGAGCGGCGCGAACTCCGCCGGAGCCCGCGCCGATGACGAAGAGATCATAATCGAAGGATGCCATCACCAACCGCCGTATCGAGGAACCACCGTCCTCATATCACGACGTGAACCGATAGTGGCAACCAGCAGCGTCACTTAGAAGTTATAGCCGCGCTTGTTCAGCTCATCCCGCGACCGGGTGACGATCTCGGTGGAAATGGCGTCGCGCCAAATGCCGGCAGAGCGCATCGAGTCCTGAATGATCTCCGGCGCCAGCTGGCCGTATTTCTCACCGACCGGCGACTTGAAGAAAGCCGAGATCTGCTTGAGTTCGTCCTCGCTAAAGCGGCCGGCCCAAACGCGCTCGAGCTCGCGATCGAGCTCTGGGCGGCGCTTGGCAAGGTCGAGAGCAACAGAACTCACGACATCCTCAATATCCTTGGCGGCACCAGGATTGGAGCGCTGGAACAGCGCCTTGGTCTGATCGGCAAGCGTAATGAGAATTTCGTTGAACTGCTCGGAAGCATGCGCAGCGGCGATGGTCTCGCGAGCCGCGGCGATGTGGGACTCGGTGAAGTCCTCAGAAAATGCCGGAGACGCCAGCGCGGCGATCACCATGGCCGCCGCCAGCGGACGGCGGAGAAGGTTCAGGGTCCGGTGCATACACAAATCTCCGATATCGACTTCGTCGTTGGCTTCATTGGTCCCGAAGGGCAAGCTTTCAGCACGACCACCACAGCGCCAACTCCACTCCATCATGGAATCGTTGGCGGTGCCAGTCGTATCGAAAGCGTCGTCGCCCCAGCCTGTGAAACCGAATTCTGGCGAAATGATGCGCCCGCCGCGATCAAGCCCCATTTCCCCGGAAACGGCCCCCGCTGGTTTGCCGCAAACTGGCCGATGCCGCAAGCCCGTTGCGTAGAGACGAGACCTTGGTCGACCTGTGTCAGGTGTCGGTAAGGTCAAGTGACCCTGGCTTATCTCCAGCGGCGTGCTACACCCCCCGATATAGCCTAAGGAAAAGCGGGGCGACCAATGCGTCCGGTTGTGGTTTTCGATCTTGACGGTACGCTTCTCGACACAGCACCAGATCTTTTGCGGGCACTTAACCAGATTTTGAGCGATGAGGGCCTTTGCGCGGTCCAGCGCGCCGACGTGGCGGGGCTGTTCGGCCATGGGGCTCGAGCCCTGATCGGCGAAGGGTTTCGTATAGGTAACCGACCGCTCGACACTGTTCGGCTACCAGAGCTGGTCGAGCGATTCGTGGCGTTTTACGCAGCCGAGATCGCTGTCGAGACGCGGCCCTACCCTGGCCTCGTTGCGGCGCTCAGGCGCCTTTCCCTCCGCGGTTTTGGCCTGGCGGTCTGCACCAACAAACGAGAAGACCTAAGCCATGCGGTGCTCAAGGGGACTGGCCTTTCCCCCCTGTTTTCCGCCGTGGTCGGCGGCGATAGCCTGCCCGAGCACAAGCCGCATCCACGCCCGCTGCTGGAAGCAATCGCGCTGGCCGGCGGCCGAGCAGATATGGCAGTGATGGTTGGCGACAGCGAGACTGACATTGCCACCGCGCGAGCCGCCGGCGTACCGGTAATCGCCGTGGATTTCGGCTATGGTGGTCGCCCGGCAATCGAGTTTGGCGCCGACGCCGTCATTAGCCATTACGAAGAACTGGACCAAGTCCTCGAAGCACTTTTGCTGACAAGATAGGCGAGAAAACCGCTAGCGGATGCGCCAAGTTCTATCAGCCGTTCTTTGGCGCTCACGTTACGATCACCCAAGCAGGGTGAACCGATAGGGCATCAGCCCGCCCCCCAGTCGTTCTTGAGGCCAGCTGAATACTGCAAATGGCGCAGTAGCCAGAGAACGACACCGCCGGCAAAACTGGCAACCGACGCGACGAACCATATCCCAAGGCCGCCGGCGAGGCCGATGGCACCGGAAAGCCACATGCTAACAAGGCCGCACCGAGCGCTCTGATCAGCAAGCTCTCCATCGGCGGGGGGAATTCGAAGCTGAATTCCTTGATTACGCTTTGCGGCATTGTCCTTTTCCGGAAGCTCCTCGTAGACAAGGTTCCGGCAGGGCAACGGTTCCGGGCGGGGCGCATACGGTCTTTACAGATACCGACTCGCGAATGATTCGGCTTGGCGTGATGCCGCTCAAAAACTCCCGCCGACGCATTGATAAAAAGACACGCGCCATGATTGCACAAATAAAAATTGCGGCATCGCCCGTCAATCAATGTTTAGTACGCATTTACCTCGGCATAAATCCCGAGTGAACTGGTAAAATCCATCAAGAAAAAGCAAAGAGATAATACCCATTTTTGCTTAGGGCACCAGTACCGTTACGCCAATAGTCTAAGCGAAGACTATGAGGGTTATTGCTAGGAAAATATTTTCGCGTTGTTAACGGGTCACGACTAGATAAAAGAGGCTGCCCTCTGTGACAGCGATAATAAAGCTGGGGGTTCCGGTGAACATTCAATCGATTAAAGTCAAGATCGTCGCGTTGTCTGTCGTTTGTCTCGTGACGACCGTCGCGGCCGTCGTTGGCTATGGCGTGTTCGCCAGCAAAAAGGTCAATGAGCAAACAGACAAGAGCGTCTCCCAACTGCTTGACGCCAAGTCCCGAGAGGCCCTGCAGGCCATCGCTACGACCCAGGCCGGAGACATTCGCGCTGAAGTGGACACTGCCTTCGCGGCGGCCCGCAACATGGCGCGTGCTTTCGAGGTGATGACTGGCGAAGGCCAATCCCCAACACCGGTCGAACTGCGCAGGGCGCAGCTCAATGACACGTTGCTCAACGTGCTCAAGGATAACCCCCGTTTCAACGGTACCTACAGTGCCTGGGTCGTCGACGGCCTCGACGGCAACGACGCCGCATTCAAGGGCAAGGCGAACATTGGCTCGGATCAAACCGGGCGCGCCCTGCCATATTGGACGCGCGACAGTGCCGGCAAGATCGCGCTTCAGCCTCTCGTCGAATACGATAGCCGCGAGAGCCACGAAAATGGCCTCATGAAAGGTGGCTGGTTCATCGGCCCACAGGAAACGGGCAAGGAAAGTATCCTCGCCCCCCTGCCCTATATCGTTCAGGGCAAAGCGGTCTTTTTGTCCACGATGTCGGTGCCGATTTCCGTAAATGGCAAATTCCTCGGCGTCGCCGGAGCTGACTTCGATCTGGCCGCCATCCAGAAACTGGCCGAAGCGGTCGACGGTCAGATTTATGGCGGCGAGGGCGCAGTCAGTATCGTGACCGATAAGGGGTTGATCGTCGCTTCCAGCCTCGATCCCACGTCGATCGGCGGGCCTCTGTCGAAGATTGACACCGCTTGGCAAGATGACATGACGACAATCTCGACCGGCAAACAAGCGATCAACTACGATCAGTCATCGGATCGTCTGCGCGTGTTCGCCCCCGTGCCACTCGGCCGAACCGGCACGAACTGGTCGGTGATTATCGGAATTCCGCGCGCCGTGGTCATGTCGGATGTTACCAAGCTGGCCACCGAAACCGCCGCGGCGCAGAACAACAGCACCAGCAACCAAATCCTTGTGTCGATCGTGGTTGCCTTTGCCGGCATCATCGTGATGTGGATGGTATCGCTGTCGGTCAGCAAGCCCATTCAGCGTCTGACGGCCGCCATGGAAGGGCTCGCGGGTCGCAAGACCGGAATCGTCGTGCCCGGCACCGACCGTAAGGACGAGATTGGTGCCATGGCGCGGACCGTCGGCGTCATCCAAGAGAATGCCGTCGTCGATGCCAGAGCCGCCAGCGAACAGTCCGCCGCGAACGATGCGCGCATTGCCGCTGAGCGAAAGGTTGCAATGGACCGCATGGCCGATGAGTTCGAAAGATCGGTCGGTGCCATCGTTGGTTCGGTCTCCTCGGCATCAACCCAGCTTCAGTCGGCAGCCCAGACCTTGACCAGCACCGCCGAGGATACCTCGGTGCGCTCCTCCGAGGTCGCTCATGCGTCCGAAGAAGCTTCTGCCAACGTCAACACGGTAGCGTCGGCATCCGAAGAAATGGCAGTTTCCGTGCAGGAAATCAGCCGTCAGGTCGCCGAAAGCGCCAGAATGGCGGCCAGTGCCGTGCAGGAAGCCGGCGGAACGGCCAAGACGGTGAAGGAGCTGTCGGAGGCCGCTCAGCGTATCGGCGAGATCGTCGACCTGATCGGCAATGTCGCCGGCCAGACAAACCTCCTGGCGCTCAACGCCACCATTGAGGCCGCCCGCGCCGGAGAGGCCGGCAAGGGCTTCGCCGTGGTCGCCTCCGAGGTCAAGAACCTTGCCGACCAGACGGCGAAGGCCACGGCTCAGATCAGCGCCCAGATCTCCGGCATCCAGGCGTCTACCGGAACGGCGGTGTCGGCGATCGACAGCATTTCCAAGACGATCGAGAAGATGGACGAGATCGCCGCGCTGATCGCCGCGGCGGTTGAAGAACAGGCGGCAACGACACAGGACATTGCCCAGAACGTCCAGAGTGCGTCGACTGGTACGACCAACGTATCCCGGAACATCGTACTGGTCACGCAAGCGGCCTCTGCCACCAGCGCCGCGGCCGAGCAGGTTCTGAGCTCGTCAGCGGAACTGTCGCAGCAGTCGGAAATGTTGAAGGAACAGGTGAGAAGCTTCCTGGCAACCGTCCGAGCTGCCTGAGGCGAACTAAAAATCAGAAGGCCTGCGAGAAGCCGAAAGGTTTCCCGCGGGCTTTTTTGCGCGGCCTGCACGAACACCGCCTTCGCCCTGTAGCATCTCCAGTATCGTGACGGCGCGCGTCTTTGAAGGGCCATCATCATGGGGCTGGAAACCCCTGCGCCGATACGCGATGATCCTACCGTCAAGCGACCGCCAATTTGGTAAGCAGAGCAACCATATTTGGCTATGCAGGCTGCGCTGCCAGGAAAGCCCATCAAGGAATGCCGTCAATGTCTCCCACTCTGAGCCAGGACGAAATCCGCCGTTACTCGCGTCATTTGCTGCTGCGGGACATCGGTGGTCCCGGTCAACAGAAGCTCAAGACGGCCAGGGTCCTGTGTGTCGGAGCGGGTGGGCTCGGCTCTCCCATCATCGAATATCTGGCCGCCGCCGGCGTCGGCACGCTCGGGCTGGTCGATGACGACGTGGTGTCGCTTTCCAATCTGCAGCGGCAGGTCGTTCACTCCACGGCCAATGTTGGCAGACCCAAAGTCGAGAGCGCCGCCGAGCGGGTCGCGGCCTTGAACCCCCATGTGGCAGCCGAGCTGTTTCCTGTTCGCCTTGATGGCGGCAACATCGCCGACATCTTCGGTCGTTTCGACATCATCGTCGACGGAACGGACAATTTCCCGACCCGTTTTTTAGTGGCGGACACCGCCTATGCGCTTCAAAAGCCGCTCGTTTCGGCCGCTGTTCAGGAGTTCTACGGCTCGGTGACGACGCTTCAGCCGTATTTGCTGGATGACGACGGCAAGCCCGCGCCGAGCTGGCGTTGCCTGATGCCACACGAGCCTGAAGGCGACGTGCCGACCTGCTCCCAAGTTGGAATTCTTGGTGCGGTGGTCGGTGTGCTCGGCACCCTCGCGGCCTGCGAGGTGCTGAAACTGATCACCGGCGTCGGCAAGCCGCTGATCGGACGTCTGCTGATGGTCGACATCCGCGATATGAAGTTCGACACCATCGGCTACCGCCGGCGACCCGACACGATGGCCCCGGTGCTGCCTAGCCGACAGGCAAACGCGGTCGCCTAGATGCCCTAGAGCCGGATTATGTCAGCGGTTTCCCCGGCTGACATGGCGGGTGCATATTCAGGCCGGATGACCAGCGCATTGGCCGCCGCCAAAGTCCTCATCAGGGACGAGTCCTGGCGTGCGAGTGGCGTCACGCGGAGCTGTCCATCCTTCATCAGCGCCTGACCGCGTAGGTAGTCGCGCCGCATGTCGTTGGGTTGGAGAGCTTTTTCCACGATAGCAGCCGATATCTCGGGCAAAATGTCGTTCCGCCCCAGCATGGCGCGGATCAACGGCGCCAGAAACAGCACGCCGCAGACCAGCGTCGACACTGGATTACCCGGAAGGCCGAGCACTTCGGACTCTCCGATGCGGCCGTGCATCAGCGGTTTGCCCGGACGCATGGCAACCTTCCAGAAGCCGATCGCCGCCCCCTCCGCTTCGAGCGCGGCACGTGTGTAGTCATGATCGCCAACCGATGCGCCTCCAATCACCACCACGATGTCGGCGCCGTCGTCCAGGCCGCGCCGTATACGCCGGCGCAACAGCCCGAGATCGTCGGGAGCAATGCTGAGATCGATCGGTTCTCCCCCCGCCTCCCGAACCAAGTGGGAGAGCGCGACCGATGACGAAGCGATAATCTGGTTCGGCTGCGGGTCACCTCCAGGAGGCACGAGTTCGTCGCCAGAGGCAATCAGCGCAACACGCGGCCGGCGCCGCACCAACAGGCTTTCGTGGTTCATGGCGGCAATCAGCCCAAGCGCGGCAAAGCCGAGGCGTACCCCAGCCTGAAGGCCGATGTCCCCTTCGTTGAAATCGAAGCCACGCGGTCGAACGTTAAGACCAGGAGAGGAAACTCCATTGAAACGAACACGGTCGAGGTCTCGTTCGGCGTCCTCCTGGATGACGACGCAATCCGTCCCCGATGGCAGCGGTGCGCCGGTGAAGATACGAACTGCTTCGCCCTCGTTCACCGCCCCGGCAAAGCCATGCCCGGCGGCCGATTCCCCGATAACGCGAAGCCAGACGTCCCGGGTCGAAATCGCCGCGCGTATGGCATAGCCGTCCATCGACGACAGGGAAACGGGCGGCTGCGTCCGGCGTGCTTCAAGATCGGCGGCCAGCACACGACCACCCGCCTCGCTCAGCGGCACCCGCTCACCGCCCGTTAGCTTGAGGGCTGAAAGGAGTTCGGACTGCGCGGCCTCAACGGAAATCAGCGTCATGACAACTCCTGTCGACGTCTTTGAAACAGGTCAGGCATTGGCCAGCCAGTGACCCGACTTGCCGCCACTCTTCTCGACGAGGCGGATGGCCTCGATACACACGCCTTTTTCCACGGCCTTGACCATATCGTAGATGGTCAGGCAAGCGACCGAAACGGCAGTGAGCGCCTCCATTTCAACGCCGGTCCTGCCCGTGCAGCGCACGGTTGCGGAGATGGCGATACCCGGCAATGCCGGATCCGGCTCAAGATCAAGCACGACGCCGGACAAGGCCAGGGGATGACAGAGAGGGATGAGATCGGCGGTCTTCTTGGCCGCCATGATGCCGGCCAACCGCGCGGTGGCAATAACATCGCCCTTTGGCACCCGACCGTCGACGATGAGCGCCAGCGTCTCGGCCGTCATGATGACCCGACCGCTGGCGGTCGCAGCGCGTTGCGTAATGCCTTTTTCCCCCACGTCGACCATATGGGCAGCGCCCTTGTCGTCCAGGTGACTGAGACCATCCTTCATGATGTGCTTTTCTCCATCGAGGCTCAGGCTCGGGTTCGAGGCAATGCCATTTTGTAGGCCTCTAGCTCGAGAACGCTGAGGCAACGAGAGCAAATGAAATGCCGGTGACAGACATTCCGTACCAGCCTTCGCCGCCGAGCCCGCATAGGCACGTCCTGGCCAATCTTAGGGTTCTTGCCGCCGACTATGACGGCACCATCGCCGAACATGGTCGAATGAGCGCGGCGACAGAAGCGGCGCTGCGGTCGTTGCGCGGCATCGGTTTCCGGTTGATCCTGGTGTCGGGCCGACGGCTCGAAAACATCCGGCAGATCTGCGGGGTACTCGAGCTGTTTGACGCGGTCATTTTGGAAAACGGAGCGGTTACGTTCTGCCCGGCGACCGATACCGAGCAGTTGATCGCGCCGCCACTCGACGAACGTTTCGTTGACGACATCAAGCGGGAGTTTCCGGATGAGCCCTTGTTTGTCGGACGATCGATGGCCGCGATCGGCGCCAAGAACACGCCTCGCATCAAGACGATGATCGCGCATGGCGGCTATCATCTCGACATCGTCGGCTGCGGCAGCCGAGTGCTGGTCCTGCCCGCCGGGGTCAATAAAGGCAGCGGCCTCTCCTACGCCCTCGCCGACCTCGGACTGCGACGCGACCAAGTGGTCGCGGTCGGAGACGAGGAGAACGACATCGACCTCCTCAGCGGCTGCGCCCTCAAGGCGGCCGTCGGCAACGCCACGCCAAAACTGAAGGCGACCGCCGATCTGGTGCTCCCTGGAGAGTCCGGACAAAGCGTGCAATGCCTTGTCGACATGTTGCTCGCAGGTGCCGCCTGAGATGGCGGCCGGCCGGTCTTGATCGCCGGTCATCAACCACCCAAAACCGACATCGGCCTTTCAAGAGCGGGCTCGCCATGGCGCCGGATCTCGAAATCGTGCCCCTTCGGCTTGCGCAGGATGGCGCGATCAATGGCGGCGTTCAGTTTGTCGTCGCTTTCAGAACCTCGGAGCGCCATGCGGAGATCGGCGCCTCCATGTTCGCCCAGGCAAGTGTAGAGCCTGCCAGTGGCGCTGACGCGGATCCGGTTGCAGGTCTCGCAGAAATTGTGGCTCATCGGCGTGATGAAGCCGATGCGGCCGCCGGTCTCGCCGACGCGCATATAGCGGGCCGGTCCGCCGGTATGCTCATCGACCTCGGCGAGTGTCCAGCGCTTTGCCATACGACTGCGCAGTTCATCGAGTGGCAGATATTGGTCGGCTCTATCGACGTCGAGATGACCGAGCGGCATGGTCTCGATCAGCGTGAGATCCATGCCCCGCCCGTGAGCAAAGGCGATCAGGTCATCGATTTCGTATTCGGTGACGCCGCGCAAAGCCACCGCGTTGAGCTTGACCTTGAGGCCGGCGGCCTGTGCAGCCTCAATGCCGGCGAGTGTCTTGGCGAGATCGCCGTGCCGGGTGATGGCCGCATAGCGAGCTGGATCAAGGGTATCGAGCGATATGTTGATCCGCCGCACGCCGGCGGCAGCCAGCGCCTGCGCAAAACGGGCAAGCTGCGTACCGTTGGTCGTCATCGTCAGCTCGCGCAAGGCCCCGCTGGAGAGGTGGCGCCCCAGGCTTTGGAACAGTTGCAGGATGTCCTTGCGCAGCAGTGGCTCACCACCGGTGATGCGAATCTTGTCGACGCCGCGTTCGATCAATGCCGACGACAACCGGTCGAGTTCTTCGAAGTTGAGCAGTTCGCGCCGCGGTAGAAAAACGACATCATCGGTCATGCAATAGACGCAGCGAAGGTCACAGCGATCAGTCACCGACAGGCGAAGGTAACGGATGGTTCGGCCATAGCCGTCGGTTAGAAAAACGCTCATGATCGTTGCTGCTACGCCTTGAACTTATCTTGGAACCGGCCCGTTGTTGCCGGTTGGAGGAGCGCGCCGCTCATCGCGACGCGGCTGGCGGTGATAGTCTGTGCCTCAGCGCAAAACTCGCAGCTCCTCCTTGAGACTTTCAATATCCGGGATGACGAAGGTGCGCGGCGTCGGCCGCTGGACGTCGCCCGTTCGGATAAGCTCGGCCAGTACCGTCGACACGGACTGACGCGCCGCACCGATGGCCATGGCAAGGTCATCGCCGTGAGGTGCCGCGTCGATGACGACTCCAGCCGTGGTCTGGCGGCCATCGTGCTCGGCCATCTCGCAGAGATAGCGGATCAACCGATAGCGAACGCTGCGAAAGGCCATTTCGCCGACCATGGTGAGCGACCGGTTCAGCATCTTCTCGACGGCCGGCAGAATGCACATGCCGAACTCAGGATGGTCGCGGGTCAGCCGCCGGAACAGAGCGCGCGGTATCACGGCCGCCTCGCCCTCCTTGCGGACCTCCACCACCATCTCCGGCTGGAGCGGCACCGCGTCACCCGGGCCAAGCGTGAAAAGCGTGAGCTCTTTGCCCTCATGGGAGGCGAAGCAGCGGTAGCGGCCTGACGCGACGATGAGGATGGCTTCGCCGATCTCATCCATCAGATTGGCGCCGTAGACGAGTTGGCCGATCTTCATCTTGCGCAGCTTCGGGCCGCCTTCGGTTTGCAGCGTCTCGAGCACCACGTGCGGCAGCGCATCCTTGCCAACCGGTTCACCAAGCGCCGGCCGGACCGGTTCTGGCCCGATGGTTCTACTCGGCTCCGCGCCGCCTTGGGCTTTGCGCGGCATCTGCATGCGGGCGAAGAAGGTCGATCCCTGGGCGGACTGCACCACGCACTCATCGGTGGAGGCCTGCCGCGTCACGCTGGCATGCTGCACCGAGAAAAGCTGCCGAAAATGCACGACGCCAATTGCCGACCAGCTGAGGCCGATCAGCTCGATGGCCATGCGGTTGGCTCCAATCAGGCGATCGCTGTCGAAAGCCAACAGCCCCTCGTTGGGGCTACCGAGCAGGCGCGGGTTCGAATGCAGATGCATCTGTTCGAAGCGGCCGTAGCGGCGCTCAAATAATCGCCGCTCGATTTCATTTGCCGCGCGCTTCAAAAGCGGCAGCGAATAGTCATGCGCAACCGTCACCGAGGTCGAAAGATCGATAACGCCAGCCAGAGCGCCGCATGGATCGATGATCGGCACAGCCGAACAGCTGATGTCCGTGTTGCCGTTGCAGAAATGCTCGGCTCCAATCACGGACAGGGCGAAACGCTCGGACACGGCCGTCCCGATGGCATTGGTGCCCCTGGCCTGTTCCGACCAGTCACCTCCGGCGCACAGGCCGAGCCGTTCCGCTTCGTCGCTGAAGTTGTTGTCGCCAAGGCGAACCAGCACCACGCCATTGGGGTCGGTCAACACCACGACACCACCCAGCGGCTGTGTTTCGCGGCAGAGCGTGACAATCTCGCCCCAAGCGGAAACCAGAAGCTCCTCGTTACGCTCCCTCAGTTCCTTGAGGCCGGTTTCCGTCAGCCGCGCCTCGTGTCGTCGCGGCGTACCGTCGATCAAGCCGTGCATGCCGCTGCGCTCCCAAGAGCGCAAAATCGGCAGCGGAATGCCCTCGGGCACAACACCATCCGACATGAACTTCGAGCGAACGGCCAGCAGCCCTCCCTGATCAGGAAGGGAAGAGGCCCGCGCACCGCGCTCATGTCGTCCGGATGTGGTTCTGCAGGTTCCGCAGGCGGTCGGTCCGCCCGTCGGAATCGCACATTTATCGGCATCGAGCCGTTGAGGCAGGACCATTTCAGCACCCCTCCAGGTGCATCCACCGCTGAAGTATCAAAGACATCGTTCGCGTTTTTTTCGCGACGAGACCACCTCAGACAAGCCACCCGGCAGCGAGACCGGACTTCAGGTAAAAGTGGGCTTTCCTGTCATGAATTCGATCATAAGCTCTGCCGAGCTAAATCGTTATGATCCTTCAGTCGATATAACCTGATACTATATAGCGGTCCTGTTTGTTTTTTTATTACAGTCACTTATTCCTCCCCATGGGTCACCATCACTTTCCGTTTACGACAGAGAGACAAAGTTGACCCAGACGCTAACTCAACAGCAATGTTAACTTTTTCCGACTGCAACCAGGGGCCGACAATCTGGTGGTGAACAAGTGCGGACCGAACATCCTCGATTGTCCGTGGTTCCGCCATGACATGGATCGCAAGACACGCTTGCCGACCCGTTCTCAGTTCGACCGAGAAATCAACGACGCCATCAACCGCGAAGATTGCATCATCGATGAGATCAGCGGGAAAGCGCGCGCCCTCTCCGAAGCTGATCGGCTCGCCAATCCGCCCACCGAGGCGCACCCGGCGGAGTACCGATCCACAACGACATGGGGTTTCTGCGATGCACCCACTGTCGCCGGTGCGATAGCGGATGAGAGGCAAGCCGCGACGCCGCAAAGACGTGACGACGATCTCGCCTTGCCGACCGGCCGGCAACACCTCGGCGGTATTGGCGTCGACAATCTCGAGATAAAGGTCGGTTTCCCGGATATGCAAACCGTCATGCGCCTCACAGGAAAGCGCGCCGCCATACCCTGTCTCCGTCATGCCCCAATGTTCGAAAACTTCGGTTCCCCAAAGGACGGCCAGCGCTGCCTTGAAGCTCGGCGAAACGCTATCGGCGCTGACCAGCGCCGTCTCGATCCGGAGCTGCCCGCCACCATCGGTCTCCATCCGACGGGCGGCGGCACCGAGCGTCACGGGCATCCCGGCGATCGCGGCCGGCTGCAGTTCGCGCAACGCGCTCACCAGCACATCCAGCGAACTATCGACGGGCAAAGCCACGGGAAAAGCGCCAAGCCGGGTCAAGCCTCGCATCAGCAGATCGCCGACGCTGTCCGGCCGCTGGGCGGGAAAAGCCACCGCCACACAGCTGCCAGGCCGAACAATGGTTGCCATGCCATGCTCGAAATAGGCAACGGTGGCCTCGATATCGGCTTCTGTAAAGAACAGGCGCTTCTGCCTGCCCGAGGTGCCGGACGTCGGAATGGTCACCAGACGCACCGCGTCGCGCATGGGTAAGGCGATCAGGGACGGATCATTGCGCACAAGGTCGTCGGCCGTCGTCAAAGGCAACCGGGCTATGTCGCTGAGTTTGACAAGATCGTGCCGCTCCGGCCAAGTGGTTCGCAGCCGGTAGAAGGGGCTTTGGGAGCGCGCATAGGCGATCGTCTCGTTGAGGCAACGAAGCTGATAGGCGTCGATATCGGCACGGCTCGGCAGGTGTTCAAGGCCAATCGTCCGCCCCACCCAAGCGTCGAGTGTTCCAAACCCATTCATGTCGACGGCTCGCGGTAGAGCGACCGCCCCTTGAGGTCGGTCAGATTATAGGCGCAGAACGGGATAACGCGGCCGTCCGACTTCGCCACGTGGATATGGCACTGGCGAAGGCGATCGAGGTCGAGCGTCCAGGCGTCCTGGAAGGCCATTCCGGACAGTGACAGGCGCTGGCTCCGCTGCTCTAAAAACACATCGAAAGCCTCAAGGCCGGTAACCGGCGTTGCCCCCTGGGGCGCCTTCGTCCATTGGCCCGCGACATAACGCTGGGCGCGCGAAACAGTCGGTGAGCGCCGCGTCGAAACGTCGCAACAATCCGCTTCGCTCGTTGCACTCTCGACATCGGGACCACAACAACCGGCCCCGGATTCCGGATCGGACCGGAATCGACCTGAACGATCGACAGCGAAGCGACCGCTGAAGGAGCAGAAGGGATTTTCCGCCGAACCGGGACGAAAGTCCTCGAGCCTGATGGCGCCGCCAGCATGATCGATCAGCGCCTGCATCACCTCCGGCAGGGTTATGCGGTTCTCGTCGCTCGGAGCCCCGAGATTGCGCCCGAAATACGATACCGGCTGGAAATGGACGGCCCGAACCGTCGGCATCTCGTTCTTGGCGAAATCGACGATGGCACCGATTTCGCTCGTATTGACACCGGGAACCAACGTCGGCACCAGCACGACGCCGATACCCGCGGCACGCGCGCTGGCGATGGCGAGGCGCTTTGCCGCCAACAGGTTGCGGCCACGCAGCCGCCGATAGACGGCATCGCTGACACCATCGAACTGCAGGAAGACGCAATCGAGACCGGCATCGACGAGAGCCGCGAGATAATCGGGCTCGCGGCCGATCCTGAGACCGTTGGTGTTGAGCTGGACAAAATCGAACCCTTTGCCCCGCACCAAGGCGACGATCTCAGGCAGATCATCGCGAACCGTGGGTTCACCGCCCGACAGCTGGATATGCACCTGCCCACTACTTGACCTCAGCTCGTCGAGGGCAACGCCGATTTCGTCGATCGGCATGTCGACGCCATGCCGACCAGCAGAGGCGAAGCAGACCGGGCAGATCAGATCGCAACGCGACGTCACCTCGATCAGCACGCAGCATCCTTGCTGGCGATGATCGGCGCAGAGCCCGCAATCCCTGGGACAGCCTTCGGCGATGTCCGTTTTGACGCTGACCGGCAGAGATGTGGCGCGAGGACTGCGAGACCAGATCTCGTAGCTGCGAAGCCCCCTCCATACCGGCGTAGCAACGTGACCGTGCTCGGGACAGGTCTTGTCGAGATAAACCGTGTCTCCGACGGCGAAACGCTCGGCCGGAATGGTCTTGAGGCACTCCGGACAGACGCTAAGGGTACGCCCAAGGGACAGGCGAACGGGGCCGGTCATCGTCAGCCTCCCACCGGTACTGCGGGACTACCGGCCACCGGTATGTGACCGAGCGGTCCGACCACCGCCTCGACGGCGGAAAGGACGGCTGCGACGGCGGCGCGTCGACGTTGCGCACCGGCCAATGCGGCGGGATCCCCGGCAAAGGCGGCCAAGGCCGGCGCAAAGCGTTCTTCGAGATCGACGCGTCGCTCACCCTTGATCAGCTTGTCGGCGAGAAACACCAAGTGCCGTTCGTCGATCGGCTGGCCCGGCTCAAAAGTCATTTCCATGTGGGTCGCGACAATCTGGGCGACATGGGCAAAGCCGAATGCCGCGACATACCGCCCCCCCGCGACCGCGTGATCAGGCTCGCCCTTGGCTATGTCGTGAAGCAGCGCACCGGCCCGCACGGCATCGGCATTGATCGATAGACCCTTGGCGATCAGGCGTTCGGCTATCTCCAGAGCCAGCCGAGCGACGGCGGCGCAATGGCGGCGGGTCGGCTCCGGTGCCCCTATGGCATCTTGCATCGCTTCGCACTCCGCCGCGTCAGGATAGCGACGATGCGGCAATAGCGCTGTGAGACGGCGGTAGTCGTCGGAATAGTCCATGTCGCGCAGCACGCCGCTGTCAATGACAGGGATGGACTGGGCGTGCCGTTGGTGCCGCTCAAGAATGTCGCGCAGCGTTACCTCGGCCGGCGCCGCGAGGATTTCGGCGAAGAGCTGCCGACGAATGAAAGGCGGGTGACCGGACTGTCCGCGAAAAGTCGGGCGAAGAACGAAGGCCTCCCCTTCCCCGACGCTTCTTGCGATCTGCGCCAGAGTGCCTGCCCTGACGAGCGGTATGTCGACCGGTAGGATCATCGCGCCCTCGACCGTCTCGGGCAGCGCGGCGATCCCGGCCTTGATGCTGGACATCATGCCCTCGGCGAAGGCCGCGTTGAACACCGCCACCGCGCCGTGGGCCTCGACGACCGGAACCATGCGGGCCGCCTCATTGCCGACGACGACGTAGGCCTTGCCGATGGCGGCCTCGGTGATGGTCGCGATCACGTGCCCGAGCACGGTGTCATCGCCAAAGGGCAACAGCGGCTTGAACGCCGCCATGCGGGACGACCAGCCCGCCGCCAATATCACCACGGCAATGCTCGGCGGCGGCGCCTCGACCGGATCACTCACGGCTTCTCCTCCGGTGGAATAGCCGTGATATCGACGCCGTGATCGGCGAGCGTTTCCTTGATCTTGTCCCACGTGGCGATGATCAACGCCGGGCAACGTTGCCGCTTCAGGGACTCGTCGAACTTCATGATGTCGGAACAATTGATGCCGCCGTATTGGCCAGTCGCAGCGGCGCTGAACCAGCCGGCGAAGTCGTCGAGCATGCCCCCCAGCTCAGGGTGTTCGGTTTCACCATCGCCGCCACGTCCGGCATAATAGCCGATGACGCAGCAGCCAGCGGATAGAGCGCCACAATTGAAACCCTGTCCCATCCCGAGGGAGAGGCCGGACATGGCCCGGACCAAGTCCGGATCGTCGCGCCCCTGCGCCTCCAGGGCGAGCCGCATCAGGATGTGGCTGCATTTGAAGTCGTCGAGCAGCAACTCGGCAACGCGGAAGGACTCCTCGCTCATGGGTTTGCGCTCCCTTTCGATGGCGTCGGCTCGGCGGATCGCGCAGCAACGATCAGCCGATAGCGTGGCCGACCGGCCGTTTGCCCGGCGCAGGCACAATCGCCCCACAACGCGTCGAGCGAACCGTAGTGAAAGATGAAGCGTGCGACAAAGCCAGCCAGCACGTCCGATCTGTCTTCATCGCGAAGAATGGCAAAGCCGGCCGCCAAAATGTCCTCGCCAAGCTCGTCTCGCCCATCACGGCACGGCCAGTCGACATCGGCGAGTAGCAAACGCCCGCCCGGCCTCAGCACCCGGGCCCATTCGACGAGCGCCGCACGACGATCTGGCATCAGCGACAGGCTGCATTCGGAGAGGACCGCGTCAAAGCAGGCATCGGCAAATGGCAGGCGCGCGCCATCGCCATGAAACAGCGCCGAGACGACCCGCGAGGCAGCGATCGCCAGCGTTCTTGCGTCGCGGTCCACGCCGATGCCGATGAAGCCGTGTTTTTCAAGCCAAGCTAGGCTTTCACCTGCGCCACATCCGACATCCAGCACCAACTCACCGAGACGCAGGCCAGACCGTTCGAACAGTTCCCTGACGATCGCCCCGTCGCCTGGCCGCAGCCGTTCGCCGGTGGCGTCCTCGACGCAACCGCTACCAAACAGACCGGGGAGCGGGGAGGACTTCGCCATCACTTGTCTTCCAGAGCCTGTTCGACCTTGAGCATCCTGCCGTACGCAAGCTCCTCGGAGACATAGACAAAACCACAGGAGGGGCAGCACGGAAGCTCGACCGGGAATGTCTGGCCAAGATAGCTCGCCTCTACCTTCCGCATTTCCAAAGGCTTGTCGCAGCGGGCACAGACCAGATCGGGAATATCGGCGGATGTACCGGTCATGGTTTCACCTCGACCTGCATGCGGTGACCATAGGCGCGATGAACGATGAAGCCAGCTTCGGTTGGTTCATATTCGACCCAGGTGGTGACCGTACCGATGCGACCAGAGGCGGTAAAATGGCCGCTGACCCGGTCCTTGAACTGACTGCCAGTCCGCTGCGCCTCTGCGATCACCTCGGCGATATCGTCGACCAGCAACAGCTTGCGCTCAATGTCGGCCCGGACGGCATCAACGATGATGAGAGTGACGGATGAAGCGGGATCGCTCATACTTTCTCCCCAGAGGTCACGCCGCATGCGCCGGCTCAGTCGTAGTCGATTGTCGCGCCGTCCCGAAAAGCCTGGGTCGGGGCGAGCCGCGGGATCGTCGGCGTCGGGGAAGATCAGGTCAATGAGATGAAGGGCGCGTTTGCCCCGCCGGGCAAAGTTGTCGCGGCACATGGCGCAATAGGCGAGGTAGTCGTCTTCGCTCTCCTCGATCCGCCGGTCGACGAAGGCGTTTCCGACCTCGGGATTGGCGAAGGAGACCAGCCCGCCATAGCCACAACAGGTGGTCTTCTCGGCGCCCGTCAGCTCTCGAACTTCCGCTCCCAAGGACGCGGCGATCGAACGCACCGCCGCCTGAACATCATGGGCATGTCGACTAGTGCAGGGATCGTGGATGGCGAGCGGCTTGGTGACGGATCTCGGTGCCGCGACGTCTGGCAGGCCGATCGTCACAAGCTCCGTCCAGAGCGACGAAACCGGTATGTCCGGCAGGAACTCGTCGATCTGCTTGAGGCAAGTCGAGCAGGCCGTGACGATGCGCGGCCTCCCCTGCTCTTCCCAGACGGCGTGAAGGTGATCGAGCACCTCCCTGTGCAGCGCCTTGCGCCCCGACCAGTGGGCTGGAGCGCCACAGCAATCCATCATGAAGCCGACGCCACCCGGCAGATGCTCCGAGAGGTGGCGATAGACCGCCTCGACCTGCCCTGGCGCTGAGGCCGGCAACTGGCAACCGGGAAAGAACAGCACGGCGCTCCGGTCATGTCCCGGCTGATGGCGAACGAAGGCGACCTCGTCGGAACGACTGAAAGCCATGTCGCGCAGCGCGAAATCATGATGGGAGGCAGGCATGTGATCGCGTTCGACCATGCTCTGCCGTGCGTCCAGGCAGACATCGCCCATGGCGAGATCGTTCGGGCAGAGCGTCTCGCAAAGTCCGCACAGGGCGCAACTATCGATCATCCGGTTGGACTTGCGATTGCCCATGATGATCGAGTCGTTGTTGTAGATCTCGCGCACCGCCCGCTTGGGATAGGTCTTGTAGTGGGCAAGATAGGCGCACGCCTTGACGCATTCGAGGCAATGACAAGGAAAGCAGCGCGCCGCTTCGCTCATCGCCTCGGCGCGATTGTATCCAGCTACGGGGTCGGATGGTTGAACGGGCGCCACGACAGCATGGCTGGCCGTGTTGACGTAAAGACACGTGCCAGTGGCATTGTCGTCGGCGCGGCTCGCCGTCAGCGAGGCGCCCTGCAGGAAGCGATCGATGGAGACGGCGGCCCGTCGGCCATCGCGGACCGAGAGGATGGCTGAATAGGTTTCGACATCGCCAGTGTGGAGGCAGCTGCCGAAAACACCTGGCCGCGACGTCGCCAGCGTCAGCGCATCAAGATCGAGCCGATTGGCGGAGGTAAGACCGAGCGTTCCGGCAAATTGGCTGGCCGGGCCGGGACCGATCGCCAGAAGAACGGCATCGTGACCGGCAATGAGCTCGTCGAGCGCAGGCGAACCGGCGCCACCGGTCACCCTTTGCCGACACCGGACATCGACGCCGAGCGAGGTGAGCGCGCCGAGGTCGGCGTCGATCGCCGAGGGCGGTAGCGTTGCTTCATCAATGTCGTGACGCAGTCGCTCGAGCGGACGTGCCTCGGCTTCGAAAACGGTGACGGCATGGCCTTTCATGACGAGGTCGAAAGCCGCCGTGAGGCCGGCGAGGCCGGCACCGATGATGGCGATCGTCTTGGGCTTGCGCGCCCGCTGGGCCGTGCGGCGAATTGTCGGATAGGCATCTTCGACGAGCGCTCGTTCGAGAGCGCCCAAGCGGACGGCTCCGCCTGCCTCCGTCCGGCGGCAGACAGCCTCGCACGGGTGTTCACAGATATGAGCGATGATCGCCGGAAAGGGAACAACGCGACTATAAAGTGCCATGGCGGCGGTGAAATCGCCGGCGGCCATCTTCTCGGCCATACCGCGCGCATCGACGCGAAGTGGACAGGCAGCGGCGCATGCCGGTGGCTGTTCCTCGATGCAGAGCGCTTCCCATGCCTTGATTTGATCGCCATCCATGATGGTCTCGATACGTTGTCATTGACCCGAATTGGGTACGGGCGGCCCGGGAGAGGACGGGCCGCCCGCATTTCGGGGAGTGGGCGGGAAAGCTCCCCGTTTATGTCACCTCAGTGGTGCTGGAGATCCTTTTTGGCCGCGGCCGCTCCTGCCTGCGCCTCAAGCCCCATCTTAATCGCCTCTGGCAGAGCGGGAATACGGAATATCCGCACGCCGCAGGCGTTGTAGATGGCATTGAGGATCGCCGGATGAAGAGCAGTCAGCGGCGCTTCGCCGACACCTGCCGCACCAAAGGGACCAAGCGGGCGGGCGGTTTCGAGATAGAGGATCTCGATATCGTCCGGCACATCCTTCGGATAGGGAATGCCGCAATCCTTGAGCGTGGTGTGCAGCTCCAGATCCTCGAAGTCCTCGGTCAGGGCAAGACCAAGACCCTGAGCAAGACCGCCATAAACCTGACCATCGACAGTGGCCTTGTTGATGATGGTTCCGACGTCGATGGCCGTCGTCAGCTTGACCACGGACGCCTTGCCGGTCTCCACGTCGACTTCGACTTCCGGCATGAACACTTCGTACATGTAGATCGGGAAGGGATTTCCCTGGCCGGTGTCCGGCGAACAGTCGGTGCAGGCCGCCGCCACCCACTTGCCGTCGTAGGCGAGCGGAATGTTCTCGGCCACCATCTCCTTGTAGGTCCGGTAGCTGCCATCGGCCTTCGTCATGGCCTTGAGCATCATCTCGGCCGAGACGCGGATGGCATTGCCGCAGAAGACGTTGGAGCGGCTACCACCGGCAGGCCCGCCGTTCGGCCCGAAGGTATCGGCCATGACAAGTCCGATTTGCTCGGGCTTGACGCCGGCCACACGCAACACCTCATGCGCCATGGTCTGGGCGGAAAGATCGGCACCCTGGCCGTGGTCTTCCCAACCGGAATGGACGATGAAGCCGGACGGCGTCATCTCGACACGAGCTTCCGAGCTGTCGGGACCGTCGAGACCGCAGCCGTAGATGCCGAGGGAAATGCCGACGCCGCGCTTGGTCTCGGGCGTCGACAATTTGGCAGCCCGCTGCTTGGCTTCCAGGTATTTCGGCCGGATCATGTCGAACAGCTGCTTGAGAACCAGCACCTCGGGCTTCTGGCCGGTCGGTGTTGTCGACGTCTCGTTGTAGAGATTCTTGTAGCGGAACTCGAGCGGATCCTCGCCCATCTTCTCGGCCAGCATGTCCATGGCGATTTCGCCGGCCAAGAAGGCCTGCGGCGAGCCATAGCCACGGAAAGCCGAGCCCCAGGCGTGGTTGGTCGCAACCGTCTTGCCCTTGCCGCGGATGTTTTCAAGATGGTAGCCGGCGCCGGTGAACTGGGCCTGACGCAGGGTCACCAGATCGCCGAATTCCGAATAGGGGCCGTGATCGAGCCACCAGTCGGTTTCCATGGCGGTGAGCTTGCCGTTCTTGTCGCAGGCCAGGCGGATGTTGATGTTGGCCGGGCTGCGCTTACCGGTATAGGTGATGTTCTGGAACTGGTCGTAGACCAGCGACACCGGCTTCTTGGTGACGAGAGCGGCGACGCCGAGCAGGGCTTCCATGGTCGGCGAGAACTTGTAGCCGAAGGTGCCGCCGGTGGGGTTCTGGATCAGCCGCAGCTTCTCGGGAGGAATGCCGAGGCCGGGGCAGATCATGGCGTGATGCAGATGCACGCCGATCGACTTGGACAGGATCGTCAGCACGCCGTCATCGTCGACGAAGGCTTCGCCACAGTCAGGCTCCAGATGCAGATGCGGCTGGCGCGAGCAGTAGGTGGTGATGTCGACGACCGCGGCGGCGCTGGCCATCAGCGGCTTGGTGTCGGCACCCTTGACGACGCCCTGCTCGTAATAGGCATTGGGAACGCCGGGGTGGATTTCCATGGCGTCGGGCGCGAGAGCCGCGAAACCGGACATATAGGCCGGCAGCACTTCGAGGTCGACCTTGACCTTCTTGGCGGCGGCGCGGGCGTGTTCTTCAGTGTCGGCGGCAACGATGGCAATGGCATCGCCGAACTGGAAGATCTTCTCCTTGCACAGGATCGGACGATCCCAACCGTCACCCTTGTTGGTCGGGAAGGTGATGAGGCCGGTGATGGCGTTCTTGCCACCCACGTCCTTCCAGGTGATGATCCGCTCGACGCCGACCATCTTCTCGGCTTCCGCCGTATCGATGCCCTTGATGAGGGCATGGCTGACCTCGGCCTGGACAAGCGCGAGGCGCAACGTGCCGGCCGGCATCTTGAGCGCAACGTCGGCTCCGAAGTCCCACGTACCCGTGACCTTGGCGACGGCCGACGGACGGATGTACTCGGTGCCGAGAATGGAGCCGTCTTCCTTGGCCTTCGGCATGACGTCGTAAATGGTCTTCTCACCGCGCATGATGGCAGCGGCGTCCATCACCGAGTCGATCAGCGGCTTGTAGCCGGTGCAGCGGCAGAGATTGCGGTTGCGGTGGAACCAGGCGCGGACTTCCTCGCGGGTCGGGTTGAGGTTCTTGTCCAGCAACGCCTTGGCCGACATGATGAAGCCGGGTGAGCAGATGCCGCACTGGGCGCTGCCGTGGGCCATCCAGGCGACCTGCAGCGGATGAAGATTCTCCGGGGTTCCGATGCCTTCGATGGTGACGATCTTCGAGCCGGCAGCAAGCTTCTCCATCGGCGTCACGCAGGCACGGATGGGCTTGCTGTCGATCAGCACCGTGCAGGAACCGCACTGGCCGTCAGCGCAGCAAACCTTACAGCCGGTAAGCATCATCTGCTCGCGCAGCACGTCGGCGAGCGAACGCTTTGGGTCGGCAACGACCCAGCGTTCGACGCCGTTCACATTTAGAGAAATGCGTTTCATGTCTTCCTCCTAGGCCGTCTTGTCTGTTCCGACGTCCGCACTCAGCTGGCGGCAGCGAAAGGCGCCGCCTCCTCTACAGCCCCACACCAGTCCATGGTCCGCGTCAGCGGGCATGCCTTGTCGACACCTCGGATGTGGGCGATCATTTCGGCGGTCACGCAGACCGCGATTTCCTCGGGCCCTTCGGCCCCGATCTCGAGACCGACGGGAGCGTGGACGCGTCCAAACGCTTCCGGGGCAAAGCCGGCGGCAACGAGATTCTTGTAGACAGTGAGCACCTTGCGCTTCGAACCGATCATGCCGATGTAACCAGCCGGCGTGCCAAGCGCCCAGGCAAGCGCCTCCTGATCGAGGGCATGGCCGCGCATGGCGATGAACACCAGCGACGAGGCGTTGGGCGACAGATGCGTGGTGGTCTCGGCGAGTGGTCCGCCATGGGTGCTGTTGGCGGCAGGAAAGCGCTCGGCATTTGCGAACTCGACACGATCGTCGACAACCACCGTTTCGAAACCCAGCGTCCGGCAGATCGTTTCCGTCATCAGGCCGACATGACCGCCGCCGAAAATATAGACGGTCCGGTTGGGCATGATTGCCTCGATGTAAAACTGCAGTTTACCGCCGCAGATCATGCCGAGATCGAGCGTCGGATTCTTGTGAAGATCGATGGCCAGCATCTGCGACAGGCCTGATGCGATGACCTCGCGGGCGATCATGATCGCCCTGCCCTCGGCGGCTCCGCCACCGACCGTACCGGCGATCGTGCCGTCGGCTCGTACCAGCATCTTGGCGGCCGTCGCCGACGGCGTAGACCCCGATTGGGTAACAATGGAAACCAGCGCGGCGCGGCGACCGGCATCGCGCTCCCGGATGAGTTCCTTGTAGATATCCATGCTGTCCTCCGGCGGCCTGCAGACGCTGTAATCTCGACCGGCCGCCCTCTCCTGCTCCCCTGCCAAACCCGATTTTCCTCCTCGGGGTAGCGGCGAGTGGCGGCCTGTCCATGTTGAGGAGACTCTGCCGATGCGAGGGGAAAATCTGTCCGGTACAGGACTCGTGGTCCTAAAATCGCTGTCACCTGCACGACGATTTTGGGCGGTTCAAACGATATGAACCGAACGAAAATGCCAGAAATCCGGGACTTACTGGCACCAGCGCCCAATTAGGAAGCGACATGCGTATGATCACGCATGGGATAGGCGACAAACCTTGTTTGCCTCTTCGAAAGGTCGTGGATGACGGGTACGCGGCTGATATGAAAAAGCGGCTCGCCTTGTTCAAGGCGGCCGCTTAGGTGGGACAGTATGATTGGGGGCCGTCACGCTCTCATCGTAAGTGCGTCAGGAGATGAGCCTCAGCCCCCGGTCATGGGCGGAAAGAGAGCAATTTCCCGCGCGTCTCCGAGTGCTTCGTGCTGCTCGATATGCAACTGGTCGACGGCGACACGGATGGTCGATGGCGACTCCAGCGCATAGGCATAGTTGTCGCCACATCCGGACAGCCAGGCGATCAACTCACCGGCTGTCCGGACGTTGTCAGGCAGATTCAGATGCTCGTCGGAGAGACCGATGCGCTCGCGCACCCAGGCGAAATAGACGACGCGGACCTCTCGGCGCTGCGTTTCCATCGGTTCCTCCGACTTCCGGCAATGCCGATCAGGCCGCGGCCTGCTTGGCGGCATGCGCGGCGGCGATATCGTCGGCGAGGCGGTCGAGCTCGGCGAACGCCGCTTCGCGCGGCAAGCCCTTGACCATCACCGGTTCGAAGAAGGTGGCACTCAGCTTCGGCAGCATCGATTGGATGATCTCCGGCAGATTGCCCTCCCAGCCGAAGGAGCCGATCACCGCCGCATACTTGGCTTTGAGGCCGAGCACGTTGGCGAGGAGGGCCGCGTAGGCGACGCTGGGGTGCGGTCCCGACAACACCGTCGGCGAGGCGAACACCACGGTCGACGCTTCGACAAGGCTCATGGCGAACTCGCCGGTATCGAGATCGACGACGTTGATCGGCTTGGCGCCGATTCCACGCTCGATGAGTCGGTCAGTGAGGTAGCCGACCATCAGCGCCGTACTCTCGTACATCGACACGTAGGGGATGACCACGAAGGGCTTGGGCTCGTCGGATGTCCAGGACCTATATAGGTCGAGAATGAAGGGCGGACGGGCGTAGATCGGGCCATGGCTGGGGGCGATGAAGTCGAGCTCCAGCGCCCGGACCTTGTCGCCAGCTTCCTTCGAGAAGCTCCGGTAGGGCATCATGATCTCGGCATAGTAGCGCTTGGCCGCCGTCTCGACCCGCGCTTCGTCATCGGCAAAAAGATCGGTGGTGGCGAGGTGGGCGCCCAGGAAGTCGCAGGTGAAGGCGATGCGCGATTCCGGGATGTAGGTGACCATGGTATCGGGCCAGTGGACCCAAGGGGTCATCAGGAATTGCAGCGTCTTGTCGCCGAGCGACAGGGTGTGGCCATCACCGACGGTGATGAAGGCATCGCGACTGACCGGCAGAGTATCGAGGATGAAGCGCTTGCACTTGGCGTTGGTCACCACCTTGGCGTCGGGGAAGAGCTCGAGGACGGCGGGAATGGAGCCGGAGTGATCCTGCTCGGCATGATTGGCGACGATATAGTCGATCCGCTCGATGCCGGACTTCTTGAGCGCGGCGATGAATTCCGCTGTTTTCGGCGGATAAATGGTGTCGATCAACGCCGTCTTTTCGCTGCCTTTGACCAGATAGGCGTTGTAGGTCGTGCCTTCCGGCAGGGGAACCAACTCATCGAAGAGCTCACGATCCCAGTCGATCGCCCGATATGAGAAAATGCCGTCCGTAACCTTTTGCGGGATCATCGCGAATACCTTTCACTTGATGACGATAAACAGGGTGGGCTCAGCAGCAGCCCGAGATCGGGGCGCCGCCGGTCTGAGCGCTCGAGCCGGATGGCGAGCACTCGAACCGACCGAAATGCGTGGTTCGATCGCCATCGACACGGAAATGACGCCTAAAGCGGCTTTCCCCGACCATGGCGGCCGTGTTGCCGCAGACCAGCATTGGTTTGCCGGCGATGAAGCGATGATGATCGTCGAGAACGAAACCGGCGGGGGCATCGGGCACGGTGCCAAGATAGGTCGCCACCTGACCGTAGTCCTCGCAACAGTCTTCGAGGTTGTCGAGCTTGAAGGCCCTGACTGTCATCGACGAGAAGGTCGTCGGACCGACCAGCAGCTCGATGTAAGGGTGGTCGAGGACGATCGTTCGCCGGGCGAGCAATCGAAAATCCAGCCAGCCAGCAACTGCCATCAGGCGTCGGAAATCCTCCACATAGAGCGCCCCGCCAAGACATTCGCCGACCAGCAGCGGGTCGGCGGCCACGTCGGCCGGCAGACGACGGCTTGCGAAGATGTCGGAGAACAGCAGCTCCCCACCCGGCTTCAGAACCCGCCGTATCTCGGCAAATACCCTTGCCTTGTCGGCAGACAGATTGAGGGCGCAGTTGGAGATCACCGCATCGACCGATCCATCGGCGACACCGACAGCCGACAAATCCTCGAACCGACCTTCGAGAAAACTGACGTTGGATGCTTTGTGCCCAAAGATGCGCGCCTGTTCCGCCTGATGGTCACGGCCGACCGCCAGTTGCTCGGGGGTCATGTCGACGCCGATCGACCGACCGGTTTCCCCGACCAGAGCCGACAGCATGAACACGTCGCGCCCTGTGCCACAACCGAGGTCGAGTACGGTGAGGCCGTCGACATCGTCCGGAATCGGCGAGCCGCAGCCGTAGAACCGGTTCAACACCTCGGGATGGATGGTATTGAGAATCGACCGTAGTCTCGGAGAAAGTGGCTCGGTGGAACAGCAGGCGCCCGTCTTGAGGTCGTCTCGCCCCTTGAGCCGAGTCCCATAATAATCGCGAACGGTCGCTGTTACTTCATCCATCACGACCTCCACTTCCTGCTCCTTCCCATCCAGCCGGATGTCGGGAAACGTCGGTCGAGATCATCGCGCCGAATTGGTGACTGGGTCTGTCATGTAGAAGACAAAGGGCGAAAATGACCGCCCGGCATCACAACATGGCCTCGTGCGTTGAGCTGTTGATCCGTCCGCCAAGGCTTAAAAAACAAAAGGCTTAGCTGTCACCAGCTAAGCCTTTTGTTGAATGGTGGTCGCTGTAGGGATTGAACCTACGACCCCCGCAGTGTGAATGCGATGCTCTCCCGCTGAGCTAAGCGACCTTAAACCAACCTACTACAGTCTGAGACTACGTTTTTCAAGCAAGAGAACACTTGTCTGAACGAAGTGCCTTCCGGCTGAGCTACGCGCCCGAACCTTGATGCGGTGGCGCGATATAAGGGCCCTCGGTGGGGCAAGTCAAGGCGTCATGGAAACGAAAATTCGATCGCCGGATATCCGGCGAAGAGAGGCCAGAAGTCTCGCCCACTGCCAGCGAAAATGCAGCCAGAACAGAAACAAGAGAAGACGGCGGGCCATAAATTTTCGCGGCGCCCGGTGGGATGTCCGGGCGCCGCGCGCAGGGCGCTGCGTAGGGGAAGCGCTCTTGACCGGGTCAGGCAGCGGTGTCGAGCAAAGTACGCAGCGATGGATGGATGTCCGGACTTTCCTCGGACAAGAATTTCAAAAGCGCCCTTTCGTTGGCGTGGATCACCCCGTCGCGGCCGATTCGATCAGCCAGCCATTTCACTTCCTCCGAGGTGACCGCTTCCGCTTGGCGGATGCGGGTCTCATCGGCCTCATTTAGCATTGAGGATGTGTCGTCTTGCTGACGCCAGGCTGACCAGACACCCCGCAGGCCATTGGACAGCATGCTCGAGAGCATGTCGCCAAACAGCGCGGTGACGCCGCCGGTCGGGGCATCGAGCCAGGCATCGCGGCTGAGCGTTTCCTCGCGCGATAGCAGCGTATAGCCGCGCGCCGCCATCAGGAAGGAAGCGATCGCCTTGACGAATAGATCGGACCAGGCGGGATCGTTTTCCGCCTCGCGGCTATGATCGTTGAGGTCGAACAGCACTTCCGCTTCTTCGCGGCTGATGCCGACGGACCGCTCGCTGCCGAAAGCGTAGAGAATCGAGCGCAGGCGTTCGACGTCGGCGGCGGAGATGATGCCACCCTCGGCGCCAGTCAGTACGGACCGCGACACCTCTGCGAGTGCGAAGGCGGAAAGCTCCACGGGCACCGAATCAGCCCGGCGCATGATGTTGACCAGAAGATCGACTTCCATATCGGTGGTGATGCCGTCGGCCGAGAGCACACCAATCAGCCAGCGGGCCATTTCCTCGCTGACATGGCCGCTCGGAGCCGTCTGCAGGGCGACATAATCGGTCAAAGCTTCAGTATAGAGCTGACGACCGGTCGCCGTCGGGAAGCCCTCCTCGGCGGCGAGACGGCAAAGACGGCGGACTTCCTCGGCATCGACGGCGCCGTCGGCATAAACGGAGGCCCGCAAAAGAGCGACAGCGTCGAGCGGCGCGGCGTCTGGCGCTATCGTCTTTCCGCTGTCGGTCATGATCCCCGCTCCCAGTGGCTTACCCTTATGGGGAGGCTACACCACAATTCCGACTTCGAGCTTAAGGGAACCGGTTAAAAAACCTCTGAAGACAGATGGTTAATGATCCAATTCCGCAAGCTCCGGCGCTCATCAAAGCGGCGAACGAGGCTGCCATCTTGACATCGAAGCGGAAGAACGGCACCTAAATCGTGACTGTCGGTGCCCCGGCAGCCGTAAGCGTTAACGTCAGCCAACGCGCCACAGGGCCTCTATGCCTGTCTTGGTGGCCCATGACGTTAACGGAGCTTTCCATGTTTCGCATTTCGGCGCGCTTTGCGCCCTTTCTCTTCGGCCTCGTCCTGTCGGGCCTGATGTCGCTCGTCGTGTCCGGCGTGTCTACCTTGCGCACGACCGGCTTGTCACCTGACCTCCCGGGCCACTGGTTCGCCGCCTGGCTGAGTTCCTGGCCAGTCGCCTTTCCAGTGGTGCTGGTGCTGGCGCCGCTCGTCCGGCAGCTCGTTGCTCGCCTCTGCACCCTTCCAACCGGATGATGGGCGGAAACAACACTGTCAGCTCTCGCCCTGCCGTTCCTTACGCAGGCGTGCCCAGTAGTCGAGCCGCTTCTTGAGTTCTCGTTCGAAGCCGCGCTCGACCGGCTGGTAGAAGGCCCGGCGCCCCATCTTCTCTGGGAAATAATCCTGCCCGGAAAAGGCGTCGGGCTCATCGTGATCGTAGCGATAGCCTTCCCCATAGCCCTCGCCCTTCATCAACTTGGTGGGCGCATTGAGGATACGGCGCGGCGGTACGAGGCTGCCGAATTCCTTGGCCGCCGCCATCGCGGTTTTGAAGGCGGTGTAGACAGCGTTCGACTTCGGCGCGGTCGCCACATAGACGACCGCCTCGGCGATGGCAAGTTCGCCTTCCGGCGAGCCGAGCATTTCATAGGCGCCCTGAGCGGCGATGCAGACGGAGAGCGCCTGCGGGTCGGCAAGACCGATATCCTCGGCGGCCATGCGGATCACCCGGCGGATCACGTAGAGCGGGTCCTCACCGGCATCGATCATGCGGCAGAAATAATAGAGCGCCGCGTCCGGATCGGAGCCGCGTACCGACTTATGCAGCGCCGAGATGAGATTGTAGTGACCGTCCTGCGCCTTGTCGTAGACCGGCGCCCGCCGCTGGACGATCTCCTGCAGCGTCTTGGCGTCGAACACCTCATCCTCGCCGGCCGCCCGCCAGACATCCTCGGCGAGCGTCAGCGCGGCGCGGCCATCGCCGTCGGCCATGCGAACGAGCGCCGCCCGCGCCTCCCCGTCAAGCGGCAGCGGCTTGCCGGTTACCGCCTCGGCGCGGTCCAGCAACTGGCCAATCGAGGTTTCATCATGCGCCTTGAAGACCAGCACATGGGCGCGCGACAACAGGGCGGCGTTGAGTTCGAAAGACGGGTTCTCGGTGGTGGCGCCGATCAGCGTCACCGTTCCGTCTTCCATGACCGGCAGGAAACTGTCCTGCTGGGCCCGGTTGAAGCGATGGATCTCGTCGATGAACAAAAGCGTGCCACGGCCGAGCGCCCGTCGCTGGCGAGCGGCCTCGAACAGCTTCTTGAGATCGGCAACGCCGGTGAAGATGGCTGAGGCCTGTTCGAAGGCGAGATTGGTCTCATGCGCCAACAGGCGGGCAACGGTGGTCTTGCCCGAACCGGGCGGCCCCCAGAGAATCAGCGAACCGAGCGACCCGGAGGCCAGCATGCGGGTAATGGTGCCACTCGGCCCAACCAGATGATCCTGACCGACCACTTCCGACAGGTTGGCCGGACGCAGACGATCGGCCAGCGGACGGCCGGCGCGATTATCCGTCGTGCTGGAACCGAACAGATCGCTCATCTGAAGGCCATGCGCAGGACTTGGCCGTTGCGATCAATGGCGACGCGCCAGAACATCGGATCGGAGCCGGCGACGTCGGCCAAGACCTTTGTCGCGGTAATGTCGCTACCGTTGACCGACACCACGATGTCGCCCCGTTGCAGGCCGATGCGATCGGCCGGAGAGCCGGCAGCAACGGCGGTGATCACCACACCGGTCTGGCCGCGATAGGCGAGCCCGATCTCGGCGGCGACAGCGGGTGACACATTGGCGACGGTCGCCCCCTGGAAGGGCGAACGCGCATCGATCGTCAGCGTTTCGCGCGGCGTCGTCTCCGGCGCCGTCACCAGCTTCACGGACACCTCAATCAGCTTGCCCGCTCTGTTGAGAGTGAGCTTGGCCACGTTGCCGACGCCCTTGGTGGCCAAACGATAATTGAAGACGCGCGGATCGCTGACCTCGACACCATCGACGGCAACGATGAGGTCGCCGGCGTCGAGGCCGGCTTCCTCGGCGGGGCTCTTGCGCAGTATCGAAGTAATTAGCACGCCCGACGGCCGATCGAGGCCGAGGCTCTCGGCGATGTCGGAGGTGACCGGCTGCAGCTCAGCGCCGATCCACGGCAGCTCGACAGCGGAGCCGCCGCGACGGGCCGAATCGACGAACACCTTCACCATGTTGGAGGGAATGGCGAAACCGATGCCGTTGGAGCCGCCGCCGCGGGTGAAGATGGCCGTGTTGATGCCGGCCAGCTTACCGTCCATATCGACCAACGCACCGCCGGAATTACCTGGATTGATGGCGGCATCTGTTTGGATGAAGAACTGATAATCTGAAATACCAACCTGACTGCGCGCCAGCGCCGAGACGATGCCCTGCGTCACCGTCTGTCCGACGCCGAAGGGATTGCCAATCGCCAATACCAGGTCCCCCACCTGCAATTGATCGGAATCAGCCAGCGGCAATGTCGGCAGTTCACCCTTGGGGTTGCGTATTTTCAGCACGGCGAGATCGAGCTGCTCGTCCTTCAGCACCACATCGCATTCGAACTCGCGCCTGTCGGCGAGTGCCACCTTCACGTCGTCACCGTCCTCGATGACATGGTTATTGGTCACGATGAGGCCGGAGGGATCGACGATGACGCCGGAGCCGAGTGATTGCTGGTGCCGCTCGCGCTGTCCACCGATGCCGGGAATATCGCCGCCGAAGAACTGACGGAAAAACGGGTCGTCCATCAGCGGCGAAGAGGCCACCTTGACGGTCTTGGTCGAATAAACGTTGACCACAGCCGGCCCAGCAACCTTGGCGACCGGTGCGAAGGACAATTTGACCTGCGCCTCCGAGGTCGGCAATGCCCGATCGGCCGCCGTTGCCATCCCCGTTGATACGCAAGCCACAAAGCCGAAAGCCAGGATAAGGCGAGACAGTCCGTTCGGTCGCATCGCGTAACTCCAAGAGCGCACAGTCGACATGCCGTTCTTTTACGCCGCCGAATATGGCAACGGAAGGACGCTCAAACAACAAGGGGCGGCCCGATGGACCGCCCCTTGCTCAACTTTCAGCGAAGCCTACCGATCAGGCGGCGACCGTCTCGGCCTCGGCCGGAGCGGCAGCCAGGCGGGCCTTGTCGGCAGCGCCCTTGGCAGCGACGTCGCGATCAACGAACTCGATCACGGCGACAGCGGCCGAGTCGCCCTGACGGAAGCCAGCCTTCAGCACGCGGGTGTAACCACCGGCGCGGGCCTTGTAGCGGGGGCCGAGCACGTCGAACAGCTTCTTGGCGGCGATCTCGTTGTTCTGCAGCTCAGCAGCGAGCTGACGACGAGCGGCGAGGTCGCCCTTCTTGGCAATGGTCACCAGCTTCTCGACGATCGGACGCAGGTCCTTCGCCTTCGGCAGGGTGGTGACGATCTGCTCATGCTCGACGAGCGAGATGGCGAGGTTGGCGAGCATCGCCTTACGATGGCTCTGTGTGCGGTTGAACCGACGGCCCGCATTACCGTGACGCATGGCCTACTCCTATTTGTCTTCGCGCGGCTCACGCCGGGCAGGATTGTTTAGAACGAGCCGGAGAGCCTGGCCCTCCGGCGAGCTTTTCGGCTCAGTAGTTGTGGTCTTCGTAGCGCTTGGCCAGGTCTTCGATATTCTCGGGCGGCCAGTTCGGGACTTCCATGCCGAGATGCAACCCCATCTGCGCCAGCACTTCCTTGATCTCGTTGAGCGACTTGCGGCCGAAATTCGGCGTGCGGAGCATTTCCGCTTCGCTCTTCTGGATCAGATCGCCGATGTAGACGATATTGTCGTTCTTCAGGCAGTTGGCCGAACGGACCGACAGCTCGAGTTCGTCGACCTTCTTGAGCAGCGCCGGATTGAAGGCAAGCTCCGGAACGGTCTCGACCTTGGTGTCCTTCTGCGGCTCTTCGAAGTTGACGAAGATCGCCAGCTGGTCCTGCAGGATGCGAGCGGCATAGGCGACGGCGTCCTCGGGCTTCACCGAGCCGTCGGTCTCGACGGTCAGCGTCAGCTTATCGAGGTCGAGATCCTGACCCTCACGGGTGTTCTCGACCTTGTATGACACCTTGCGAACCGGCGAGTAGAGGCTGTCGACCGGGATCAGACCGATCGGAGCGTCTTCAGGACGGTTGCGGTCGGCCGGGACGTAGCCCTTGCCGGTATCGACCGTGAACTCCATGCGGATCTCTGCGCCCTCGTCGAGGGTGCAGAGGACCAGCTCGGGATTCAGGATCTCGATGTCGCCAACGGTCTGGATGTCACCGGCGCTAACTACGCCCGGACCCTGCTTGCGCACGACCATCCGCTTCGGGCCTTGGCCCTGCATGCGGACGGCGATTTCCTTGATGTTGAGGATGATGTCAGTGACGTCCTCACGCACGCCGCCGATCGAGGAGAACTCGTGCAGCACGCCGTCGATCTGAACCGCCGTCACCGCCGCACCCTGCAGCGAGGACAAGAGGACACGACGGAGCGCGTTGCCGAGCGTCAGACCGAAGCCACGCTCGAGCGGCGAGGCGACGACAGTCGCGAAGCGCTTCGGATCGCGGCTCGGGATGACCTCGAGCTTGTTCGGCTTCTTGAGCTCTTGCCAGTTCTTCTGGATGCTCACGTTGATACCCTTTCATGTGAAGCGGTTCGCCGCGGGCCGCATCCCCCGCAGGGACCACCGCCTTGACGGGCCATGCCCGGCGCCTTTCCGGCCACCGGACGTTCGCGGATGAGCGTCAGACGCGGCGACGCTTACGCGGACGGCAACCGTTGTGCGGGATCGGGGTAACGTCGCGGATGGAGCTCACCAGGAAACCGGCGGCCTGCAGAGCGCGCAGCGCCGATTCACGACCGGAGCCCGGACCGCAGACTTCGACTTCCAGGGTCTTGACGCCATGCTCGGAAGCCTTGCGAGCGGCATCCTCGGCGGCCATCTGGGCGGCATACGGAGTCGACTTGCGCGAACCCTTGAAGCCCATGGTGCCGGCTGACGACCAGGAGATGGTGTTGCCCTGCGCGTCGGTGATGGTGATCATCGTGTTATTGAAGGTGGAATTCACGTGGGCAATGCCTGACGTGATGTTCTTGCGTTCTTTCCGGCGGACGCGACCTGCGGCTTCCTTGGCCATGTTCTCTAACTCTCTCGCTTTCGATCTCTTCACCGCCGTAATACCAGCGGCTACACCGGAGCGCACGCCTTCAAAAGAAACTCAGCGCACCGGAACGACTTCGGAGAAGAGCACCCTGCCCTTCCCCCCAAATTGGCGAACGGTCCTGCCGGACCTTCCGCCATGGACAAAGCGCCGTCCGCGATTGCTCACGGAACCGGCGCCATGACCGAACCTTTTCGCCGGACCGACGCACCGCCGGACCGACGAAATGGAATCACTTCTTCTTGCCGGCAATCGCCTTCGCCGGACCCTTGCGGGTACGAGCGTTGGTGTGCGTGCGCTGACCACGGACCGGCAGGCCCTTGCGGTGACGCAGACCACGATAGCAACCGAGGTCCATGAGACGCTTGATGTTCATCGCAGTCTCACGGCGAAGGTCACCCTCGACGACGTAGTCGCGGTCGATCACTTCGCGGATCTGCAGAACTTCGGCATCCGAAAGCTCATTGACGCGCTTGGCCTGATCGATACCGACCTTGCCCAGGATTTCCTCGGCGAACCTCGGGCCGATGCCATGGATATACTGCAGCGCGATCAGGGCGCGCTTGGCGGTGGGGATATTGACGCCAGCGATACGGGCCACTTCACTTCACTCCTGTCGTCGCGATCCTTTTGGATCGCTCCCTCCCCCGTTCGAGCCGTGGAGGTCGGTGTCTAGACGGCGGCTCCATAGGCGGCGCCGGCCGGGTTATTTTCGCGACAACCATGGCGCTCCGTCCAACATGGGCAAACGCATACAGGCCATCGCACGAAGAACCCGTGGATAGGTGGCGGTTAATAGCCGGAACCGGCCTCTCCGTCAACCTTTCGGACACGGGTTTGTCGCCGAAATCGCCGCCGGAAAGCCCGGTCGGCGACCGATCGCCCAGCTTTGGAACGCTCGTTCCTCGCCGGACGTCCGTCTCACTCGAGGGCAGCGCGAATCGCGCCGGCAACCTCTTCGATGGGCGCCATGCCATCAACCGGCTTCAGCAACCCGCTCGTGGCATAGAAAGGCGTCAGCGCCGCCGTCAGGGCGCGGAACTCTTCCAGACGCTTGCGGAACACTTCCGGATTGTCATCTTTGCGCACCGGTTGCCCGGCCGCCTTGGCTTCTTCGGCGCGGCGAACGATCCGGTCGACGAGCTTTTCAGCGTCGACCTTGAACTCGATCACGGCGTCAAGCTTGAGCTTCTTGTCAGCCAGCAGCTTGTCCAGCGCCTCAGCCTGAGCGACGGTGCGCGGGAAGCCATCCAGCACGAAGCCGTTCTTGGCGTCCGGCTCTTCGATTCGGTCGGAGACGATGCCAATGACGATTTCGTCGGAAACGAGTTGGCCAGCGTCCATCACGGCCTTGGCCTTCTTGCCGATCTCGGTGCCGGCAGCGACAGCCGCGCGCAGCATGTCACCGGTCGACAACTGGACGATACCGTAACGATCGACCAGCTTCTGCGCCTGCGTCCCCTTGCCGGCGCCCGGCGGCCCGAGAAGAATCAGCCTCATCTACGCTTCCCCCGAAGTTTGCTCTTCTTGATCAGCCCCTCGTACTGATGGGCGAGGAGATGACCCTGGATCTGGGACACGGTGTCCATGGTCACCGACACGACGATCAGCAACGACGTGCCGCCGAAGTAGAACGGAACACCGGTGGTGGAGATCAGGAACTCCGGCAGCAGACAAACAACGACGAGATAGATGGCACCGAGGACGTTGATGCGGGTCAGAACATAGTCGATGTAGATGGCGGTACGCTCGCCCGGTCGGATACCGGGAACGAAGCCGCCCTGCTTCTTGAGATTCTCGGCGGTATCGGTCGGGTTGAACACGATAGCCGTATAGAAGAAGGCGAAGAACACGATCATCGCGGCATAGGACAGCATGTAAAGCGGTTGACCGTGTGCCATCAGCGTACCGAAGGTCTGCAGCCAGCCGCCTGCGGCGTTGGCACCGGCAAAGCCAGTGATGGTGCCGGGGATGAGCAGGATCGACGAGGCGAAGATCGGCGGAATGACACCAGACGTATTGAGCTTCAGCGGCAGGTGGCTCGACTCGCCCTGGAACATTTTGTTCCCGACCTGGCGCTTCGGATACTGGATGAGCAACCGGCGCTGGGCGCGCTCGAAGAACACGATGCCGCCAATGACCGCCACGGCCAGCACCAGCACGGCCAGGATGATCGGCGTGGCAAGGGCGCCCTGACGGCCGAGCTCCAGCATACCGACAAGGGCGTGCGGCAGATTGGCGATAATGCCGGCGAAGATGATCAGCGACGTACCCTGGCCGATGCCGCGGGACGTAATCTGTTCGCCAAGCCAAAGCAGGAACATCGTGCCGCCCATCAACGACAGCACGGTGGAAATGATGAAAGTCGGCCCGGGATTGAGAACAATCGAACCCTGCCCCTGCAACCCGGCGGCGATGCCATAGGACTGAACCGCGGCGAGCAGCACAGTCAGGTAGCGGGTGTACTGATTGATCTTCTTTCGGCCTGACTCGCCTTCCTTCTTCACCGCTTCCAGCGCCGGAATGACTGACGTCAAAAGCTGAATGATGATCGAGGCGGAGATGTAGGGCATGATGCCCAAGGCGAAGATGGCCATGCGGCCGACGGCGCCGCCGGAGAACATGTTGAACAGGCCGAGAATGCCCTGGCTCTGCTGCTTGAACGCATCGGCAAGCGCCTGCAGGTTGATGCCCGGCAGCGGGATATAGGTTCCGAGGCGATACACCAGAAGTGCGCCAAGGGTGAACCAAATCCGCTTCTTGAGCTCTTCCGCCTTAGCGAGCGCGCCGAAATTCAGATTTGCAGCGAGTTGTTCTGCCGCAGAGGCCATGTCTCACTCCGCCCGAATGGGGAACCTCGGGGCGCACCGCCCCGCATGCCGCGAGACCGTTCCACCCTTCATACCGCTGGCCTTAGCGCCTTCGAGCGATTCGCTGAAGCGCCTTGTTCCAGCTTCGGACCGCCAAAGCGCGGCAAACCGCGCACAAGCTAATCCAAACGTCCGCTATATAGACCCAAGTCGCGGACGAAATAAGCCCCCGGGAGACACCTAATCCCACGCGTCGCGCAAACGATCACGTGAAGACGGCATCTGCCCGGGGGCATTGTCTTTACGCCTTCTTGGCAGCCACCGACACGGTGACCTTGCCACCGGCAGCCTCGACCGCCGCGATCGCGGGCGCTGAAGCACCGACGACCTCGAAGGTCAGCGCCGACTTGATCTCGCCGCCGAGAACCCGCACGCCGTCAAGCGTACGGCGCAGCAGACCGGCCGAAACCAGAGCCTCGACAGTCACAGGCACCTTGGCGTCGAGCTTACCAGCGTCGACGGCGGCCTGGACTTTCGTCAGGCTGATCTCGTTGAGATCGAGGGCGAAAATATTCGTAAAACCGCGCTTGGGCAGACGACGATGCAGAGGCATCTGACCGCCTTCAAACCCGGCAATGGCAACGCCCGACCGCGAGGTCTGGCCCTTGACGCCGCGACCGGCGGTCTTGCCCTTGCCCGAGCCGATGCCACGGCCGACGCGCATACGCGGCTTGGTCGCGCCTTCGTTATCCTTGAGCTCGTTGAGCTTCATTTCATCGATCCTTTCGACCGGCGGGTATCTCAGGCCTCGTCCACGACGCGGATGAGGTGCTGGACCTTCGCGATCATGCCGCGAACCGAAGGAGTATCCTCCAGCGTCGACGTGCGATGCAGCTTGTTGAGACCGAGACCGACCAACGTCGCGCGCTGATCAGCGGGACGGCGGACGGGGCTATAGATCTGCTCGACCGTAACGGTCTTGCCCGACTTCTTGTTGGTCGACATGGTTTTCACCTTACGAAAGCCAGTTTACGAATGAGGAGGGAGAGATCCCCCTCCCCCGTTCGATATCCATCAGCCTTCGGCCGACGCCGCAGCTTCCGGGTCAATGTCGCGACGACGGGACTGCAAGGTCGAAACCTTGAGACCACGGCGGGCGGCAACCGACCGCGGACTATCTTCGTTCGCCAAAGCGGAGAAGGTAGCGCGGATCATGTTGTAGGGATTGGTGGAACCGAGCGACTTGGCCACCACGTCCTGGACGCCAAGCGTTTCGAACACGGCGCGCATCGGGCCGCCGGCGATGATGCCGGTACCAGCCGGAGCGGTGCGCACGTAGACACGACCGGCACCCCAACGCCCTGCGACGTCATGGTGCAGCGTCCGGCCTTCCTTGAGCGGCACGCGCACGAGGGCACGCTTGGCGGCTTCCGTCGCCTTGCGAATGGCCTCGGGCACTTCGCGCGCTTTGCCGTGGCCGTAGCCGACCCGGCCCTTCTGATCGCCAACGACGACGAGCGCGGCGAAGCCGAAGCGACGACCACCCTTCACCACCTTGGCGACGCGGTTGATATGGACCAGGCGATCGACGAACTCGCTGTCGCGCTCGTCGTTGCGATCCCGGTTGTTGCGTTCACGTTCAGCCATTGTCTTTGTCTCTCTCGATCGGGACCGGCCTTAGAAGTCGAGTCCGCCCTCGCGGGCGGCATCCGCCAGCGCCTTGATGCGGCCGTGGTACAGGAACTGACCACGATCGAAGATGACCGCAGTCACCCCCGCCGCCTTGGCGCGCTCTGCGATGAGCTTGCCGACCACGGCGGCCGCGGCCACGTTGGCCCCGGTCTTCAGAGCGTCGCGGACGTCCTTGTCGAGAGTCGACGCGGACGCCAGGGTGCGACCCTGAACGTCATCGATAACTTGAGCATAGATGTGCAACGACGAGCGGTGCACGGAGAGCCGGAGGCGACCGTTGGCCGCCGCCTTGATCGCGCGGCGCACGCGGGCGCGGCGGCGATCGTTGCCGGTGAGGTGAGCCATGATCGTCCCCTTACTTCTTCTTGCCTTCCTTGCGGACGATAAACTCGCCCGCGTACCTTACACCCTTGCCCTTGTAGGGCTCCGGCGGACGGTACTTGCGGATTTCGGCGGCGACTTGACCGACGCGCTGGGCGTCGATACCGGAGACGACGATTTCTGTCGGCTTCGGAACGACGATCGCGATGCCTTCCGGCACCGGATAGGCGACGTCGTGGCTATAGCCCAGCGAGAGCTGCAGGGTCTTGCCCTGAAGCGCCGCCTTGTAGCCAACGCCTGTAATCTCGAGCTTCTTCTCGAAGCCGACCGTCACACCCTTGATCAGGTTGGCGATCTGCGTGCGGGACATACCCCAGCTGGCGCGAGCCAGCTTGGACTCGTCCTTGGGATCGATCTTGATCGAACCGTCTTCCGTCTTAACGACGTTGACATGCTCGTTCAGAGCGAAAGTGAGCGTACCTTTCGGTCCCTTGACCGAAACGGTCTGCCCAGCGATGTCGGCCGTGACCCCCGAAGGGACCGGAACAGCCTTCTTGCCAATGCGCGACATGGTTTTTAACCCGTTTCCAGTCGAAGGTTAGAAGACGCGGCAGAGAACTTCACCACCGACATTCTGCTCACGAGCGTCGTGGTCGGCCATCACACCCCGGGGGGTACTGAGGATCGACACGCCGAGGCCGTTGGCAACTCGGGGGAGGTTCTTAACCGAAGCGTAAACGCGGCGGCCCGGCTTGGAGACGCGCTCGATGGTACGGATGACACCAAGGCCATCATAGTACTTGAGCTCGATCTCGAACTCGGTACGGCCTTCGGCATCAACCTCGGCGTAACCGCGCAGGAAACCCTCAGCGACCAGGACATCAAGGACGTTCTTACGCAGCTTGGAGGCCGGCGTAGACACCTTCGACATCTTGCGCATCTGGGCATTACGAATGCGGGTGAGCATATCACCCAAAGGATCGGTCATCGGCATGGGACCGCTCTCCTTACCAGCTCGACTTCACAAGGCCCGGGATGAGACCGAGCGACCCCAGCTCACGCAGGGCGATACGGCTCATCTTGAGCTTGCGATAATAGGACCGCGGACGGCCGGTGACTTCGCAGCGGTTGCGGACACGCACCGGCGACGAGTTGCGCGGAAGCTCGGCGAGCTTCAGGCGAGCAGCGAACTGCTCCTCGATCGACAGCGACTTGTCACCCGCGACAGCCTTGAGGGCCTCACGCTTGGCGGAGAACTGCTTCACCAGCTTCTGGCGATGCTTGTTCTTCTCGATGGCGCTCTTCTTAGCCATTTAAATCCGAACCCTTCTCGTCACTGCCGGAACGGGAAATTGAAGGCCTTGAGAAGCGCGCGCGCCTCGTCATCAGTCTTCGCCGTGGTGCAGACGATGATGTCCATACCCCAGACCTGATCGACCTTGTCGTACTCGATCTCGGGGAAAACGATGTGCTCCTTGATGCCCATGGCAAAGTTGCCACGGCCGTCAAAGGACTTCGGGTTCAGACCACGGAAGTCACGCACACGCGGCAAGGCGATGGTGATGAGGCGGTCGAGGAACTCGTACATGCGCTGACGGCGAAGCGTCACCTTGGCACCGATATTCATTCCTTCGCGCAGCTTGAACGTGGCGATGGAATTACGAGCCTTGGTGATCACCGGCTTCTGGCCGGCAATGAGGGTCAGATCGCCGACGGCCGAATTGATCTTCTTGCCGTCCGCAACCGTCTCGCCGACGCCCATGTTCAGGACGATCTTTTCGACGACGGGCACTTCCATCGTGTTCTTGTAACCGAACTGTTCGATGAGAGCCGCGCGGATGGTCTCGTCGTAGGTGCGCTTGAGGCGCGGAATGTAAACCGCATCAGCCATCGATCACATCTCCAGAACGCTTGGCGAAGCGGACCTTGCGACCGTCGTCGAGCAGTTTGAAACCAACGCGGGTCGGCTTGCCGTCCTTGGGATCGGCAACAGCGAGGTTCGAAAGGTCGAGCGCCGCTTCCTTCGCGACGATGCCACCCTCGGACTTGGCCGACTGCTTCTGATGATGACGAACGATGTTGACGCCACGGACTAAAGCGCGATTCTCGGTCGGACGGACTTCAATGACCTCACCGGTCTTGCCCTTGTCCTTGCCTGTGAGAACCACAACCTTGTCGCCCTTCTTGATCTTGGCGGCCATGGTTACAGAACCTCCGGGGCGAGCGAGATGATCTTCATGTGGTTCTTGGCGCGAAGTTCGCGCGGAACCGGTCCGAAGATACGAGTCCCGATCGGCTCTTTCTGGTTATTGATGAGAACGGCGGCATTCTTGTCGAAACGAATGACCGAACCGTCCGTGCGCCGGATGTCCTTGGCCGTGCGGACCACGACCGCCTTCATCACGTCGCCCTTCTTCACGCGACCACGAGGGATGGCTTCCTTGATGGAGACGACAATGATGTCGCCCACCGAGGCGTACCGCCGCTTCGCGCCGCCGAGCACTTTGATGCACATAACACGACGTGCGCCGGAATTATCCGCCACGTCGAGGTTGGTTTGCATCTGAATCATGACTTGGCCGCCTTATCTTGATGCATGCGCCCACCGGCGCCGGAAGACGCAGATGGACAGCGACTTTGTTTTGGAACTCGGAAAATAGGGGTACGGCGTGCCGGACCCTCATTTTCGAGTTCATCCCAGTCCCTGGCCGTATCCGCAGCCTGGGAGGCCTAGCTCCTACCCCACCGCCTCTTAGGGCGACAGGAAAACGAAGCTAGATGTCTCGTTTTCGCCGTCAGGTCGTGGCGCCCTCAGGCTACCCGACTAAACAATCCGAAACGGAACGGCATAGACTGCCATTCCGTTCTGAAACTAGCGTCTGCCGCATAAGCTTCTCCGAGTCGGAAGTCAATGACCCGGGGATGCTATTTAGAGACAATCGCCCAAAAGCGCCCGTCTCTGGCAGCTTTCCACCTCGCACGACACCACGGTCGGTGCCGGAGGCAGCTATCTCACCCGCTCAGCTTGCGCTTGCGGTGGAGAGCACAACCCAGCGCTTGGTCTTGGAAATGGGCTTGCTTTCCTCGATGGAAACCACGTCCCCGACCTTGTACTGGTTCGTCTCGTCATGCGCCTGGTAGTTTTTCGTCCGGCGCACGGTCTTCTTGAGCACCGGATGGGTGAAGCGACGCTCCACCTTAACTACGACCGTCTTGTCGGTCTTGTCGCTGACGACGACGCCTTGCAGGATGCGCTTCGGCAACTCGTCTCTCCTTAAGCGTTCGCAATCGCGCGCTTATCGCGCAGAACCGTCTGGATGCGGGCGATGTCGCGACGCACGACCCGCACGCGGGACGTATTCTCGAGCTGGCCCGTAGCCTTCTGGAAGCGCAGGTTGAACTGCTCTTTCTTCAGCTTGGCCATCTCGTCCTCGAGCTGGTCGGGCGTCATGGCCCGAACGTCGTTCGCCTTCATCGTTTTCTCGTCCTAACAGTAGGGCCGGTCTTCCGATCGGCACCCGCTTGCCGGAAGGTTATCGACCTTCCGGGCGGGCGCCCTGCGGATCACTCGGCAATGCGCTGAATGAAGCGCGTCTTGATCGGAAGTTTGGCCGCGCCGAGACGGAGCGCCTCGCGGGCAACCTCCTCGGGCACGCCGTCGAGCTCGAACATGATCCGGCCGGGCTTGATGCGGACGCACCAGAACTCCGGTGAACCCTTGCCCTTACCCATACGGACTTCGGTCGGCTTAGCGGTGACCGGAACGTCCGGGAACACGCGGATCCAGACTCGGCCAATACGCTTCATCTGGCGGGTGATCGCGCGGCGAGCCGCCTCGATCTGCCGCGCGGTGACGCGCTCGGGCTCCATGGCCTTGAGGCCAAAAGCGCCGAAGTTCAGGTCGGTACCGCCCTTGGACACGCCATGGATGCGGCCCTTGAACTGCTTACGGAATTTGGTGCGCTTCGGTTGAAGCATCGTCCTTCTCCCAAAACTCTAGTTAACGCGCACCATCGCCGTCGCGTTCGCGACCACGGCCACGGCCACGACCTTCACGGTCGCCACGGGGATTGTCACGCTCACGACGGCGGTCGCCGCCAGAACGTTCACCTTCGTTACCCTCAAGCGCGCGACGCTCGGAAGCGAGCGGGTCGTGCTCCAGGATCTCGCCCTTGAACACCCAGACCTTCAGGCCGTTGGTGCCGTAAGCGGTGTGGGCGGTGGCGATGCCGTAATCGATGTCGGCACGAAGCGTATGCAGGGGCACGCGGCCCTCGCGATACCACTCCAGACGAGCGATTTCGGCGCCGCCGAGACGGCCACCGGCGTTGATGCGGATGCCTTCGGCACCGAGACGCATCGCCGACTGCACCGAACGCTTCATCGCACGGCGGAAAGCCACACGACGCTCGAGCTGCTGGGCGATCGACGCGGCGATCAGTGTCGCGTCGGTCTCGGGCTTGCGCACCTCGACGATATTGAGATGCACTTCCGAGGAAGTGAACTTGGCGATCAGCTTGCGCAGTTTCTCGATGTCAGCACCCTTCTTGCCGATCACCACGCCCGGACGAGCCGAGTGGATGGTGACGCGGCACTTCTTGTGCGGACGCTCGATGACAACCTTGGATACCGCAGCCGTCTTCAGTTCCTCGAAGAGGAATTTGCGGATGGCGAGATCCTCGTGCAGCAGCGCGCCGTACTCGGCCTTACTCGCGAACCAACGCGAGTCCCAGGTCCGGTTGATGCCGAGACGCAGACCGATCGGATTAACTTTGTGGCCCATCAGGCGGTCTCCTCGACTTCGCGAACCACAATCGTGAGGTTCGCAAACGGCTTCTGGATCTGACCGACACGACCACGAGCTCGCGGCGAGAAGCGCTTCATGACGAGGCCCTTGCTCACGAAAGCTTCCTTGACGACGAGAGCATCGACGTCCAGGTCGTGGTTATTCTCGGCATTGGCGATCGCCGACTCCAGCGTCTTCTTCACGTCGTCAGCAATACGCTTGCGCGAGAAGGTGAGATCGGCCAGCGCCGTGTTGACCTTCTTGCCGCGGATGAGAGCCGCGACAAGATTGAGCTTCTGCGGCGAGACGCGAAGGTTGCGGGTCACCGCCTGCGCCTCAGTGTCGGCGAGCGTGCGTTCACGCTTCGGCTTGCCCATGGGTTACTTCCTCTTCGCCTTCTTATCCGAGCCATGGCCATAGTAGGTGCGGGTCGGCGCGAACTCGCCGAACTTGTGACCCACCATGTCCTCGTTCACGGACACCGGAATGTGCTTCAGGCCGTTGTAAACGCCGAACGTAAGTCCGACGAAATTCGGCAGGATCGTGGAGCGACGGCTCCAGATCTTGATGACTTCATTGCGGCCACTCGCGCGACTGACTTCCGCCTTCTTGAGGAGGTAGCCGTCGACGAACGGGCCTTTCCAAACCGAACGAGTCACGGTCGTTCCTCTCTCTTACTGCGACTTCTTGCGCGCATGGCGGCTACGGACGATGAACTTGTCCGTGGACTTGTTCGATCTCGTCTTCTTGCCCTTGGTCGGCTTGCCCCATGGGGTAACCGGATGACGGCCACCCGAGGTGCGGCCTTCGCCGCCGCCGTGCGGATGGTCGATCGGGTTCATCGTCACGCCGCGGTTGACCGGGCGCTTGCCCAGCCAGCGATTGCGGCCAGCCTTACCGATCGACACGTTGGAGTGGTCGGGGTTCGACACAGCGCCGATGGTGGCAAAGCAAGTGCCGAGCACCTTGCGCTGTTCGCCAGAGTTGAGGCGCACAACGGTGTAGCCTTGGTCGCGACCGACGATCTGGGCGTAGGAGCCAGCCGAGCGGGCAACCTGACCGCCCTTACCGGGCTTCAGCTCGACATTGTGGACGAGCGTGCCGACCGGAATGGCCGACAGCTGCATCGCATTGCCGGGCTTCACGTCGGCGGCGGGCGCGGCGACGACGTTGTCGCCAACGGCCAGACGCTGCGGGGCCAGGATGTAGCTCAGCTCGCCGTCCTCATACTTGATGAGGGCGATGAAGCCGGTGCGGTTGGGATCGTACTCCAGACGCTCAACCACGGCATTCATGCCGAGCTTGCGACGCTTGAAATCGATGAGACGATAAGAGCGCTTGTGACCACCGCCGCGATGATAAGCGGTGATGCGGCCGTGATTGTTGCGACCGCCGGTCTTGCTAAGACCCTCGGTCAACGCCTTCACTGGCGCGCCCTTATGAAGCTCGGAGCGATCGACGAGGACCAGCTGGCGCTGGCCCGGGGTCGTCGGCTTGTAATATTTGAGTGCCATAATCGTCCTGCCGCTCGGATCAGAGGCCCGTCGTGATGTCGATCGAATGGCCCTCTTCGAGGGTCACGATCGCTTTCTTCACGTCGGACTGGGTACCGATGATGCCCCGGAAGCGCTTCGTCTTGCCCTTACGCACGAGCGTGTTGACGCTCTTGACCTTAACCGAGAACAGCTGCTCGACGGCGGCTTTGATCTCGGGCTTGGTCGCGGTCTTGGCAACGTTGAAGACCACCTTGTTGTTCTCAGCCTGAATGGTCGCCTTTTCAGTGACCACCGGCATGCGAATGATGTCGTAGTGCTTCAGATTGGTCATTTGAACCGCTCCTCAAGCGCCGACACGGCCGCCTTGGTGAGAACCAACGTGTCACGACGCAGAATGTCGTAGACGTTGATGCCCTGTACGGGCAGCACGTCGATCTGCGGAATGGCACGGGCCGCCAGGCGAAACTGATCCTGCGGATTGGCTCCGTCGATGATCAGCGCGTTGGTGAGACCGAGCGCGGCGAGCTTCGTCTTCAGGACCTTCGTCTTGGACTCGGCGGCGATCGCCTCGTCCAGCACGAATATGTTGGCACCCTTGGCCTTGGCCGACAGGGCAAGCTTCAGGCCGAGGGCCCGAACCTTCTTGGGCAGATCGTGCGCATGGCTGCGAACCACGGGACCGAAAGCCTTGCCACCACCACGAAACTGCGGAGCGGCTTTGTTGCCGTGACGGGCGCCACCGGTGCCCTTCTGACGGTACATCTTCTTGCCGGTCTTGGTGATCTCTGTACGAGTCAGAGTCTTGTGCGTTCCGGCCTGGCGCTTGGCGAGCTGCCAGCGCACGACGCGCTGCAGGATGTCGGCACGCGGATCGAGACCAAAGATCTCGTCCGAAAGCGCGACCGTCCCGGCAACAGCGCCATCGAGGGTCTTGACTTCGAGTTCCATCACTCACCTGCCTCCGCGGTCGCAGCGGGCGCCGCCTTGCGGAACTTGCCCGGGGTGGGAACACCTTCCGGAAGCTTCTTCTTGACCGCGTCGCGGACGAGGATCCAGCCGCCCTTGGCGCCAGGAACCGCGCCTTCGACCAGGATCAAACCGCGATCGGCGTCGGTGCGCACGATCTTCAGGTTCAACGTGGTCACGCGCTCATCGCCCATGTGGCCAGGCATCTTCTTGTTCTTGAAGACCTTGCCCGGATCCTGACGCTGACCGGTCGAACCCAGCGAGCGGTGCGAGACCGAGTTACCGTGGGTGGCGCGACCGCCGTGGAAGTTCCAGCGCTTCATGGCGCCGGCGAAACCCTTACCAATCGAGGTACCGGTAACGTCGACGAACTGCCCAGCAACGAAGTGATCGGCCGTTAGTTCGGCACCCACCTCGATGAGGTTCTCGGGAGAAACCCGGAACTCGGCAACTTCACGCTTCGGCTCGACCTGCGCCACGGCAAAGTGGCCGCGCATCGCCTTCGAGACATTCTTAACCTTGACAGTACCGGCTCCCAACTGGATCGCGGTATAGCCATTCTTTTCTTCGGTACGGTGAGCAACTACCTGGCAGTTCTCAAGCTTGAGAACCGTCACGGGAACATGCTCGCCTGCGTCGTTGTAGACGCGGGTCATGCCGACCTTCTGTGCAATGACACCTGAGCGCATAGCGTTCTCTCTCAACCCGGCTCTTGTTCTCAGAGCTTGATCTCGACGTCCACGCCGGCCGCGAGGTCGAGCTTCATCAGCGCGTCCACGGTCTGCGGGGTCGGATCGATGATGTCCAGGAGGCGCTTGTGGGTGCGCATCTCGAACTGTTCGCGGCTCTTCTTATCGATATGGGGCGAGCGGTTGACCGTGAACTTCTCGATACGAGTCGGAAGCGGAACCGGGCCCCGGACCTGTGCGCCCGTGCGCTTGGCCGTGTTGACGATCTCGCGCGTCGAAGCATCGAGGATACGATGATCGAACGCTTTGAGACGGATACGGATATTCTGACCGTTCATTTCTTTACCTCTAGAGGGGACGTGGGCGGAGCGAACTCCGCCCCGTATCACCTCGAAACGATCAATTACTCGACGATGGAAGCGACGACGCCTGCGCCGACGGTACGACCGCCTTCACGAATGGCGAAGCGGAGCTTCTCTTCCATGGCGATCGGAACGATCAGCTGGACGTTCATCGTCACGTTGTCGCCCGGCATCACCATCTCGACACCTTCGTCCAACGTCACCACGCCCGTCACGTCGGTCGTGCGGAAGTAGAACTGCGGGCGATAGTTGGTGAAGAACGGCGTGTGACGGCCACCCTCTTCCTTGGTCAGGATGTAGGCTTCCGCCTTGAACTTGGTGTGCGGGTTCACAGAAGCCGGCTTGCACAGGATCTGACCGCGCTCGACGTCTTCACGCTTGGTGCCGCGCAGCAAAGCGCCGATGTTGTCGCCAGCCTGGCCCTGATCGAGCAGCTTGCGGAACATTTCAACGCCGGTCACCGTCGTCTTGGTGGTCGGACGGATGCCGACGATCTCGACTTCCTCGCCAACCTTGACGATGCCGCGCTCGACACGACCGGTCACCACGGTGCCACGGCCGGAGATCGAGAACACGTCTTCGATCGGCATCAGGAACGGCTGGTCGATCGGACGGTCCGGCTGCGGAATGTAGGCATCGACCTGGGTCATCAGCTCGAGGATCGAGTCATGACCGAGGACCGGATCGCCGCCCTCGAGGGCAACCAGCGCCGAACCCTTGACGATCGGAATGTCGTCGCCGGGGAAGTCGTAGGACGAAAGAAGCTCGCGCACTTCCATCTCCACCAGCTCAAGCAGCTCGGGATCGTCGACCATGTCGCACTTGTTCAAGTAGACGACGATCGCCGGAACGCCGACCTGACGGGCCAGCAGGATGTGCTCGCGGGTCTGGGGCATCGGGCCGTCGGCGGCCGAAACCACCAGGATCGCGCCGTCCATCTGAGCCGCGCCGGTGATCATGTTCTTCACATAGTCGGCGTGGCCTGGGCAATCCACGTGCGCATAGTGACGGTTCTTCGTCTCGTACTCGACGTGAGCCGTGTTGATCGTGATGCCACGCGCCTTCTCTTCAGGAGCCGCGTCGATCTGATCATAGGCCTTGAACGTCGCGCCGCCCGTCTCGGCAAGAACCTTCGTGATCGCCGCGGTCAGCGACGTCTTGCCGTGGTCAACGTGACCGATCGTGCCGATGTTGCAGTGCGGCTTCGTCCGCGAAAACTTTTCCTTGGCCATCGGATATCTTCCTTTGTCTCGTGTAAGCGGGTGAGGTCAACGGTCCGGAACTCAGGCGTACTTGGCCTGGACTTCCTGAGCGACCGCAGCCGGGACCTGCTCGTAGTGGTCGAACTGCATGGTGTAGCTGGCGCGTCCCTGGCTCATCGAACGGAGCTGGTTCACGTAACCGAACATGTTGGCGAGCGGAACGAAGGCCGTGATGACATTGGCGTTGCCGCGCATGTCCTGGCCCTGGATCTGGCCGCGACGGGAGTTGACGTCGCCGATGACGGAACCGACGTACTCTTCCGGCGACACGATCTCGACCTTCATGATCGGCTCCAGCAGAGCCGGCGAAGCCTTTTCCATCGCTTCACGCAGAGCGGCGCGGGAGGCGATTTCGAAGGCGATGGCCGAAGAGTCAACCTCGTGATAGCCACCGTCGATCAGCGTCACCTTGACGTCGACCACCGGGAAGCCGGCGATCGGACCAGAGGTCATCACCGAGTTCAAGCCCTTCTCGACGCCGGGGATGTATTCCTTGGGAACCACACCGCCGATGATCTTGTTCTCGAATACGAAGCCTGTACCGACTTCGCCCGGTTCGACGACAAAACTCACCTTGGCAAACTGACCAGTACCACCGGTCTGCTTCTTGTGGGTGTAGTCGATCTCGGTCTTCTTGCGGATGGTCTCGCGATAGGCAACCTGCGGGGCGCCGACGTTCACCTTGATGTTGTGCGGAGCACGACGGAGAATGTCGATCTTGATGTCGAGGTGAAGCTCGCCCATGCCCTTGATGATCGTCTGGCCCGACTCCTGATCAGTGGAGACGCGGAAGGACGGATCCTCGGAAGCCAGCTTCTGGAGAGCCATGGAAAGCTTCTCCTGCTCGCTCTTGGTAGCAGCCTCGACGGCCATCTCGATGACCGGCTCGGGGAATTCCATCTTCTCAAGGATGACGGGCTTCAACGGGTCACAGAGCGTGTCGCCGGTGCGGGTGTCCTTGAGGCCAACGAAGGCGACGATGTCGCCAGCACGGGCTTCCTCGACGTCCTCACGGGTGTCGGCATGCATCTGAACCATGCGACCGACGCGCTCACGCTTCTCGCGGGTCGAGTTCAGGACGGTCGAACCCTTTTGCAGCACGCCTGAATAGACGCGAGCGAAGGTCAGCACGCCATAGGGATCTTCGATGATCTTGAAGGCGAGCATGGCGAGCGGCTCGTCATCGGACGAGAGACGAACGATCTCTTCTTCCGTCTTCGGATCGATACCCTTGGTCGGCGGCACATCAACCGGCGACGGCAGGTAGTCGACGACAGCGTCGAGCAGCGTCTGCACGCCCTTGTTCTTGAAGGCCGAGCCAGCAAGAACCGGGAACCAGGCGGAAATCAGAACCGCCTTGCGGATCAGCCGCTTAAGGGTCGCCTCATCGGGCTCGTTGCCCTCGAGGTAGGCCTCCATGGCGGTGTCATCCAACTCGACGGCGGCTTCGATCAGTTCGGCGCGCGATTCCTTGGCGCGCTCGAGCATGTCGGCCGGGATTTCTTCGTCGTGGAACTTAGCGCCGAGCTGCTCGTCTTCCCACACGACCGCCTTCATGCGGATGAGGTCGACGATGCCCTTGAAGTTCGACTCCGAACCGATCGGCAGCTGCAGAGCAATCGGACGCGCACCGAGGCGGGTCTTGATGTCGCTCAGGCACTGGTCAAAGTTGGCGCCGGTCTTGTCCATCTTGTTACAGAAGACAATGCGCGGCACGTTGTACTTGTCGCCCTGGCGCCACACAGTCTCGGTCTGCGGCTCGACGCCCTGGTTGGAGTCCAGCACGCAGACAGCACCGTCGAGCACACGCAGCGAACGCTCGACTTCAATGGTGAAGTCGACGTGGCCTGGGGTGTCGATGATGTTGAGGCGCTTGCCGTTCCAGAAGGTGGTGGTGGCAGCCGACGTGATGGTGATGCCGCGCTCTTGCTCCTGCTCCATGTAATCCATGGTGGCAGCGCCGTCGTGCACTTCGCCGATCTTGTGGGACTTGCCCGAGTAGTAAAGGACGCGTTCCGTCGTCGTCGTCTTGCCCGCATCGATGTGGGCCATGATGCCGAAGTTGCGGTAGTCCTCGAGCTTATGCGTACGAGCCATGTTCGTCTCCGCCTGTCCGGCTTACCAGCGATAATGCGAGAAGGCGCGGTTGGCTTCAGCCATCCGGTGCGTATCTTCGCGCTTCTTGACGGCGGTACCGCGGTTGTTGGCGGCGTCCATCAGCTCACCCGACAGGCGATCGACCATCGTCTTCTCGTTGCGGCCGCGGGCAGCCGTGATCAGCCAGCGAATGGCGAGAGCCTGACGGCGCTCGGTGCGGACCTCGACGGGAACCTGATAGGTGGCACCACCGACGCGGCGCGACCGAACTTCGATCTGCGGCATCACGTTGTGAAGCGCCTGATGGAAGGTCTGGACCGGGCTCTGGCGGGTGCGGGTTTCGATGCTATCGAAGGCGCCATAGACGATCGCTTCAGCAACGGACTTCTTGCCGTCCTGCATGATCGAATTCATGAACTTGGAAACGACGATATCACCGAACTTCGGATCGGGATTGATCTCGCGCTTCTCTGCACTGTGACGACGGGACATACTTCGTCTCCGGGTATAGCAAAATAAGACCGACCGGATCCGGCTTCACGCGCAGATCCGGCCAGGGATCACTTCGGACGCTTAGCGCCGTACTTGGAGCGGCGCTGCTTGCGATTCTTGACGCCCTGCGTGTCGAGCACGCCGCGCAGAATGTGATAGCGCACGCCGGGAAGATCCTTGACGCGGCCGCCACGGATCATGACGACGGAGTGCTCCTGAAGGTTATGACCTTCACCAGGAATGTAACCGATGACCTCGTAGCCGTTGGTCAGACGAACCTTGGCGACCTTACGCAGAGCCGAGTTCGGCTTCTTCGGGGTCGTTGTATAGACGCGTGTGCAGACACCGCGCTTCTGAGGGCAGGCCTCAAGATGGCGGGCCTTCTCGCGGTAAACCGGCGCCACGCGCGGGTTACGGATCAACTGATTGATCGTCGGCATCCTTCACCTTCAATCCAAACGTCCGGAGCTTAAAACCGGAACTACACTTCCTTCAGAACCAACCGTCGCCAAAACCAAGGCAACAGGTCAGCTCCCTGACCAAATTCGCAACTCTCCGCTCACCGCCCGCACAAAACGAAGCGCGCCGATAACGTGAAATCTCACGTCCGGCGCGGCGGAAAGCAGAGGAACAATGCCAAACGGCACCGTTCGTGCGTACAACAGCTTTCACCACCAGTGGAGCGAGTAGCGTTTAACGGCGCTTGATCAAAGGTTTAAGGACCAGTGATCGATCAGCCGTTACAGACCAACTCTTCAAGTGGCGCGGACACTACTCAAACAATCCCCAACCGTCAAGTCGGCCACGCAAAAAAGGCGGAAACCTCGGCCTTCTGCGGACACCGCGGAGGAATGCGCGCATGAAGCGGAAATTCCATGACAGTTCGGCGCAACAAATGCAATCCACCCTGCCCTTTTGGACCGTATGACGAGGCGGATCAACGACTCCTCCTCCCGAATCCTACCGGCGTCGAGGCTCTATTTGGCAAGCGAATCCCTTGAGGCGAATCTTCAGGGCCGCTCCAAAGAAAAGCGCGGCGCCCCTTTCGGAACGCCGCGCCATTCAAATCATAGATTCGGTTCGTCAGACTTCGGTGCCGATCCGATCGACTTCGCCGACGCTCACCTCGACGCCCTCGCCGAGAGCATCCTTGCGGCGCTCCTCAAGGATCAGCTCGTCGCGACGCATCGCCACCTGGCGGATACGGCTCATCAACGCACCGGTACCAGCCGGGATCAGGCGACCGACGATGACGTTCTCCTTGAGCCCCTCGAGCGTATCGACCTTGCCGTTGACCGCCGCCTCGGTGAGGACGCGGGTGGTCTCCTGGAAGGACGCCGCCGAGATGAAGGAGCGCGTCTGCAGACTGGCCTTGGTGATGCCGAGCAGGATCGGGTGGGCGATGGCCGGGCTCTTGCCTTCGGACACGAACTTCTCGTTGATCTGCTCGAACTCGATAGCGTCCACCTGGTCGCCGCCCATCAGGTCGGTGTCGCCGCCCTCGGTGACCTCGACCTTCTGCAGCATCTGGCGAACGATCACCTCGATGTGCTTGTCGTTGATCACCACGCCCTGCAACCGGTAGACTTCCTGGATCTCGTTGACGAGATAGGCAGCCAGTGCCTCCACGCCCTTGATCGCCAGGATGTCGTGCGGCGCCGGATTGCCGTCGACGATGTAATCGCCCTTTTCGACCACGTCGCCTTCCTGAAGATGGAAGTTCTTGGTCTTGGGGATCAGGTACTCGCGCGGCTCAAGACTGGCGTCGTGCGGCTCGATGAGCACGCGGCGCTTGTTCTTGTAGTCGCGGCCGAAGCGGATCGTGCCATCGATCTCGGCGATGATGGCGTGATCCTTCGGACGACGAGCCTCGAACAGCTCGGCAACACGCGGCAGACCGCCGGTGATGTCGCGCGTCTTGGCACTCTCCAGCGGGATACGGGCGAGCACGTCGCCGGCATGCACCTTCGAGCCAGGCTCGACCGACAGGATCGCGTCGGGGCTGAGCAAATAGCGCGCATCGCCGCCCTTCTGCGGCTTGCCGATCTTGCCGTTGGCGTCCTTGACGATCAGCGCCGGCTTGAGGTCCGACGTACGGGCCGAGCCGCGCCAGTCAATGACCACACGCTTGGTGATACCGGTCGCCTCGTCGGTGGTCTCCGACACCGAGGCGCCTTCGACCAAGTCCTCGGAGCCAACGAAGCCGTCGACATCGGTCAGCACCGGGCGGGTGTAGGGGTCCCACTCGGCAAGACGCTGGCCGCGCTTGATCTTGTCGCCATCATCGACGTGCAGGCGCGAGCCGTAGACCACGCGATGGGTCGAACGCTCGTTGCCGGCCTCGTCGACCAGCACCACGGCGAGGTTACGGCCCATGGCGATGAGCTTGCCCTCACTGTCGCGCACGACGTTGCGGTTGCGGATCTTGATCGTGCCTTCGATGGACGACTCGATGAACGAAGAGTCCACCACCTGCGCCGTGCCACCGATGTGGAAGGTACGCATGGTGAGCTGGGTGCCCGGCTCGCCGATCGACTGAGCGGCGATGACACCGACGGCTTCACCCATGTTGACGGGTGTACCGCGCGCCAGGTCACGACCGTAGCACTTGGCGCAGACGCCAACCTTGGTGGAGCAGGTCAGCACCGAGCGGATCTTCACCGACTGGATGCCCGACTTCTCAATACGCTCGACGTCGCGCTCCTCGATCAGCTTGCCCTTCGGAACCACCACTTCGCCGGTGGCGGCGACGGTGATGTCCTCGGCGGCGGTGCGGCCAAGGATACGTGCGCCGAGCGTGGCCACGACTTGGCCGGCGTCGACGATCGCCTGCATCTTGAGGCCCTGGTCCTCGGCGCCGCAATCGGTCTCGGTGATGATGCAGTCCTGCGCCACGTCGACGAGACGACGCGTGAGGTAGCCCGAGTTGGCGGTCTTGAGCGCCGTATCGGCCAGACCCTTACGGGCACCGTGGGTGGAGTTGAAGTACTCCATCACGGACAGGCCTTCCTTGAAGTTCGAGATGATCGGCGTTTCGATGATCTCACCCGACGGCTTGGCCATCAGGCCACGCATGCCGGCGAGCTGCTTCATCTGGGCCGGCGAACCACGGGCGCCCGAATGGCTCATCATGTAGATGGAGTTCATCGGCTTGGTACGGCCGTTTTCGTCCTTCTGCACGGAGGAGATGCGCTTCATCATCTCCTCAGCGACCTTGTCGGTGCACTTGGCCCAGGCGTCGACCACCTTGTTGTACTTCTCGCCCTGAGTGATCAGGCCGTCGGAGTACTGCTGCTCGTAGTCGTTGACCAGCGACAGAGTCTCGCCGACGAGGTGTGCCTTGGTCTCGGGGATGACCATGTCGTCCTTGCCGAAGGAGATACCGGCGTTGCAGGCCTCCTTGAAGCCAAGGGCCATGATTTTGTCGCAGAAGATCACCGACTCCTTCTGACCGCAATGGCGGTAGACGGCGTCGATCATGCCCGAGATCTTCTTCTTGGTCATCAGCTCGTTGCAGAGATCGTACGGCACGTTGTGGTGCTTGGGCAGCAGCTGGCCGATCATCATGCGGCCGGGCGTGGTCTCAAAGATCTTGGAGACCGGGTTGCCGTCCTTGTCGATCGACTTGAAGCGGCCGCGCACCTTGGAGTGCAGCGTCACGGCTTCCGTGTCGAGCGCATGCTGCAGCTCACCGAAGTCGGCAAAGGCCATGCCCTCGCCCGGCTCGCCGTCGTTCATGATCGACAGGTAGTAAAGACCCAGCACGATGTCCTGCGAGGGAACGATGATCGGCGCACCGTTGGCCGGATGCAGGATGTTGTTGGTCGACATCATCAGCACGCGGGCCTCGAGCTGAGCCTCGAGGCTCAGCGGCACGTGCACGGCCATCTGGTCGCCGTCGAAGTCGGCGTTGAAGGCCGAGCAGACCAGCGGATGCAGCTGGATCGCCTTGCCTTCGATCAGGATCGGCTCGAAGGCCTGGATGCCGAGACGATGCAGCGTCGGGGCGCGGTTCAGCATCACCGGATGCTCGCGGATCACCTCGTCGAGGATATCCCAAACTTCCGGACGCTCCTTCTCAACCAGCTTCTTGGCCTGCTTCACCGTTGAGGAGAAGCCCTTGGCGTCGAGACGCGAGTAGATGAACGGCTTGAACAGCTCGAGCGCCATCTTCTTCGGCAAGCCGCACTGATGCAGCTTCATCTCGGGGCCGACCACGATGACCGAACGGCCGGAGTAGTCGACGCGCTTGCCGAGCAGGTTCTGACGGAAACGGCCCTGCTTGCCCTTCAGCATGTCGGAGAGCGACTTCAGCGGACGCTTATTGGCGCCGGTGATGACGCGGCCACGACGGCCGTTATCGAACAGCGCGTCGACCGACTCCTGCAACATGCGCTTTTCGTTGCGGATGATGATGTCCGGCGCGCGCAGCTCGATGAGGCGCTTCAGGCGGTTGTTGCGGTTGATGACGCGGCGATAGAGGTCGTTGAGGTCGGACGTCGCAAAGCGACCGCCGTCCAGCGGCACCAGCGGACGCAGGTCCGGCGGGATGACCGGGATGACGCTCATCACCATCCACTCGGGCTTGTTGCCCGACTCGATGAAGGCCTCGATGATGTTGACGCGCTTGGCGAGCTTTTTGGGCTTGAGCTCGGAGGTCGACTCGGCGATCTCCTGGCGCAGCTTCTCGGCAAGCTTGGCGAGGTCAAGCGACTGCAGCAGCTCGCGAATGGCCTCGGCGCCGATCAGAGCGGTGAAGGTGTCTTCGCCATACTCCTCCTGAGCGCGCATATAGTCCTCTTCCGTGAGGAGCTGATGCTGCTTGAGAGGCGTCAGACCGGGTTCGGTGACGACGTAATTTTCGAAATAGAGAATGCGCTCAAGATCCTTGAGCGGCATGTCGAGCAGCAAACCAATGCGGCTCGGCAGCGACTTCAGGAACCAGATGTGGGCGACGGGCGCGGCAAGCTCGATGTGGCCCATGCGCTCGCGGCGGACGCGCGACAGCGTGACTTCGACGCCGCACTTCTCGCAGATGACACCCTTGTACTTCATGCGCTTGTACTTACCGCACAAGCACTCGTAGTCCTTGATCGGCCCGAAGATGCGGGCGCAGAAAAGGCCATCACGCTCGGGCTTGAAAGTCCGATAGTTGATGGTCTCGGGCTTCTTGATCTCGCCATAGGACCAGGACAGGATCTTCTCGGGGGAAGCGAGGGAGATCTTGATCTGGTCGAAGACCTGCACGGGAGCCTGTGCGTTGAAAAGGTTCATGACCTCTTGGTTCATCGGCTCGTTCTCCTGTGATGCTGCCCGACCGCCGTCAGTCCGCCTCGCCGGCGGGGGCCGCATGAAAAATGTCTGGGGCGCCGCTGGCGCCGGTTGCCGGACACGCCGAACTGCCGGCGCTTTCGGCGCCGACAGCTCAAGGCATTTCCGTCGTTAGGTGCGCCGGATCACTCCGCCGCGTCCTGGGGCCGTTCGTCTGTGATAACAGCGTGTTCCTTGGAGTTGATCAGTTCGACGTTGAGGCCGAGCGAACGCATCTCCTTGACCAGCACGTTGAAGCTCTCGGGGATGCCGGACTCGAAGGCCTCGTCGCCGCGGACGATCGCTTCGTAGACCTTGGTGCGGCCGGCCACGTCGTCCGACTTCACCGTCAACATCTCCTGCAGCGTATAAGCCGCACCGTAAGCCTCGAGCGCCCACACCTCCATTTCGCCGAAGCGCTGGCCGCCGAACTGGGCCTTGCCGCCCAGCGGCTGCTGGGTCACGAGGCTGTAGGGGCCGATCGAACGGGCGTGGATCTTGTCGTCCACGAGGTGGTGGAGCTTCAACATATAGATGTAGCCCACGGTGACCTTGCGGTCGAACGTCTCGCCGGTACGGCCATCGTAGAGGACCGACTGACCGGAGGTGTGCAACCCGGCCTTGGCCAGCAACTCATTGATGTCCGGCTCGCGGGCACCATCGAACACCGGCGTGGCGATCGAAATGCCCTTCTTCACCTGATTGGCCAGGAGCAAAACCTCATCGTCGGTATAGGCGCTGATGTCTTCGGTCTTGGTCGATCCCTTATAGGTGTCGACCACCAGATCGCGCAGCGGCTCGATACCCTGGCCATGCCGGTAAGCCTCCAGCATCTCGCCGATCTTCCTGCCCATGCCAGCGCAGGCCCAACCCAGATGCGTCTCGAGGATCTGACCGACGTTCATGCGCGAAGGCACGCCGAGCGGGTTCAGCACGATGTCGACGTGGGTGCCATCCTCCAGGAACGGCATATCCTCGACCGGCACGATACGCGAGACGACGCCCTTGTTGCCATGGCGGCCGGCCATCTTGTCGCCCGGCTGGATCTTGCGCTTCACGGCGACGAAGATCTTGACCATCTTCATGACGCCCGGCGGCAGTTCGTCGCCGCGCTGCAGCTTCTCCACCTTGTCGATGAAGCGCTGCTCGAGCCGCTTGCGGCTCTCGTCATACTGCTTGCGCAGGGCCTCGATCTCGCCCATGGCCTGCTCGCTTTCAAGGGCGAACTGCCACCACTGCGAACGCGGGAACTCCTCGAGCTTCTCCTGATCCAGAAGGGTGTCCTTCTTGAAGCCCTTGGGGCCGCCGACGCCCATCTTGCCGATCAGCATGTCCATCAGACGACCGTAGACGTTACGGTCGAGGATGGCCTGCTCGTCGTCGCGGTCCTTGGCGAGACGCTCGATCTCCTCGCGCTCGATCGCCATGGCGCGCTCGTCCTTCTCGACGCCGTGGCGGTTGAAGACGCGCACTTCGACGATGGTACCGGTGACGCCCGGCGGAACGCGCAGCGAGGTATCGCGAACGTCCGACGCCTTTTCACCGAAGATGGCGCGCAGAAGCTTCTCTTCCGGCGTCATCGGGCTTTCGCCCTTCGGCGTAATCTTGCCGACCAGGATGTCGCCAGCCTGCACTTCGGCACCGATGTAGACGATACCGGCTTCGTCGAGGTTCTTGAGCGCTTCTTCCGACACGTTCGGAATGTCGCGGGTGATTTCTTCAGGGCCCAGCTTGGTATCGCGGGCCATCACCTCGAACTCCTCGATGTGAATCGAGGTGAACACGTCTTCGGCGACGATCTTCTCGGAGAGAAGGATCGAGTCCTCGTAGTTGTAGCCGTTCCACGGCATGAACGCGACCAGCACGTTCCGGCCGAGGGCGAGATCGCCGAGGTCGGTCGAGGGACCATCGGCAATGATGTCACCCTTGGCCACCACGTCGCCGACACGCACCAGCGGACGCTGGTTGATACAGGTCGACTGGTTGGAGCGCTGGAACTTCATCAAGCGATAGATGTCGACGCCGGACTTCGACGGATCGAGGTCCTCGGTGGCGCGGATGACGATACGGGTCGCGTCAACCTGGTCGATGACGCCACCGCGCTTGGCGGCGATCGCGGCACCGGAATCGCGAGCAACGACCGGCTCCATGCCGGTGCCGACGAACGGCGCCTCGGCGCGGACCAGCGGCACGGCCTGACGCTGCATGTTCGAGCCCATCAGCGCGCGGTTGGCGTCGTCGTTCTCAAGGAACGGGATCAGCGCCGCGGCGACGGACACAACCTGCTTAGGCGACACGTCCATCAGATCGACGCGTTCCTTCGACACCTGCGCCGTCTCACCGGCGTGGCGCGAGATGACGAGGTCGTTGACGAAGTGCCCCTCATCGTCGAGCTCGGCGTTGGCCTGGGCGACCGTGTACTTGCTCTCTTCCATTGCCGAGAGATAGACGACCTTATCGGTCACCCGGTCTTCCTCGACGATACGGTAGGGGCTTTCAATGAAGCCGTACTTGTTGACACGAGCAAAGGTGGCCAGCGAGTTGATCAGACCGATATTCGGGCCTTCCGGCGTTTCAATCGGGCAGATACGGCCATAGTGCGTCGTGTGAACGTCGCGGACTTCGAAGCCAGCGCGCTCGCGGGTCAAACCGCCCGGCCCAAGGGCCGACAGGCGGCGCTTGTGGGTGATCTCGGACAGCGGGTTGGTCTGGTCCATGAACTGGCTGAGCTGCGAGGAACCGAAGAACTCGCGCACGGCAGCGGCGGCCGGCTTGGCGTTGATCAGGTCCTGCGGCATGACCGTGTCGATATCGACCGAGCTCATGCGCTCCTTGATGGCGCGCTCCATGCGCAGCAGGCCGACGCGATACTGATTTTCCATCAGCTCGCCGACCGAACGGACGCGGCGGTTGCCAAGGTTGTCGATATCGTCGATCTCGCCCTTGCCGTCGCGCAGTTCCACCAGCGTCTTGATGACGGCGAGGATGTCTTCCTTGCGCAGGATACGAACGGTATCCGGGCACTGCAGGTCCAGGCGCATGTTCATCTTGACGCGGCCGACGGCGCTGAGGTCGTAGCGCTCGGCGTCGAAGAACAGCGACTTGAACATCGCCTCGGCGGTGTCGATGGTCGGCGGCTCGCCAGGACGCATGACGCGATAGATGTCGAACAACGCGCCTTCGCGCGTCTCGTTCTTGTCGACGGCCAGCGTGCTGCGGATATAGGCGCCGGTGTTGACGTGGTCGATGTCGAGCAGCGGCAGCTCGTCGACACCGAGTTCGGTGAGCTGCGCCAGCATCTTCGCGGAGATCTCGTCGCCGGCTTCGGCGTAGATCTCACCTGACTGCAGGTTGACCACGTCTTCGGCGATGTAGAGACCCTCGATTTCCTCGTCGGTCACCTTCAGGGCCTTGAGGCCCTTATCGGCGAGCTGACGAGCAGCGCGAGCGGTCAGCTTACGACCGGCACCGACCACCACTTCGCCGGTATCGGCGTCGATCAGGTCAGCGACCGCCTTCATGCCCTTCATGCGGTTGGCATCATAAGGCATGCGCCAGCCATCCTTGGCGCGCTCGTAGATGATCTTGTTGTAGAAGGTTTCGAGAATCTCCTCGCCATCGAGGCCGAGGGCGAACATCAGGCTCGTCACCGGAATCTTGCGGCGACGGTCGATACGCGCATAAACGATGTCCTTGGCGTCGAACTCGATGTCCAGCCAGGAGCCACGATACGGGATGATGCGAGCGGCGAACAACAGCTTGCCCGACGAGTGGCTCTTGCCCTTGTCGTGGTCGAAGAACACGCCCGGCGAACGGTGCATCTGCGAAACGATGACGCGCTCGGTACCGTTGACGATAAAGGTGCCGTTGTCGGTCATGAGCGGCATATCGCCCATGTAGACGTCCTGCTCCTTGATGTCCTTGACGGACTTGGCGCCGGTATCCTCATCGACATCGAACACGATGAGGCGCAGTGTCACCTTCAGCGGCGCGGCAAAGGTCATGCCGCGCTGGCGGCACTCGTCGACGTCATACTTGGGCGCCTCGAACTCGTAGCGAACGAATTCGAGAAAAGCCGTACCGGCAAAGTCGGAAATCGGGAAAACAGACTTGAAAACGGCCTGGAGGCCCTCCTCAGGACGTCCACCCTTGGGCTCCTCCACCATGAGGAACTGGTCGTAGGACGCCTTCTGGACCTCGATCAGGTTCGGCATCTCGGCAACTTCCCGGATGTCTCCGAAGAACTTGCGGACACGCCTGCGGCCGTTGAACGTTTGCGCCATTGCTTCCCTCGTACACCGTGATCGGCAGACCGGAACCCTTTGATACGCAACGTACTAGACGCCGCCGAAGGGCTCGGGACAAACCGACCGTCGACCAACTGGCCAAGTCTTTAGCCAATTCGGTCAGATTCGGGCCAAAAAAAGGCCGTCTCAAAAACAACCGTTGGGCGGCCCGATTTTGTCGAGCCGCCCACCGTCAAAATTACCAGGTCGATTACTTGACTTCGACCTTGGCGCCAGCTTCTTCAAGCTGCTTCTTGATCTTGGCGGCCTCGTCCTTGGACGCGGCTTCCTTGACAGCCTTCGGGGCGCCTTCGACCAGGTCCTTGGCTTCCTTGAGGCCGAGACCGGTGATGGCGCGGACTTCCTTGATCACGTTGATCTTCTTGTCGCCGGCATCGACCAGGATGACGTCGAATTCAGTCTTCTCTTCCTCGACGGCGGCCGGAGCGGCAGCAGCGCCAGCAGCGGCGACGGCGACCGGAGCAGCGGCGGAAACGCCCCACTTCTCTTCGAGGAGCTTGGACAGCTCGGCGGCTTCGAGGACGGTCAGGGCCGACAGTTCATCGACCAGCTTGGCAAGATCAGCCATTTCACTTCTTCCTTTAGTAACGGTTCGAACCAGATTTGTGTTTCAGGTCGAACGGCCTCACGCCGCTTCGTCCTTCTTGGCATAAGCCCCGAACACGCGGGCCAGCTGGCCCGCGGGTGCCTGCAGGACGCCTGCGATGCGAGTCGCCGGGGTATTGATCATACCCAGCAGCTTGGCGCGCAGTTCGTCCAGCGACGGCAGGCTCGCGAGAGCCTTGACGCCGTTGGCATCGAGGTTGGTCTTGCCGAGAGCGCCGCCCAGAACAACGAGCTTGTCGTTGATCTTGGCGTACTCGACGGTGACCTTGGACGCCGCGACCGGATCCGCCGAATAGGCGATGACGGTCGGACCTGTGAACAGGTCAGTGATGTGCTCGGCGTCGGTGCCTTGAAGAGCAAGCTTGGCGAGGCGGTTCTTGGCGACCTTGACCTTGCCGCCCGCGTCCCTCATGCGGGCGCGATACGCCTGCAGGTCAGCGACGGTAAGGCCTTGGTAGTGGGATACGACGATGACGCCAGCGCCCTTGAACGAGGCGCTGAGTGCGTCAATCAGTTCCCGCTTTTCCGCTCTATCCACGGCCTGTCTCCAGATGAACGACAAGGCTTCCGCCCCGTCGTCAGGTTGCTGTTGCCACGCTTGCGCCCGCGAGGGCTCGTGCGTGGCGCTCGCGGCCTGTCCGCCAACCCGTTCCGGAAAACCGGCGTGGCTGGAGGGAAGAGTTCGAACCGGTACTTGTCACGGGAAGAGCGGCGAACCGCCCTTCGGATGCATACGGATCTAACTCCCGTCTCATGCTGGCCCCGACGTCACCCAGAGACTGGGATCGGTCCGTTGGCTTAGGTCGCGGCAGATGCCGGACACCCGCAATCTCGGACAGGGTCGGAAGCTTCCCTTGGGGCAAGCCCTTCGGGAGGCTACCGATCTCGCCGGCCGAAGCCGGCGAGAAGCTTGTTGGCCCTTTTCAGGGCAGCCGGTCCAATATGGACCGGAAATTCTCATCAGGACGCCGACGCGGCGCTCAGAGAACCGATTTCGACCTTCACGCCGGGGCCCATGGTCGAGGAGACCGACAGGCGCTGCAGGTAGGTGCCCTTGGCACCCGCCGGCCGAGCCTTCTGGACGGCATCGATGATGGCGCGAATGTTGTCGAGCAGCGCATCGGCGGTGAACGACGCCTTGCCGACGCCGGCATGGACGATACCCGCCTTCTCAACACGGAACTCGACCGCGCCGCCCTTGGTCGCCTTGACGGCGGCGGCGACATCCTGCGTCACGGTGCCAACCTTCGGGTTCGGCATCAGGCCGCGCGGGCCAAGCACCTTACCGAGACGGCCGACCAGCGGCATCATATCCGGAGTGGCGATGCAGCGATCGAAGTTGATCTCGCCCTTCTGGATGGACTCGACCAGATCCTCGGCACCGACGATGTCGGCGCCAGCGGCGGTCGCTTCGTCGGCCTTGAGGCCACGGGCGAACACGGCGACGCGAACGGTCTTGCCGGTGCCATGCGGCAGCTGAACAACGCCACGGACCATCTGGTCGGCATGGCGAGGATCGACGCCAAGATTGATGGCGACTTCGACGGTTTCGTCGAACTTCGCCGTGGCGCGTTCCTTGATCAGGCCGAGGGCCTCGGTCAGCGGGTAGAACTTCTTGCGATCGATGCCTTCACGGCTAGCGGCGACGCGCTTGGGAAGCTTGGCCATATCGGTCACTCCGCAATCTTGAAGCCCATGGAGCGGGCAGAGCCCTCAACCATGAGCATGGCGGCGTCGATGGAGGTGGCGTTCATGTCGACGAGCTTCTTCTCGGCGATTTCACGCACCTGAGCCTTGGTGACGGAGCCAGCAGAGCCGGTACCAGGCGTCTTCGAGCCCTTGTCGACACCAGACGCCTTCTTCAGGAAGTAGGAGATCGGCGGCGTGCGAAGCTTGAAGGTGAACGAGCGGTCGGCATAGATGGTAAAGAGCACCGGGATCGGCATACCCTTTTCCATACCCTGCGTCTGCGCGTTGAACGCCTTGCAGAATTCCATGATATTCAGGCCGCGCTGACCGAGCGCGGGGCCGATCGGGGGCGACGGGGTCGCCGAACCGGCCGCCACCTGAAGCTTCAGGTAGCCGGTGATTTTCTTCGCCATTTTCTTCTCCTCGTCAGCGCATCCGGCAACACCGGTTCGCCTTCAGGTTCGTGGTCGGAGGACCTTGTCCCGGCGGCGATGGCCGGGGCCCCTCTCCCACGGGGTGGGTGCCATCCGGCACGCCGGATGACGGACGCGGCACCGGGTAACCGGCACCGCAAACTTGCGTCAGACCTTTTCGACCTGACCGTATTCCAGCTCGACCGGCGTGGCGCGACCAAAGATCGAAACCGCTACCTTGAGACGGCTACGCTCTTCGTCGACCTCTTCCACGAGGCCGGAGAAGGAAGCGAACGGGCCATCGGACACTTTGACCTGCTCGCCGATCTCGAAACTGACGGACGGCTTGGGCCGTTCGACGCCAACTTCGACCTGATTTATGATGCGCTCGGCCTCACGGTCGGGAATGGGAACCGGCTTGTTGTCGGATCCCAGGAAGCCCGTCACCTTCGGCGTATTCTTGATAAGGTGGTAGGCCTCATCGGTCATATCCATGCGCACCAGGACGTAGCCTGGAAAGAACTTGCGTTCGGCCGACACCTTGCGACCGCGACGCACCTCGGTGATGCTCTCAGTCGGCACAAGAACCTGCTCGAAGAGGTGCGCGAGACCGCGCTGTTGCGCCTGCTCCTTGATGGAGTCGGCCACCTTCTTCTCGAAATTCGAGTAGGCGTGCACGATGTACCAGCGTTTTGACATGTCGTAGCTCCGCTCGGCGGTTGTTTATCAGCCGCTGAGGCCGAGCAGCAACCCGACACCCCAGTTCATGATCATATCGGCAACCAGGAAGAAGATCGCCGCGAGGATGGCCATGATGAAGACCATGGTTGTCGTGATCGCAGTTTCGCGACGGGTCGGCCAAGTGACCTTGCCGGCCTCGGTCCGAACCTGCTGCAGAAACTCAAGGGGGCTAGTCTTGGCCATACATCCACTCATGACGGTCGGGCGCGCGGAACGGCTGTTCCGCGCGCCACGAGATAGGAACCGTTATCTATAGCGTTCGGCAGGTCCGTGCAAGAGGGAAATGGCAGGGGCAGTAGGGCTCGAACCTACGACCTGCGGTTTTGGAGACCGCCGCTCTACCAACTGAGCTATACCCCTAGACTTCCGCTCGCGGATGCCAATCCGTTCGCTTATAGCCGAACCGGCTTCGGGATCAAGCACCAAAAGCGCGGTGCGCCCTTCTTACCGATTCTTGCCGGCGGAGCAAGCCCCGCACGGCAATTTCTTTTTCTCTCGAATGGCTTGGCTGTGAATCAACCTGCAAATCCGGGATATTCCGGCGGCTGTCGCCGCCGGAACTTGATTATTACTCGACGATGGAAGCGACGACGCCTGCGCCGACGGTACGACCGCCTTCACGAATGGCGAAGCGGAGCTTCTCTTCCATGGCGATCGGAACGATCAGCTGGACGTTCATCGTCACGTTGTCGCCCGGCATCACCATCTCGACACCTTCGTCCAGCGTCACCACACCCGTCACGTCGGTCGTGCGGAAGTAGAACTGCGGGCGATAGTTGGTGAAGAACGGCGTGTGACGGCCACCCTCTTCCTTGGTCAGGATGTAGGCTTCCGCCTTGAACTTGGTGTGCGGGTTCACAGAAGCCGGCTTGCACAGGATCTGACCGCGCTCGACGTCTTCACGCTTGGTGCCGCGCAGCAAAGCGCCGATGTTGTCGCCAGCCTGGCCCTGATCGAGCAGCTTGCGGAACATTTCAACGCCGGTCACCGTCGTCTTGGTGGTCGGACGGATGCCGACGATCTCGACTTCCTCGCCAACCTTGACGATGCCGCGCTCGACACGGCCGGTCACCACGGTGCCACGACCGGAGATCGAGAACACGTCTTCGATCGGCATCAGGAACGGCTGGTCGATCGGACGGTCCGGCTGCGGAATGTAGGCATCGACCTGGGTCATCAGCTCGAGGATCGAGTCATGACCGAGGACCGGATCGCCGCCCTCGAGGGCAACCAGCGCCGAACCCTTGACGATCGGAATGTCGTCGCCGGGGAAGTCGTAGGACGAAAGAAGCTCGCGCACTTCCATCTCCACCAGCTCAAGCAGCTCGGGATCGTCGACCATGTCGCACTTGTTCAAGTAGACGACGATCGCCGGAACGCCGACCTGACGGGCCAGCAGGATGTGCTCGCGGGTCTGGGGCATCGGGCCGTCGGCGGCCGAAACCACCAGGATCGCGCCGTCCATCTGAGCCGCGCCGGTGATCATGTTCTTCACATAGTCGGCGTGGCCTGGGCAATCCACGTGCGCATAGTGACGGTTCTTCGTCTCGTACTCGACGTGAGCCGTGTTGATCGTGATGCCACGCGCCTTCTCTTCAGGAGCCGCGTCGATCTGATCATAGGCCTTGAACGTCGCGCCGCCCGTCTCGGCAAGAACCTTCGTGATCGCCGCGGTCAGCGACGTCTTGCCGTGGTCAACGTGACCGATCGTGCCGATGTTGCAGTGCGGCTTCGTCCGCGAAAACTTTTCCTTGGCCATCGCTTCGTCTCTCTCGAAAGGTTTGTGGGGCCTTTTCGTGCGCTGCCCCCGAACCGGGGCGGCCGGTCGGCGGCTCGAATAGTGCCTTTTAACGTAAGGTTCAAGCCCTGATTAGCGCCGCCCTTCCCGCAAAGAGCAATAAGCGCCGAGGCTGAGCCATATGGACCGCTTTCCCTGAAAATTCAAGGTCGCCACACAGCTAAAACAAGCCGCGCACCAGTCGCCGCTGCTTGATGGCCTCGCCGGACAGACTTACCCCTCTCTGGGGGAAAATACGGATGATCGATGGGCGTTGGAGGCAAGCAGGGGGATTCGCGCTACAGATGGATAATCGTGACGACTTCATCGACTGCGTCACCATGGGCGCGGCCGCCCTGGTCGCCTTCTAGGCCGATCGTCCCCAGGCCGGACTCCGAGATACGGGCGAAATGGCTATAATCCGCGTTCACCGGAATCTCCTTCGAACGTGATCGCATTGGCCATTTACTCGTGATCTAGGTAATATACTTATCTGAACGCAACATACTGGCAGTTCAAGGAAGGGCGTCCGATGGCTGATGCAATTATTCGTCGGCCTCGCGGAAACCATTTGAGACCCCTCCAAACAACTCTACCTCCAGATAATTGGCTCGCCCCAGCGCCTCTCTGGGCCCGAGCTCCAGACACCCGAAGTCCGCGAGGGCTTCTTGGAGAGTGACAAATGCAGATCGGAATGATGGGACTGGGCCGGATGGGTTACAACATGGCACTGCGTCTCATGGCGGGCGGCCATGAAGTCGTGGCCTATGACCTCAATCGAGACAACGTTGCCGCTATCGAAACCCAAGGCGCCGTGGCCGCCTCCTCGGTCGAAGACCTGATAGCCCACCTGAAACCGCCGCGCGCCATCTGGCTGATGCTGCCCGCCGCCGTCACGGAAAGCACGGTCCGCGATCTTTCGACGCACCTTTCGCCTGATGACATCCTCATCGATGGTGGCAACTCCAACTATCGTAACGCCGTCGACCTTGCCGGCGAACTCGCCACGGCGGGAATTCACTTTCTCGATGTCGGCACATCCGGCGGCGTATGGGGCAAGGAGCGCGGCTACTGCCTGATGATCGGCGGGGATGCCGGCGCCGTCGCCCGGCTCGATCCAGTGTTCGCGACGCTTGCCCCCGGCGGCGACCCGTCGTTCGGCACGGCCGAACGTGGTTATCTTCATTGCGGTCCGGCTGGCGCTGGGCACTTCGTCAAGATGATCCACAATGGCATCGAATACGGCATGATGGCCGCCTACGCGGAAGGTCTCAACATCCTGAAATCGGCCAATGCCGGCGCAGTGGCACGGAAGGCCGACGCGGAGACCAGTCCGCTCGAGGAGCCGCAATACTACCGCTACGACTTCGACGTGGCCGCCGTCACCGAGGTGTGGCGACACGCTAGCGTCATCAGTTCGTGGTTGCTCGATCTGACCGCTTCGGCGCTCTCCGCCGACCCCGATCTTTCGTCCTATCAGGGCAATGTCGCCGACTCCGGCGAGGGACGCTGGACGCTCAAGGCGGCCATCGACACCAGCGTACCGGTGCCGGTTTTGTCCTCGGCGCTGTTCAGTCGGTTTACGTCGCGCGGCAATGACGAATTCGCCAACAAGGTGCTTTCGGCAATGCGCCAGGCCTTCGGTGGCCACATCGAGAAGAAGGAGAGCCACTGACATGCCCAGAGCCATCAAGGAAGCCCGTAACGGACGGTCGGACGCTCTTGTCATCTTCGGGGCCACCGGCGACCTCGCCCGCAAGATGATTTTCCCCTCGCTGTACCAAATGGTGCGGCGCGGTAACCTCAACGAACCGATCGTCGGCGTGGCCCGCGAAGGGTGGAGCGTTGAAAAGCTGCTGGAGCGCGCTCGCGACAGTATCGCCTCAAGCTGTGGCTCGATCGACGAGCCCACCTTCGCCAAGTTTGCCAGTCTCGTGCGCTTCGTCCCCGGCGACTATCAAGACCCGACGACTTTTACCCGGCTTGGCGAAGTTCTGTCCGATCGGCGGCGCGTTCTTCACTACCTCGCCATTCCGCCATCAATGTTCGCCTCGGTGACCGCCGGCCTCAAGCAAGCCAATCTGTCGGCCGGTGCCAGGTTGATGGTGGAAAAGCCATTCGGCCGCGATTTGCAATCGGCACAAGACCTCAACCGCGTTCTGCACACCGTCTTCAAGGAAGACGACCTGTTCCGCATCGATCACTATCTCGGTAAGGAAGCGATCCAGAACCTTCTGTACTTCCGCTTCGCCAACTCCTTCCTTGAGCCGCTGTGGAACCGCAACTACATCGACAGCGTCCAGATCACCATGGCCGAGAATTTCGGTGTCGAGGGTCGCGGTCGCTTTTACGAGGAAGTCGGAGCGTTGCGCGACGTGGTGCAGAACCACCTCGTCAACATCCTGCTGCTGCTCGCCACGGAGCCTCCGGTCAATGCCCTGTCGGACGATCTGATCGACGAAAAGGTGCAGGTGCTGAAGGCCATCCGCCCGCTCGAGGAGCGCGATGTCGTCCGGGGCCAGTTCGAGGGCTACCGAAGCGAATCCGGCGTCGCCGCCAACTCGCGCGTCGAGACCTTCGTAGCGGTGCGCCTGTTTGTCGATACCTGGCGTTGGCAAGGCGTGCCGTTCTATATCCGCGCCGGCAAAAACCTGCCGGTACGCGCCACCGAGGTAGTGGTCCGCTTCAAGCGGCCGCCGCTCGAAGTGTTTGATCCGATCCGGCCGGGCGAAGCCAACTACATACGCTTTCGCCTTGGCCCCGAGGTATCGATCGGCATCGGCGCCCGGCGCAAGGCCAATGGCGGCAATATGGTCGGTGAACCGGTGGAACTGACCGCCTTCAGCGACGGCATGGACAACATGCTGCCCTATGAGCGCTTGATCGGCGATGCCATGAACGGCCGGCGCCAGCTCTTCACCCGCGAAGATATGGCGGAACTTGCCTGGCAGATCGTCGAGCCCGTCCTTGAAGCCCCGAGCGCGCCGGCTTTCTATAAGCCGGGGACTTGGGGACCGCGAGAGGCCATGGCCGGGTTCGAGCCGGTCGGTGGATGGGTCGATCCAAAGGGCTGATCACGCAGCGCCCGACGGCCTGGAGCTGTCGGGCGCTCGCAATGCTGGATCGCGAGGACTGCTTCAGGCTAGCTCGACCCGATTACGGCCGTTCGCCTTGGCGCGATAAAGCGCGGCATCGACGCGACGGAAGAATGCGTCAGCGTCCTCACCGGTAACCACTTCGCCAACACCAACGCTTATGGACAGACCATCCGCTGAAAAGGCGGCCTCAGCCACCAGAGAGCGAATATCGTTCGCCACAGTTGAGGCCAAGCCCAACTCCGTTTCCGGCAGCAACACCGCGAATTCCTCGCCCCCCCATCGCGCAACACAATCGGTCCCTCGCGACCGGAGCCTTAAGATGTCGGCAACGTGGCAGAGCATGTCATCGCCGACGCCATGGCCATAACGGTCATTCAGCTGTTTGAAGTGATCGATATCGATCACCATCAGCGAATATGGCCGGCCATAATCAGAATGTTGCACGGCCGAACTTTGCAAGGTCTGCTCGAAGTAACGGCGATTCTTGAGTCCAGTCAGGGAATCCGTAAGCGCGGCTTCCTCCAGACGAGCCTCCAGATGCTTACGATCGGTGATGTCGAGAAGCACGCCCATGAACCCAACCTCGCCGTTGGGTTGAAGGCGCGTCTTGGCGCGGCCAAGCAGCCATTTCCCGCCGTCCCTACCCCTTATTTGAAACTCGCGTTCCCACGGGTGAAGCCCCCGCGCCGATCTCTTGAGGCTGCGTAGCAGGCCGAACCAGCCGGAACGGGGCAAGAAAGATGACAAGACCTCTGGGGAGGTCAGATCAGCGTCCTGGGAAATCCCAAGAAAACCACTGGCCTCGGCGTTGAAATAAGTGGGGCTGAAATGTCCGTTCGGGGTCATCACTGCCTGGAAGACGATGCCGGGAATTGAATTGATCAAGTCTGCGACCTGATCTTCCCGCTCGCGTTGCTTGGTCAAATCAGTGAAGCTCAGAACGGCGCCCTGCACTTTATCGCCGACACGGATCGGGCTGGCGAGAAGCCGCACAGGAAACGGGGTGCCATCCGCTCGACGCATCAAGCACTCGGCCCCTTGAGCGCTCGGCTCGGTTGTCGCCGCTTGAACTATCCGCTGTGCATCGCTGTCGATCCCCTCATCCGTCCCGCCAAGGAACCGATGAATGCCGAGCTTGATGACCTCACTCTCATGGAGAAGACCGAAAGCTCTGACCGCCTCAGGGTTTACGAAGGTGAAAGCGCCGGCATTGTCTATGCCACAGACGCCGACATTGACGCTTTCAAGCAGCAAGCGGTTGAACTGCTCCGCCTCGATCACGGCGGTAATGTCCTGAACCACGCACAGCAGCAATTTGCGGTCGATCAATTGAACCGGGCCGGCGTAGACCTGCACGTCGCGAATTGTTCCATCGGCCAGCCGATGGCGAAAGCGTTGCGGATAGTGCCCACCCGCCCAGGACGAGATCTCACGCAGAACAGGCAGAACCGAACGGCCCAGCGTATTGATGTCCCAAACATGGAGTTTGCGAAACGCCTCGCGGCTGTAGCCATAGAACTCCAAAGCTTTTTTATTGGCATCGACGACCGCCCCATCGGCCTCAGGATCGATCAGCAGGATGGGGGCGGCGTTCGTTCCGAATAATGTGTCGAAGACAATGCAGCGGGTTTCGTTTTTGGTTGGGCAGTGAAGCAACATGCCGCTGCACTCTGGTGTGGAACACGCGGAACTCAAATCGCCCTCTTCCGCCGAAGCTCCACTACGCTCGTCCATAACCAGACCTCGCCATCGCCGATCGGCAGGCTGTTCAATACACAGTCTACTAAATCTAACTATGACTAATTTAGGTGAGAATTTCTAAAAATTCCATAAGGTCAAGACAACGATCCCGCCTGGACAACTTGAGGTCCTTGTCACGACTACGTGTCACCTCGGCCGCGTCACTGCTTATTACGGGTAAACTCAGAAACGACAAAGCGCCCGAACCGGCTGGTTATCGAGCGCTCGACGTCGTTTCAATTCGATAGCGGCCCAGCAGCCACAATCCTCATAAACCGAGGGTCCGGTTGAAGTTGCGGCGGCTGAGATTGCGCTCGCGCGCTTCGAGGTCGTAACGATCGCCGGCTTCGTAGATGTAGGCCAGCTCAACTTCTTCGGCGGTGGGAACGCGGAGGGCCTTGGCAGCACGCTTGAGGGTGGCGAACATTTGTTTTCTTCCTTTCCTGACCGGAGGTTTCCGGCCTCTTTCTCTCGTTTCTTTCTATGCCCTCAATATAGCTTCGAGAGCTCCCGCGACCTAATCGCAACTTCTGAAGACCATTTTTAGATTCTCTATGGAAAGCATCCTTAGCCGAGGCACTTCAAGCGCGCTGCCAAGAGCTCGCAACCGTGGAGACGAGCGATTGCACCGGTGACAAGAGCAAGGGTCGATAGGCGATCGCCAACATCAGCGGCGCCGGACCGTCGACGAGCGGCCGCATTGTCAGGGTCGCCGGCATCAGACGTTCGGCATAATCGGGCATCAGCGAGAAACCGTCGGTGGCCATGATCAGCGAAAAGGTGGAAGCGATGTCTCCGGCGACATGGGTCGGGGATAGGGCAAGACCACGTTGCTGACCCCAAGTATCGATCTCGCCGCGTAGAAATGGCGCAACGCGTTGGTTGACGGCAACATAGGTGTGCCCCACCAGATCCGAAAAGGTCAGCTCGGGTCGGAGCGCCAGTGGATGGCCGGCCTGAAGAAACACGCTGATGCGGTGGCGATCTATCGGCTCGAAATGCAAGTCGAGGTCAGTCACGGAAGGACGGGCAAAAGCGAGATCCAGATTGCCGTCCTTCAGATACTGGATGAGAGCCGTGGACGGGGCGCTGGTTACCTCGATGTCGACCTCCCCGGCGATCTCGCGTGCGAGCCGCCGAAACTCGGGCAGCACGAAGGTCTCCAGCCCAGGAATAATACCGACGCGGATCGTCATCGGAGCGTTGCGCACAACGTCGATTGCGTCATCGAGCTGCTTCAGCACCTGCCGAACATGACCGAGAAACAGCCGGCCGGGCCGAGTAAGCACCACGCCCCTCACCCGCCGATCGAACAGCTCGACGCCCAATTCCCTTTCCAGATCCTTGAGTTGACGGCTGAGCGAGGGCTGAGCGGTGTGAAGACGCGTCCTGGCAGCACCGCTGACGCTGCCCTCGTCGGCCACCGCCACGAAATAGCGAAGGTGCCTCAGTTCCATTGCGGATATACCTTTCAAGCATGGCAAACAGGCCTATCAAGTCTTTGTAGGGATAGCAAGGCTGGCTCTAGGGTGCGCTCAACCGCTCTCGCAAGGGAGCATGTCGAAGTCGCATTCAGCCGGAGGCGCGGTTTAAAGCCGCGACAAGCCCATGAAGCAGAACCACGAAATCCTGTTCGAGCCGATGAAGATCGGCAGTCTCGAAATCAAGAACCGGTACGTCATGGAGCCGATGGGTCCGGGCGGGCTGTGCGATGCCGACGGCACGTACAACTATCGCGGCGTCGAATATTACGTCGAGCGCGCCAAGGGCGGCGCAGGTCTGCTGATGACCGGCGTGACCATGGTCGAAAACGACATCGAGCGTTGCGCTCTGCCATCGATGCCCTGCCCGACGCTGAACCCGCTCAACTTCGTCAAGACAGGCAAGATCTTGACCGAACGGGTGCACGCCTATGACGCGCGCATGTTCCTGCAGCTCTCCGCCGGTTTCGGCCGTGTGTCGATGCCGTCCATCGTCGGCAGGACGGCCGTCGCGCCGTCGCCGATCCCGCACCGCTGGATCGACGGCGTGACCTGCCGCGCCCTGACCATCGAGGAAATCAAAACCTACGTCAGCAAGTTCGCCGACAGCGCCGAGATCGCCCAGCGTGCCGGCTTTGACGGCATCGAGATCCACGCCGTCCACGAAGGCTACCTGCTCGACCAGTTCGCCATCTCCATGTTCAACCAGCGCACCGACGAATACGGCGGCAGTCTGGAGAACCGCTTGCGCTTCGCCGTCGAGATCGTGCAAGCGATCAAGGAGCGTTGCGGCGACGCCTATCCGGTTTCCCTGCGCTACTCCATCAAGAGCTTCATCAAGGATTGGAAGAGCGGCGGCCTGCCGGGCGAAGAGTTCGTCGAGATGGGTCGCGACATTCCCGAGGGCATAGAGGCGGCCAAACTGCTGGAAGCCGCCGGTTACGATGCGTTCAATGGCGACGTCGGCTCGTATGACAGCTGGTACTGGAGCCACCCGCCCATGTATCAGGCCAAGGGCCTCTACCTGCCCTACAACAGGATCCTGAAAGAGGTGCTGAAGGTGCCGGTGATCACCGCCGGCCGCATGGACAATCCCGACCTCGCGGCGGAGTCCATCATCTCCGGCCAGACCGATTTCGTCGGTCTCGCCCGTCCGCTGCTTGCCGATCCGCAACTGCCGAACAAGGTGCGGGCCGAGAAGATCGATCGCATTCGTCCCTGCCTCTCCTGTCAGGAAGGATGCATGGGCCGCCTCGCCAAGTACTCGCAGATCTCCTGCGCCGTGAACCCGGCCTGCGGTCGCGAAGCGGAGTATGGCCTGACCGCCGCCCTTGAAAAGAAGTCGGTCATGATCGTCGGTGGCGGCGTTGCCGGCATGGAAGCGGCCCGCGTCGCCACGCTGCGCGGCCATGTCGTCACCCTCTATGAAAAGTCCGACCGTCTCGGTGGCGTCGTCATCCCCGGCGGCGTGCCCGACTTCAAGGACGATGATCACGCCCTGATCCACTGGTACGAGCGCGAGCTGCGCGAACTGAAGGTGCCGGTGATCTTCAACACGGAAGTGACCGAGGAGAGCATTCGGCTCGCCAAGCCCGACGTGCTGATCGTCGCTACCGGCTCCCAGCCGAAGATGCTGAAGATCGGCGACGCCCAGAACGTCTACACGGCCGAGGACGTGCTCAACGGCATCAAGCCGGCCGGCGATAGCACCATCATCATCGGCGCCGGCCTCGTCGGCTGCGAGACGGCGCTATGGCTGCATGATCAGGGCAAGAAGGTGACGATCGTCGAACTGGCGCCGAAGATCCTGGCGCTGGCAGGACCACTCTGTCACGCCAACCACGACATGCTGCACGACCTCCTGATCTTCAAGAAGATCGACATCCTGACGTCGAGCTACGTGGCGGAGCCCGTCGCGGGTGGCTTCAAGGTGAAGAGCGGCGACAAGGAAACCTTCGTGCCGGCCGACAGCGCCATCGTCGCCATCGGTTATCGTTCGGAGCGCGGCCTCTACGAAAAGGTCCGTAATCTGGTACCGGAGGTCTACAGCTTTGGCGATGCCCGGCAGGTCTCCAACATCATGTATGCGATCTGGGATGCCTATGAGGTGGCCCGCTCGATCTGATCTGGATTAGCTGACAACGACATGCCGCGCTGTCCCCTGGGATGGCGCGGCTTTTTTTGGACCAGACCACGCAGCGGATACGACAAAGCGCCCGAACCGGTCAGGTTTCGAGCGCTCAACGTCGTAGTCAGATTTTCGGCTTGGTGCGGTCAGATCCTCAGAGACCGAGGCCCCGGTTGAAGGCGCGGTTGTTGAGGTTGCGCTCGCGGGCTTCGAGGTCGTAGCGGTCGCCGGCTTCGTTGAGGTAGGCCAGATCGCGCTCAGCCTGGGTGGGGGCGCGGAGGAGCTTGGCCGTACGCTTGAGGGTGGCGAACATTTCGGTTTTCCTTTTCCAGGCCGGAGGTTTCCGGCCTCTTTGTTTCATTTCTTTTTGCACCCTCAATATAGGCCCTGAGGCCCTCGCGACCTAATCGCAACTTCTGAAGGTCGCCTTCAGTTTTTCTATAGGTAAAATCCCGTTAGCGCGGTGGTCGAGGATATCCCAAACCACCGCCGCGGTCATTTCCAGCCTCAACAGGTCAGTAGACGATCCGGTCCTCAATGGGCGGTTGGCGATCGATTGTCAGGTCCGGAAGCGGCCCAACCCACTTGCGAATTTCAATCAGCGCGGTGTGGGCGATGTTGCCCTGCGCAAGGCCCGACGTCCCCTTGTCGATGGTCAGCGTATTCGGGTTGCCGTGCACATCGATCAGCTCGCCATCTATTTGCTGCGCATCGTACCAAGCTCCAGTCCCCATCCAGGCGACGTCCTCGCGGATTCCGTCATCGACAACAACACCGGCTAGCGCCTTGCCGCGATGACTGGACAGCAGCACGATATCGCCGCTGCCGATGCCCAGCCGTTGAGCGGTAGTCGGATGAAGATAGACCGGTTCGCGACCGTCGATCTTGGTCGCCCTGGCAACCGAACCGTTGTCGAGCTGGCCGTGCAAACGGCTGATCGACTGGCCGGAAACGAGGTGCAGGCGACCAACGCTGTCTTTCGCACCCAGCCATTCCGTCGGCTCGATCCAGACCGGATGGCCGGGACAGTCGGCGAGGCCGAAGCCGGCGATGACCTCGCTGTGGAGCTGAATGCGACCGCTGGGCGTTGCGAGCGGGTTGCCATCGGGATCGGCGATAAAGTCGCCGAACTGAATGACCTCGCCCGTGGGATCGGGGCGATCGAAGCGCCCCATGGAACGGAAGGTATCGAAGTCCGGGAGGTCAACGCCGTGCTGGACGGCCACCTTGCTCGATTGCTCCCAGAGGTGTCGCAGCCAGCCGTCCTGGTCCCTGCCTTCGGTGAAGGTGTCGACAACGCCAAAACGTTCGGCAAGCCCACGAAAGATGGCGTGATCGTCACGCGCCTCACCGAGGGGCTCCAGTACCTTGTCCATGAACACCAGCGAGCCGTCGCGACGGTTCAGCATGATATCCTCGCGCTCGAGCGGCGAGGTGGCTGGTAAGACGATGTCGGCGCGGCGGGCGGTCGGCGTCCACCAGATGTCGTTGACGATGACTGTCTCCGGCCGCTTCCACGCCTCGGCAAGACGGTTGAGATCCTGATGGGCGTGGAAGGGATTGCCGCCGGTCCAATAGACGAGGCGGATGTCGGGATAGACGAGGGTTTTGCCATTATAGGTGCAACTGCCACCTGGATCGAGCAGCAGATCGGCGATTTTGGCCACTGGAATATAATCGGGCACGGCGTTGCGCCCCTGGGCGACCGACGGCCAGGGCAGCGACCGGATCGGACGCCCGACTGGCGTGGTAGAGCCGTAGCCGAAGCCGAAACCGCCACCCTTGGTTCCGATCTGTCCCAGCATGGCAGCCAGCGCCAGCCCCATCCAGAGCGGCTGTTCGCCGTGATCGGCCCGCTGGATACCCCAGGCGAGCGAGATCATGGTCCGCTTCGCCGCCATCTCCCGGGCGAGATCGCGAATGCGGGCTTCGGCGACCCCGGTGATGGCGGACGCCCAGGCCGCCGTCTTGGCAATGCCGTCAGTCTCCCCCTTGATGTAGGCTTCCAACACCGGCCAGCCGTGGGTGTAGCGCTGAAGAAAGCTCCGGTCGGCCAGACCCTCTTCGATCAGAACGTGGGCGAGCCCCATCATCAGGGCGGTATCGGTGTTGGGACGCGGCGCGATCCACTCGGCATCGAGAACACCCGGCACGTCGGCCCGGCGCGGCGAGATATTGACCACCCTCGCCCCGGCCCGATGAATACGAGCGAGCCAGCTCTCCACCTCGTGGCCGGTGGTGCCGCTCGACATCACCTGTGCCGTTCGGCCTGAAATACCACCGAAGCAAACCAAGAGCTCGGTATTGCCATCAAGCAGCGACCACGACGTCATGCAATCCTGGAAAAGGCCGTTGCTCATGCCGGTAACATGCGGCAGCAGAACCTCGCCCGCCGCATGGGAATAGGTGTCGACCGAGCGCGTGTAGCCACCGATGAGGTTCAGGAAACGCCTGAGCTGCGACTGGGCATGATGGAAGCGGCCAGCACTCGCCCAACCGTAGGAACCGCCGAAGATCGCCTTGTTGCCGTGGGTGTCGACAACGCGGCGAAGTTCATCCGCCGCGAGATCCAGCGCTTCGTCCCAGGGAAGCTCCACGAAGGGATCGTCGCCGGTGCGATCGCGGTCGCGTTTCTCCAGCCAGGCACGGCGCACCGAGGGACGGCGGATACGGGTGCCTTGATCTCGCACCGCGCTCAGCCAGCCGCGCCCGATCGTCGAGGGCTGCGGATCATCGGCGAGCGGGTTCAGACTGACGCCGTCCGCCTTGCCCTCGACGACATAGGTTCCCCAGTGGGCGGCTGTATAGCGCATGTCCTTCGGTCCTCATCCTCATGTCAGGCGGGCACGCATGTCCTTCAGCGTTTCGCCGATGCGGTCGACATGCCGAAGCAGGCTACCGCCGAGGAGATATACGACATCATCGCCGTACATGGCACGCATCTCCGGCGCGCGGTCGGCGCTCATTCCACCACCGGGGCTTGGGAAGATCGGCCGGCCCACGCCATCGAGCGCGCGGCAGGCCTCGGCAATGGAAAGACACTCTTCGGCCGAGAAGCCGAAGCGGCCACCGACATTGGGGAAGATCGAAATATCGGCGCCGGCAAGGCGCTGCAGCACGCCGAACATCATGGCATGGGTGAAGCCGAGCGTGTCGGACAATACATAGCTGCCAAGGAACGTCGGGTGCGCCATAAGCGGCAGGTCGAACCAGTCGGCGGTGGCAAGGCGGCGGGTGAGATCGAAGCCGAACAGCCCCGGCATGACCAGCGCGCCCCCTGCCCCCGCCTCCTTGGCGAAGCGGGCGAAGTCCATCAGGTCTTCGCTGCGGCCGGCGATGTTGGGGAAATACAGGCTGTTGCCGTCGGTTTCCCGGTTTGCCCTGGCAACCGCGGCGGCGACTTTCTCGACGCGCGTCTTGAACGGCGCCGACGCCTGGTCAGTCAGGCCGTGATCGTCCTTGATGATATCGGCGCCGCCGAGCGCCGCCGCATAGGCGATGGCGGCCAGCGTGTCGGCGTCGCTGCCCTGCGGCTTGATCACCGGGGCTATCAGACCGCCGGTCGGGCGCTTGGCCCGCGCGCGGACGCCTGAAATGCCGAAGCGGGCACCCTTGAAGTCCTGCGAAAGGCGCTCGCCCGGCTCGAAACCGACGACCCGAATGCCCTTCTGGATCGAGGAGTTGCCGAAGATGACGTTGAGGAGCTGCGGCAGCTCGTTGCCGGTGCTGTCTGGGCTGTAGGTGAGATGAGCGAGATAGGAACCGGCGTCCTCGGCACGGACGCTCTCGACCTTGCCGAGGATGACATCCTCGATATAGCCCTTCGGCACCACGTCGCGCGGGATCTCGACGGTCTGTTCGAGAGCGATGCCGGCGGCCCGCTCGCTGGCTTCGTCGAGGCTGCCGGCGAAGATGCGATAGAAGACGGAAAAGCGCGACATCAGAGAGCCTCCGCCTTGGCTGACGAGTGGACGGCGTCGATGCGGACGGCATCGAGGTCGGCATCGGTGATGCCGAAGCTCTGGCCGGTCAGCCGTTCGATGGCGGCGACCAGCGCCGGCGCATCGAGGCCATAGGTCCGCATCAGGTAGGGACGCGAGCCGCCGTGGGCGTAGGTGTCCTTGAGGCCGAGCCGCACCAGGCGCTTGGCGATGCCGGCATCGGCGATGGTCTCGGCGACCAGCGATCCTATGCCGCCCTCGGTGACGTGGTTTTCTAGGGTAACCACGCCGTGGCGCACCGACTGCAGATGGTCGAGCAGATACTGCGCGTCGAACGGCTTGATGGTGTTGAGATGAATGTGGCGGATGGAAACGCCGGCCTTGGACAGTGCGCCGCGCGCCCGCAACGCCTCTTCGGTGGTGATGCCGGCGGTGATCACCAGCACATCGGTGCCGAGCGACAGTTCGCGCGGCTTGCCGACGACGATCGGCGTATCGAACAGACGCGGCACCGATCCCCTGAGCACACGGGCATAGACGGGGCCATCGACGCTGTCGGCCGCCTCGACGATCGACTCCACTTCCGTTGCGTCGCCGGTCTCCAGGATGGTCATGTTGGGGATCGAGCGCATCACCGAGATGTCCTCGATCGCCTGATGCGTCATGCCGCCCGGCGTGGTGACGCCCGGCAGGAAGCCCATCAGGCGCACCTTGCGGCGCGGATAGGCCACCGAGGCGATCAGCTGGTCATAGGGGCGGCGGTAGAGAAAGACGCCGAAGGTGTGCAGGAAGGGCCGGAAGCCGGCGAGACCCAGGCCGCCGGCAAAGCTCATCATGTTCTGCTCGGCCATGCCCAGCGACAGGAACTGCTCGGGGTGGCGATCGCGGAAGCCGTCGATCTCGCAGGACGACGTGAGATCAGCGGAGAGGCAGAGCACTTTCGGGTGGGCGACGGCATAAGCCTCGAAGGCGCCGGCATAGGGACGGTTGACGAGTTCGACCATGACGAGACCTCAGCGCACGTAGTCTACGGGGGCGACGCCGAGCTCGGCGGCGATGGCGGTATTGGTGGCGGCGCGGTCGGCCTCGTCCTTGAAGCGGACGTAGTGCAGACGCGGGAACCGGCGTTCGAGATAGTTCATGTCCTTGAAGGGACTGGTCTTTGCCAGAATGATCAGCGGCTGGCCGGGATGCGGCGTCTTGGCCGCCCAGCGCAGCGCGCCGAGATCATGGCCGTCGACCTCCGCCACAACGGCGCCGAAGGCCTCGAACTTGGCCCTGATGTCGCGCACGTCCATTACGCTGGACATGGCGCCGTCGCATTGCTGCTGGTTGACATCGACGATGGCGTTGAGCGTGTCGATGCCGTGATAGGCCGCCGCCTGTACCGCCTCCCAGGTCTGCCCTTCCTCAACCTCACCGTCCGACATGAACACCCAGACGCGGCCGGTCTCGCCCTTGCGGCGACGGCCCCAGGCAAGGCCGGCCGCCGTCGACAGACCGACGCCGAGGGTGCCGTTGTGCACCTCCATGCCAGGGGAATGCTCGGCGCCGATCATCTCGACCGACGAACCGTCGCGGTTGAACTGTCCGAGGGCTTCCGGTGCGAGGCGCCCCACTTCGATCAGGGTGGCATAGGCGACGAGCGCGTAATGCGCCGGCGCGAAGATCAGCCGGTCGAACCCCGGCAGAGCAGGGCCGTTGTAGCCGGCGCCGGTGTGATAGTCGGTGTTGGTGGCGGAAGGCACGCCGCCGAACGGCTCGGGCACCGGCGGCAGCGTCGGCTCGCCGATATGGAGTTCCTCGTTGTAGAGCCAGGCCAGTTGCTCGGCCGCCGAACAGGCCTGGCTCAGGTAGCCGCCGTTGTTGCGGATGGTGTGTTCGAACACGCGCCGCCTGATGCCGAGCGCGATCTCCTCGGTGGTTCTTGAGTTGGGCGTGCTGGGTTTGGACGAGCGAGGCTGCCGTGCCATCGGTTTCTCCGGATAAGTGGCATGAAAGAACGTCACGAAGCCGGCCTCGGCTGAGTGCCGAAGCCGGCTCGCTTAAGGAGGCGCGAGGAGAGCCCGCTTACTTGCTGGCGACCGGAATCCACGGCGAAAGAGCGACATCGCTCTCGTTGAACGACGGCACCTTGGCGGCCAGTTCCTCGATGGTGGTCACGCCGGCGGCACGCAGGTCGGCCTGGGTCAGCAGGGTCGGCTTGATGACGAGGCTGTGGTCGACGGGTTCGCCGGCCACGAGCTTGGCAGCGGCGCGGATGGCAGCGGCGCCGACCAGAGCCGGATTGGTGGCGACCGTTGCAACCCACGGGCTGCCATCGGCGACGATTTCCTGGATGTCGGCCGTGGAGACGTCGGCCGAGTAGATCTTCAGCTTGCTGGCCGTCCCGTTTTCCGTCGCGGCGAGTTTCACGCCACGGGCGAACTCGTCATAGGGGGCGAAGACCACGGAGATATCCGGGTTGGCGCGCAACACGGCCTTGGCCTGATCGGAGGTGGAGAGCGCCGTCGTCGCATTGACCACGCCGAACTGCGCTTTCTCGACGACGCCGGCATTGGCCTTCTTGAAGTCCTGCCAGACCTCATTGCGGCGGTCGAGCGGCGCAAAGCCGGCGACATAGGCATAGCCGGCGTTGAAGCTGGTGCCGTTGTCCTTCACAGCCTGCTCGAGGGCGAGGCGGGCGAGTTCATGATCGCTCTGCTCGACCTGCGGCACGGCCGGGTTGTCGATGTTGACGTCGAAGGCGACCACCTTGATGCCGGCGTCGAGCGCCTTCTGCACCACGTCGCGCAGCGCTTCCGGCTCGCCGTGGTCGATGACGATGGCCTTGACGCCCAGATTGATCGCCTGCTCGATCTGCAGGCGCTGCTCGGCGCTGTCCTGACGGCCGGGGAACACCTGCAGGTCGACGCCGATGGCCGCCGACTGGGCCTTGGCACCAGCCTGCACAGCCGCGAAGAAATCGCCGGCCGAGATGAAGCCGACCAGAGCGAACTTGACGCCGCCCTTATCAAACGGTGCGGGGGCGCCGGTCAGGCCGGCGGCCAGGGAGGCGCCGGCGAGCAGGACAGATGCCAGAACAGTGGCCGTCGATGCGGCCGTCCTCGTGATGAAACTCATGAGATTTCCCCGATGCGGCCATGTGGCCGGGTGTCGATACCGACGGCGCTGCCTTGTCCGCCAAATGGCGTTCTGCGAGCCGTGCCTAAGGATATTTATCTATCGACAAACTAGTCAAAGAACGTCCGCCGCCGTATTCTCCTGGAGCGGTGATGTTTGGTTCGCTTGCCGGCGTCGGCGGAGAAAACTGTTCCTGTTCGTCGAAAATTGCCGCGTCATCACCAACGTGAATGCGCGGCAGCCTTGGTCGCCTCGAAACGCCCTTTGCCATCGCGGAGACACCGCTGGCCCCGTGATCAAAGGCAGCAACAATCGGGCGTCAAACCGAAGTCGCCTCGGCAAGGTTCGGAAACTGTTGTCGTTTTAGCGACAATGGAGGGTAAGATATTTCCTGTTGCGATCAGGATTTGAACGGGTCAACGTCGGCGGCGGCAGGGCAAGGCTGCATCATGGATCCCATTCCAACGGCCACGGAGTGACCGCCTTGATGACGCCCCGCCTGCTCGTCCTGTTTGCCGCCCTTACCCTGCCCACCGTCGCCTTCGCCGGAGAAACGCTCGACCGTGTCCACGCCAAGGGTGAAGTCGTCGACGTCCTCGTTAATGACTATCCGCCCTTCGGCTTCATCAATGACAAGAATGAACTCGACGGCTTCGATGTCGACGTGGCCCGAGCCTTTGCCGAAAAGCTTGGTGTCAAACTGAAGCTGGAAACGCCGGGATGGGAAACCATCATCGGTGGCAAGTGGGCCGGTCGCTGGGACTTGGCCATTTCCTCGGCAACACCGACTGAGGAGCGCGCCAAGGTCGTGAACTTCCCGGTGATCTACTACAGCCTGCCGGCCGTGTTGGTCGTCAACAAGGACGAGACGACCATCCAATCGGCCAAGGACATCACCGGCAAGAAGGTCGGTGCCGGTACAGGTTCATCCTACGAAGCTTACTTGAACCGCAATTTCGTCATCCCCGGCCAGCCGGCCATCGAATTCCCCTTTGGCAATGTCGAAGTCGTGCCTGGAGATGAAACGGTCAACTTCCAGAATTTGGCCTTGGGAGCCGGTGTGCGGCTCGATGCCATCGTCGCCTCCGCCGGCACAGCCCAGGGACAGATCGACGCGACCGGCAAGCTGAAAGTGGTCGGCAAGCCCTTGTTCGCCGAGCCGAATGCCGTGGTCACCGACAAGGGCGATCCCGAGTGGGACGCCGAGGTCGCCCGTGTCATCAAGGAGCTGAAGGCCGACGGCACGATCGCCCGCATTTCCCAGAAGTGGTTCCATACGGACATCACCAAAGATGCCGAGTGACATCACTCAATCCGGAGTTCCCATCGTTGCGCGGCCGGTGAACACCCACCGGCTGCGTTTCGATTTCACGCTGCGGGTCTGGCTGACCTGGGCGCTGCTGCTCATCGCCCTCATCGGCGGGCTGCAGCATCTCGGCCTCGACTTCGCGCTGATCCGTGCCAAGCTGCCCTTCATGCTCGGCCTTCATCTGTCGCCCAATGGCTTCGTCCAGGGTGTAGTTCTGACTATTCTGGTGACAGCGATGTCGATGGTGTTCGCTGTCGGTCTTGCCGTGTTGACGGCGCTCGGCCGGCTTTCGCGCAACCCGGTCGCCTTTGCCATCGCCACCTTCTACGCATCCTTCTTTCGCGGCACGCCGCTGCTGGTGCAAGTGCTGCTGATCTACCTCGCCCTGCCGCAGTTCGGCATCATCCTGTCGGCGCTGACCTCGGGCATCATGGCCCTGTCACTCAATTACGCCGCCTATCTGGCCGAGACGATCCGTGCCGGGATTACGGCGGTCCCGCGCGGACAGCGCGAGGCGGCGATGGCCCTTGGCTTGTCGCCGTTGCTGATCGCCGTCAAGATCGTCGCTCCGCAGGCGGCGCGCGTCATCATTCCGCCGGCCGGAGCCCAGTTCGTCTCGATGCTGAAGGATTCGTCGCTGGTATCGCTGATGGGACTGTGGGAACTCAACTTTCTCGCCCAGTCCTACGGTCGTTCGACCTATCACTACATGGAAATGCTGCTGACGGCCGCCTTCATCTACTGGGGACTGTCCATCCTGTTCGAGATCGTCCAACATCGTCTGGAAGTGCGCTTCGGCCGCGCCTACGGCGCCACCCGTGGATGAAGCCCATGGCACAAGAAAAGAGAATCCTATGACTGCCAAAGCTCCTGTCACCATCCTTGACGGCGGCATGGGCCGCCTGCTTGAGCGGCTGGGCGCCCCGTTCCGCCTGCCCGAATGGTCGGCCCTGTCGCTGATCGAGGCCCCCGATTACGTGCGCCGCGCCCATCAGGCCTATGTCGATGCCGGCGCTGAAATCATTACCACCAATTCCTATGGTCTGGTGCCGCACATGATCGGCGAGGAGCGCTTCTGGAAAGAAGGGCGCGCGCTGGCCGACCGCGCCGGTTCGATCGCCCGCACTGTCGCCGATGCCGCGCCGCGCAAGGTGATCGTCGCCGGTTCGCTGCCACCGATCTTCGAAAGCTACCGGCCGAACAAGTTCATCGAGGAGCAGGCGCCGCCGATTCTCGCTGAACTGGTGGCTGGGCTGGCGCCGCATGTCGACGTCTGGCTGGTCGAGACACAGAGCTCCACGGCCGAGGCGCTGACCGCCTTCGCGGCGGCGAAGGCGACCGGCAAGCCGATCTATATCTCCTATACGCTGCGCGACGAGCGCGGCCGCACCGGCCCCGCCGAATTGCGGTCGTGGGAGCCCGTCGGGGAAGCGGTTTTGCGAACGCTCGCCGCCGGAGCCTCGGCCATCCTGTTCAACTGCAGCCAGCCCGAGGTGATGAGCGCCGCGCTGAAGGCGGCCCGCCTCGCCATCGAATCTTTTGGCAAACCGGGCATCGGCCTAGGCGTCTACGCCAACGCCTTCGTGCCGGAGCCGCCCTCGGACGAGCCCTATGCCGGCATTTCCGAGCTCAGGCCCGATCTCGACCCGCCGAACTATCTCAAGTGGATCGATCGCTGGATCGACGATGGCGCCACCATCGTCGGCGGCTGCTGCGGCATCGGGCCGGAGCATATCGAGGCCATTGCCCAGAGCCGATCAAAAGAGGCGGCCTGACAGAACGACCATGGCGGCTGCTCTGGCGTCATTTGCTGGGGTAGCCGCGTGGCAAGAACAGCCGCTTTGCCGTGTCAAATTAGTAAATATTACCTATAGAATCGATATTCTTCTGGCTAACTTCGACTGGCTTTCACAAGGAGCCGTCGTGTCAGAAAATTCAGTTCTACCGCCCAGTCGTGGTCGCTTTTATGCCGTCCGTTTCAAGCCGGGCGAAGATCTTCTCGCCGGCCTCAGAGCCTTCGTTGCCGAGCGTGGCTTGCAAGCAGTGTCGATCGTCACCGCCGTCGGCAGCCTGAAGAAGGCTCCGCTCCGTCTGGCCAACACGGGCGTCTGGGAGACACGCGAGGGGCATTTCGAAATCGTCTCGCTGGTCGGGACGATCGATGCGCTGGGCGAGCACCTGCACATCTCCCTGTCCGACCGGCATGGCGTCACCGTTGGCGCGCATTTCGGTCCGGGCTCGGCCGTCTACACCACGGCCGAAGTCGTGCTGGTCGATCTCGAAGACTACAGCTTCACCCGCGAGCCCTGCGCCCTCTCCGGATACGACGAGCTGATCATCTCATCGCGCGAAAGCCGGTGATCGAATAGCCGACAAGGAGTTCATCATGTCCGTGATTGCCTCTTCGAAAAGTGCCTTCAACACTCGCATCCTGACGCTGATCGCCGCCGCCATCGTCATCAACATCGTCGGCGGACAGATCAACGATGCCTTGCGCCTGCCGATCTTCCTCGACAGCTTCGGCACGGTGCTGGTCGGCGTGCTGGCCGGCCCGATCGCCGGTGGCATCGCCGGTCTCCTCACCAACCTGATCTGGGGACTGCTGACCAACCCGGTCGCCGCCGCCTTCGCGCCCGTTGCTCTGGTGATCGGTGTTGCCACCGGCCTGCTCGCCCGCGCCGGCTGGTTCCGCACCATCTGGCAGACCGCCATTTCCGGCGTGATCCTGGCAGCGGTGCTGACGCTCGTCGCCGTCCCCATCCAGGTCTACCTGTTCGGTGGCGTCACGGGGGCCGGTTCGGACTTCGCCGTCGCCTATTTCTCGCAACTCGGCGGTACGCTTTTGAGCTCGGTGGCCCTCACCGTCTTCGGCTCCAACGTCGCCGACAAGGTGATCACCGCCGTCGTCATCTTCCTGATCGTCAAGCGCCTGCCCGAGCGGCTGGCTACCGGCTTCCCCTACATCAGGTATTCGCGTGGCTGAGATGCAGGTTGGCCGCTCTGGCCACAAGGCGCAGCCTGTCAATCCGCGCACCAAGCTCGCCGCCCTTCTGTGGACGGCGAGTTTGGTGCTTTTCCTGTCGGCCTTGCCGGCCTTTGTCTTCGCCGCGCTACTGTTGGCAGCCACCGCCCTGATCGACCGAACGCTCGCTCTCACCGTCTTGCGACGCGGCCTGGCGATTGCCCTGCCCTTCACGGTTGCAGTCGTAACGGTGCAGACGCTGCTGATCCATCATCCCGATTCCGCCCCCTTTGGGGACCCGCCCTGTTCAGCGAACTGGGCCTTGAACGGTCGAGCGCGCTTGCCGGGCGCGTGACGGCCATCGTGACCACATCGCTCCTGGTGTTTACCTCCACCCAGCCGGCGACCCTCCTGAGATCGCTTGACACCGCGGGATGGCCGCCAGCGCTGGCCTATCTGATCGCCAGCCCCCTTTTGATGCTCGACGCCTTCGCCGCCCGTATCCGCGCCATTCGCGAGGCACAGGAGGCGCGCGGCTGGCGGCGTGGCGGATCGCCCCTTCATCGCCTTAAGGGATTGGTGCTTCTCATCTCACCGCTCATCACATCGGCGCTGATCGAGGCCGACCAGCGCAGCCACGTCCTCAACCAACGCGCCTTCCGCGCCTTTCCACGGCGGTCAACCCTGAGGCCAGTCGGCGAAGCTTCCTGGGAGAAGCCGGCCCGCGTCACTCTCGTCGGGCTCGCCGTGCTGCAAGCGGGAGTGTGGCCGTGGCTCTAGTCAACATTTCCGGTCTGTCCGTCAGCTTTGCCGAGCGGAAGATCCTCGATGGTATCGACCTTTGCCTTGAGCGCGGCGACCGCGTCTGCATCGTCGGCGCCAACGGCTCCGGAAAATCGAGCCTGGGACAGGCTGTTGCCGGTTGGCTCAGCCATGGCCCGCATCTGCTGGGCGACATTCTCACCGACGGCCAGCCCATCGCGGAGATTCCGGTCGCCGAGCGGGCGACGCTCGTTCAATACGTCGGCCAGGTGCCAATGCATCAACTGTCGGGTCGCGCCTTCACCGTCGCCGAGGAAGTGGCCTTCGGCCCGGAAAACCTGAACTGGCCGATCGCCGACATCGAGACACGTGTCGCCGATGTGTTGAAGCGGCTCGACCTCGCACACCTCGACGAGCGCGACCCCTTCACCCTGTCCGGCGGCGAGCAGCAGCGCCTGTCCATCGCCTCGGCGATCGCCTTGTCACCGGCCCTGCTGATCCTCGACGAGGCCGAGGCCAATCTCGATGTCGGCGCGCGTCAGCGATTGGTTTCCGAGCTTGCCGCCCAACCAGCCGACAGCGCGCTTCTGATCCTCGACGTGGAGCCTGATCTCGGATTGGCGCTCGGCTGCCGGATGCTGGCGCTGGAGAACGGCCGCCTCTCGGACTGGTCGCCTCAGGCACGCCGACTGGCCGACCGTGAGGAACGGGCGATTCATGCGGCGCCGACGGCCGCGCCCATCCTCGACGTCCGCGATGTCGCCTTCGGCTATCCGGAGCTCCCCCGGCTCTACGAGCGCCTGTCGCTGTCGGTCGCGGCCGGCGAAGCCGTGGCGCTGGTCGGCCCGAACGGCGTCGGCAAGAGCACGCTGTTCCGGCTGATCAACGGCCTGTCGCGGTCGGCATCGGGCAGCATCCGCATCGGCGACCGTTCCACCGCCAAGCTCAGGATCGACGAGATTGCCAGCCTGGTGGCGACAGTGTTTCAGGAGCCGGAGAACCAGCTGTTCTCGCCGACGGTGCGCGAGGAGGTCGCCTTCGGGCTCGACGGGCTCGGCCTCAAGCCCGTGGACATCGCGAGCCGTATCGCCGAGGTGCTTGAGCGTGTGGGCCTGTCAGACGTAGCCAATCGCCATCCTCTCGATCTCGACACGGCCAGCCGGCGCTTCGTCACCATCGCCTGCGCCCTCGCCCGGCGACCTGCCCTGCTCCTTCTCGATGAGGCCCAGCGCGGCCTCGACCGGACGAATGTCGCGCGGATCGAGAGGATCATTGCCGAGGAGCGCGCACGCGGGGCGAGCGTGCTGTTCATCTGCCATGATCCGGCTTTCACGGCGAGCAATGCGACGCGGATCATCGATCTCTCCGCATCGCCAAGGGCGGAGGCTGCCTGACCGAGCCCTCCGCCGCCTCAGCGGCGGAATAAGTCGTCTCGCAAAGGCATGTTTTCCGCAGCATCCAGCCTGTTTTTCAATCGGCGGCTTTTGCAGCACAAGCTCACGGCCAAGCCCAAGTAATTAGAATAGTATTTTAGTAGTTTATATAGACAATCGCCGTCCCGGGATTATCCTTCTGGTTGATGGGCCGAAGCGGGAAGCGGCCGCAAACGGGAGCACGGGGCATGGCGGATTTTTTACATAAAGCGAGTTCACCCGAAGCCCAACCGTCGCGGCGCGACATCCTGAAGCGGACGGCGCTCGGTGTCGGTGTCGTGGCCCTCGGCGCGACGGCGGGCAGCCGGCTGTTCACCCCGGCCATCGCCGCGCCGCCAACCAAGGTACGTCTTGCCTGGACGGAAGTGGCGGCCTGCCATTCTCCGCTCGGTTTTGGCGTCGCCAAGGGCCTCTATGCCAAACATAACGTCGACGTGGAGCTGTTCTATCAAGGCTCCAGCGGCCAGACGCTCATTCAGGCGCTCGCCACAGGCAAGGCCGATGCCGGCGCTGGCCTGGTCGGCGACTGGCTGAAGCCGCTGGAGCAAGGTTTCGACGTCAAGCTGTTCGTCGGCTCGCATGGCGGTTGCCTGCGTCTGCTGGCGCCGGAAAAGTCGGGCATCAAGACGCTCTCCGACGTGAAGGGCAAGACCATTTCGGTCGCCGGTCTAGGCACCTCGCCGCATCTGCAGTTTCAGGTGGCGCTCGCCAAGGCCGGAGTCGACGTGCAGAACGACATCACATGGAAGGTCGTTCCCTTCGAACTGGTCGGCGAGGCCGTCGTCAAGGGCGAGGCCGACGCCGTCGCCCATCTCGATCCTTGGGCCTATTCCATCCAGAAGCAGCACGGATTCAACCTGATCGCCGACAGCCAGACGGGCTACTTCGATGGTCGGGTCTGCTGCGTTCTGGGCGCCAACGGTCCTTTCCTCAATGAGAACAAGGATGCCATCCGCCGGCTCGCCGAGGGCAACATCGAGTTGCACGAATATACCGCGTCCCATCCGGACGAAGTGGCGGCCTGGTACCTCGAGAATCTCAAGCCGGCCGGGCTCGACCTTCAGAGCCTCACCGAGATCATCGGCCATCTGGTGACGCATAACCATCCGGTCGGCCCCGAACTGGTCGATCAGGTTCGGCGCGGCGCGGAGGATCTGAAGTTCGTCAACGTGCTCGATCCGGCCACCGACCCGAAAGACCTGGCCGAGCGGGTGACGATCAACATTCTCGCCTGACGACGGAGGCGGCTCGGCCGCCTCCCTTCATTTCCTGTCCAGGAGACATGCCGTGAGCGATCTGGCTCAAACCGCCGATGGCAGCGTGACAGCGGCCTCGGTGACGTCCTTTCCCATCTGGTACCAGGGCCTGGTGGCTTCAGTGTTCTGGTTCCTGACCGCCGTCGTCACCTGGGGTTTGCCCGATGTCGTCCCCTGGGGCAGCGTCGGACTTTTCGCGGCCATCACGGCCACGGGCGGCATCCTGCTGTTGGCGCTGGCGTTGACCCTTCATCGCCTTGGCAGCATCGGCGAGCGCATCGCCTTCTGGGGACCGTGGCTGATTGCCCTCGGCGTCTGGTTCCTCCTGTGGGAATTCACCACAGCCAAAACCGGCTGGCTGCCGAAGCCGTTCTTTTCGCCGCCGCATGGCCTGTTGCAAGTCTACGTCGCCGACTGGTCGCGCCTTCTGATCTGCATCGGCTATTCCCTACGTCTCTGGGGCCTCGGTTTCTTTTCCGGGATCAGCCTCGGCTTCGTGATCGGCGTGGCGCTCGGCTGGTCGGCCCGCTTCAATTATTGGGGCATGCCGGTGCTGAAGCTGATCGGCCCGGTGCCGGCCACGGCCTGGATTCCGGCCACCTTCTTCTTCTTTCCCACCACCTTTCATGCGTCGATCTTTCTGGTGGCCCTGTCCTGCGGCATCCCCGTCGCCATCCAGACGGCGGCCGGCGTCTCTCAGGTCAACCGCGCCTATTACGACGTGGCGCGAACGCTCGGTGCCGGCGAACGCTTCCTCGTGCTGAAGGTCGCCGTGCCCGCCTCCCTCAACCACGTGTTCGTCGGCCTGTTCATGGGGCTCTACTACTCCTTCGCCGTGCTGGTGGTGGCCGAGATGCTGGGTGCCAAATATGGCCTCGGCTGGTACATCGCCTTCCAGAGCGCCTATTCGGCCTACGCCAACGTCTACGCCACCATCGTCATCATGGCAGTCCTGTGCTCGGGCATCGTCAAGCTGCTGTTCGTGGCGCGTGACAGGCTGCTCGTCTGGCAGGAAAGGGGGCTGATCTGATGTCTGCACTCGTACAAGACGACGGCGCGGCGCGCGCCCTGTCGCTCGATATCCGCTCCGTCACCCATCATTACGATATCGCAGGCACGCGGTTCGACGTGCTCGACGACATCAGCCTCTCAGTAGCGCCGGGCGAGTTCGTCGCCCTGCTCGGCCCGTCCGGTTGCGGCAAGTCCACGCTGCTGCGCCTTGCCGCCGGACTTGAAAGTCCGCGACGCGGAACACTTCTTGAAGACGGTAATCAGATCGGCGCGCCCGATCCGTCACGCCTGCTGGTGTTCCAGGATCCGACGCTGTTTCCCTGGCGCACCGTTCGCAAAAACGTGGCCACCGGCCTTGAGGCGCGTGGCCTTCTGCCACAGAAGGCCCATCGCATCGATGAAGCGCTGTCACTTGTCCGCCTTGAGGATTTCGCCGATGCCTATCCGCGCCAACTCTCAGGCGGCATGGCGCAGCGCGTGGCTCTCGCCCGGGCGCTGGTCAACGACCCAGGTCTTCTGCTGCTCGACGAACCCTTCGGCAAGCTCGACTCCCTGACGCGCCTTTCCCTGCAGAATGAATTGCTGAAGCTCTGGCAGACGGCCGGCTTTACCGCCCTCTTGGTCACCCACGACGTCGAGGAAGCGCTGCTGCTGGCCAACCGCGTGGTCGTGCTGTCCGACCGACCGGCCCGCATCCTCGCGGAATTCAACATCACGGCGGACTACCCGCGCCATCGCGACGACCCAGATTTCGTACGGCTGCGCCGTGAAATCCTGCATGAACTGGGGGTGCAAAATGTCTAGCCGTCTCCCCATCGCGCTCACCGGCAGCGGCTTGTTTGCCGGCCTTTCGACCACCGGCTGGTGGTGGATCGTCTATAGCCGCCAGATCGATGCCGGCAGCCTGCCGATCGCCAACGCCCTGCCCTGCCTCGCCCGCAAGACCGACATCTGCTCGCTGGCCGAGGCCCTGTGCGCCCAGACGCACTTGCTCGGCATCACTCGCTATGCGCCGGCCGCCTTCTGGCTGTCCGCCGCCCTGCTCGCGGTTGGCCTGCTTCTGCTCGGCCGCCACTCCCTGTCCCAGGAGACTCGTTCATGAACGCTCCCACCCCGATCAAACCGCCGCTGGCCATCGATACGCTGGTACTGCATGGCGGCAGCTTCCGCATCGATCCGGCGACGTCGGCCGTGGCGGTACCGATCTACCAGACGACGTCCTTTGCCTTTGAAAGCACCGCAAAAGCAAAACGGATCTCCGCCTTCGAGGAAGTCGCCTACACTTACTCTCGCGTCGCCAACCCGACCGTCGATGCGTTCGAACAGCGCCTCGCCGAGCTCGACGGCGGCGTGGCGGCGCTGGGTGTCGCCTCCGGACAGGCGGCCACAGCCGTCGCCGTGCTGTCGCTGGTCAAGGCCGGCGACAATATCGTCGCCTCGCGAGGGCTTTACGGTGGAACGGTCAACTTCTTCCGCGAACGCCTGAAGCAGTTCGGCGTCGAGGCGCGCTTCGTCGACAGCGACGACCCGGAGAATTTCCGCCGGGCGACCGATGACCGCACGCGCCTGTATTTCGGCGAGACGCTGCCCAATCCCCGGCTGACCGTCTTCCCGATCCGCGAGGTGGCCGACATCGGCCGGCCACTCGGCATTCCGCTCATCATCGACAACACGGCCTCGCCACTGGCCGCCCGGCCGCTCGATCACGGCGCAGCCATCGTCGTCTACTCGGCGACCAAATACATTGGCGGCCATGGCACGACCATCGGCGGCGCCATCGTCGATGGCGGCTTCCCCTGGGCCGACTTCCCGGACCGGCAGCCGCTGATCAACAGCCCCGATCCGGCCTATGACAACCGCTCCTATGTCGATCTCGCCAACGCACTCGGTGGTCCCATCGCCTTCATCGTCCGCGCCCGCGCCGCTATCGTTCGCGATCTCGGGCCGTCGCTGTCGCCGCAGAATGCCTTCCAACTGATCCAGGGGTTGGAAACGCTGCCACTGCGCCTCGAACGGCATTTCAGCAATGCCGTCAAGGTGGCCGAGTTCCTGTCCAAGCACCCCAAGATCGAACGTACCGTCTATCCCGGTCTTCAGACCGGCGAGGATCGCCGACGCGCCGACACCTATCTGAAGGGCGGCTATGGCGCGCTGATCGGCTTCGAGCCGAAGGGCGGCGAGGATGCGGCTCTGGCCTTCATCGACCGGCTGAAACTGATCTATCACCTTGCCAACATCGGCGACGCCCGCACGCTGGCCATCCATCCGTACTCGACCACGCACGGCCAGTTGTCGCCCGAGGAAAAGCTGGCGGCCGGCGTGACGCCGTCCTTCGTCCGGCTCTCCATCGGCATCGAGAACCCCGCCGACATCATCGCCGACATCGATCAGGCGCTCTCGGGAATTTAAGGCCTCTTCGTCACACGCAAACTAGCCCATCACGCTCGCATCTCCAGCGTGGTGGGCGGGCTTTTGAGGGGTTTGACCATCGCTATTCAGGGCACGCGTCGCCGCCGCGCCAGGCGATGGTTCACCGCAAATGCGGCGCGATCGCCAGCGAACTGGATCACCTGCACCAGCACCACCAGGATGACGACGACGATCAGCATCACCTCCGGCATAAAGCGCTGATAGCCGTAGCGAATGCCGAGATCGCCGAGGCCACCGCCGCCCACCGTGCCGGCCATGGTCGAGTAACCGACGAGGCTGACCAGGGTCACCGTGACACCGGCGGCGATCCCCGGCAGCGCCTCCGGGATGATCACCTTGACGATGATCTGAAATGGCGTGGCGCCGATCGCCTCGGCCGCCTCGATCAGTCCGCGATCGACCTCGCGCATCGCCGTTTCGGCGAGGCGGGCAAACAGCGGCGTGATCGCCACCGTGAGCGGCACGATGGCCGCCGACGTGCCCACCGAAGTTCCGACCAAGAGCCGGGTCAACGGGATGATCGCCACCATCATGATGATGAAGGGCGTCGAGCGGATCAGGTTGACGAAAGTGCCGACCACTTTGTTGAGCAGCGGCCGGGTGAAGATGTGACCTGGGGTCGTCACCACCAGCAGCACGCCGAGCGGCAGCCCCAGCACCAGCGCCAGGATAGCCGACACCGACACCATCACAGCCGTCTGCGTCAGGGATTCGAGGAGGAGATTGGCGAGAGCCGGACTAAGCAAACCGAACAACATGGCCGATGACCTCCGCTTTAAGGCCGAGCGAGACGAGATGAGCGACAATGGCTTTGAGGTGCGCCTCACCGTTGGCGAGCGCCAGGGTCAGCACACCAAGCGGCCGGTCGCCGACATAGTCGATGCGGCCGAACAGGATGTTGGGCTCTACCGGGAAACGATGGATGAGATCGGCGATGATCGGTTGGTGCGCGTTGTCGCCGGAAAAGACGATCCGCACCACCGGGTCGGTATCCGGCCCTGGCTCGGCGCGAAGTCGGCGCTCGACAGGCGGCGGCAACTCGTGGGCAACCAGGCCAGAGAGGAACGACCGGGCCACCGGCGATTTTGGAAAGGCGAGAACGTCGAAGGTATCGCCCTCTTCGACCAGCCGGCCATGTTCGAGAACTGCCACGTGGCTGGCGATATCGCGCACCACCTGCATTTCATGGGTGATCAATACGATGGTCAGGCCGAGCCGATGGTTGATATCTCTCAGAAGCGCCAGAATCTGCTCGGTGGTCTCCGGATCGAGCGCCGATGTCGCCTCGTCGCAGAGCAGCACCGATGGATTGGTGGCGAGCGCCCGGGCAATGCCGACACGCTGCTTCTGGCCGCCGGACAGTTCCGACGGATAGCTCGCCGCCTTGTCGGCGAGACCGACCAGATCGAGAAGCGGCGGGATGCGCTTGGCGATCTCGGCACGCGACAGGCCGGCCACCTCGAGCGGCAGCGCGACGTTGCCCGCCACGGTGCGCGAAGACAGAATGTTGAAGTGCTGAAAGATCATGCCAATGTCGCGCCGCGCCAACCGGAGTTCGGCGCCGGTCAGCGCGGTTATGTCGCGCCCCGACACCAGCACCCGACCGGTGGTCGGGCGCTCGAGGCAATTGATGCAGCGCACCAGCGTCGATTTGCCGGCGCCGGAGCGACCGATGATGCCGTGGATATCGCCCTGCCCAATGGTCAGCGAGACGTCGTCAAGGACAGGCCCGACCGCTGGATCGAAGGTCTTGCCGAGCCGCTCGAGGCGGATTGCCGGTGCTTTCGCCGGCGCCTTGGATGGCACAAAGTCGGCGGACTGGGGCAAGGCGTTCATCGGCGCATTCCTTATACCAATTCGCGAAGATGCCGACGCATCCGCTCATTGAGCGATTGCCGATTTCTCATTTTCATCAGGGACATGAGAAATCGGCAAGCAGAATACCAAGAGGCATTTCAATGCATCTTGGTCTCACCAGCTGGTGACGATGTTGCCCTTGAACTCTTTGTCGAGGAAGGCTTTCACTTCCGGCGAGCGATAGGCTTCAGCCAGCGTTTTCACCCAGGGCTTGTCGGCGTTTTCAGGCTTGACGGCGATCAGGCAGAAATAGTCCGACTGCTGGCTTTCGATCAGCAGCGCGTCGCGGCTGGGCAGCAGACCGGCACTGATGGCGAAGTGCGAGGTGATCACCGAGAAATCGACGTCCTCCAGCGAGCGCGGCAGCTGGGCCGTCTCCAGCGGCAGGATCTTCACATGCTTGGGGTTGTCGACGATATCGAGCTCGGTCGCCTTGAAGGTAACGCCCGGCGTCAGCTTGATGATGCCGCCCTGTTCGAGCAGCTTCAGAGCGCGGCCGCCATTGGAAGGATCGTTGGGAATGGTGATCTGGGCGCCATCCGGCAGGTCGGCGATCGACTTCACCTTGTGCGAATAGGCAGCCATGGGCAGCAGCACCGTCTTGGCGACCGAGACGAGATGAAGGCCGCGATCGGCGTTCTGCTGGTCGAGATAGGGCGTGTGCTGGAAAGCATTGGCGTCGAGGTCACCGTCCTCGGTGGCAGGGTCGATCAGCGCGCCATCGGAGAACTCGACGATCTGAACGTCGAGGCCCTTGGCGGCGGCCACCGGCTTCAGCGCTTCGGCGATCTGGGCGTGCGGACCGGCGGTAACGCCGAGCTTGATGGTTTCGGCCGAAGCGCTGCCGACGAGCGCCAAAAGCAGGCCGAAGGCAGAGGCGGCGAGTGATTTCCTGACGGGCATTGTTTTCTCCGGAGGGTGTTCTGGGGAGGTCAAAGGAAGGGCAGCGGCAGGCCAGCGGCCGCCGCGACGTCATCCGGCAGCACCTTGCCGGGGTTGAGGATGTTGTCGGGATCGAGGGCCTTTTTCAGCAGCGCCATCACGGCAACAGCGTCATGGCCATGCTCGGCTTCGAGATACGCGCGCTTGCCGAGGCCAATACCATGTTCGCCGGTCGACGTTCCGCCGGCGGCGATCGCTCGCTCGATGATGCGGGCATTGAGGCGGGCAACCTCGGCCAGTTCGGCGGGATCGTCGGATTTGAGCTTGAAAACGCAGTGGAAATTGCCATCGCCGACGTGGCCGACGATATAGGCGGGCACGGTGGAAGCGGCGATGTCGGCCTCGGTCTCGACAATCACCTCGGCGAGGCGCGACACCGGCACGCAGACGTCGGACGGCCAGGATGTCGAGCCCGGTCGTTCATTGCCCGCCCAACCCAAACCGAGCCGTCGAGTCTCCCACAGCGCCCGCGCCTCATCGACCGACTTCATCCAGGCGATCGGATCGCCGCCATGCTCGGCCACGATTTCGGCAACGGCGTCGGCAACGGCTTCGATCTCCGACTGGCTGCCGTGGAATTCAAAATAAAGCGTCGGCTTTTCCGGCAGATGGATCGCCGAGTGACGAGCGATCACACCGATCAGCCTGTTATCGAGCAGCTCGACGCGGCCGATCTGAAGGCCCATCCGCTTGATGTCGACGACCGCCTGAACAGCCCCTTCCAGCGTCGTAAAGCCGGCAACGGCCGACACCGAGTCCGGCACGGGATGAAGGCGCAGCGTGATCTCGGTGACAATGCCGAGCGTGCCCTCGGAGCCGACGAACAGGCGCGTCAGGTCGTAACCGGCCGACGACTTGCGGGCCAGCGATCCGGTGCGGATGATGCGACCGTCGGCCAATACTACCGTCAGGCCGAGCACGTTCTCGCGCATGACGCCGAAGCGGACGGCATTGGTGCCGGAAGCACCGGTACCGACCATGCCACCGATCGACGCATCAGCGCCGGGATCGACCGGAAAGAACAGGCCCGTATCACGCAGGAAGGTATTGAGCGTCTGCCGGCGAACGCCCGCTTCGACGCGGGCAATCATGTCGGCCTCGCGGATCTCCAGGATGCGGTTCAGGCGGAGGGTGTCGAGGCTGATGCCGCCGTGCACCGGGATTGCCGCGCCTTCGAGGCCCGAGCCGGCGCCAAAGGGAACGAGCGGTATCTTGTATCGACCGGCGATTCGGACGACCTCGGCAACTTCCTCCGTGGTCTCGGGCTCGACCACCACGTCGGGCAAGCTGGCGGGATGATGGCTTTCATCGCTGCCGTGATGGCCGCGTACCGCCTCGGAATCACGCGCCCGTGCACCGAACCGCGCCTTGAGCTCGGCGATGGCGCTTGCGATATCGGACCTGAGGCGAAAGGGGCTGTTCATTCGGCCGCCGCCCGAAGACCGCCATTGGCGCGCCATGCACCGAGCCGATGTACGGCTTCATCGAGCGTCTCGCGACGCTTGGCAAAGCAGAAGCGGATGTGAGTGCGGACGTCGCGGTTGCCGTAGAAAGAGGAGATCGGCACGGCGGCGACACCGGCCTCGCGAGTAATGCGTTGGCAGAAGGCGAAGTCGTCTCCATCCGGATCGAGGTCGCCCAGTTCGGCCAGCGCAAAATAGGTGGCCTCGACGTCGGCCACCTTGAAGCCCGCCGCCCTGAGGCCTCCAACCAGGATATCGCGCCGCTCGGCCAGCGTAGCACGCAGGCCATCGAAATAATGGTCCGGCTGGTTGAGCCCGAAAGCGACCGCCGCCTGCAGCGCCGGCGGCGTCGTGAAGGTGATGAACTGATGCGCCCTGGCGATCGGTGCCAGCAGCCGCTTGTCGGCGGTGACGTAGCCGACCTTCCAGCCGGTGACCGAAAACGTCTTGCCAGCCGAGCCGATGCGCACCACCCGGTCACGCACCTCCGGCAGAGCAAACAGCGTACGGTGACGGCGACCGTCGAAAAGCAGATGCTCGTAGACCTCGTCGGAGATGGCGATGAGATCGTGCTTGAGGAGGAGGTCGGCGAGAAAGCGCAGCTCTTCGTCGCTGATGATGCGGCCGGTCGGATTCCAGGGCGTGTTGATGACGATCGCCCGCGTGCGCGGCGTGATTGCCCTTTGAATGCGGTCGGTCGGCAGCTCCCAGTGGGGCGGTTCGAGGCGCACCGGCACCGGCACGCCACCGGCGCGGCGGATGATGGTGGCGTAGCTGTCGTAGACCGGCTCGAACAGGATCACCTCATCGCCCGGTTCAAGAAGGCCGAAGAAGGCGTCGCTCAGCGCTTCGGTCGCTCCGGAGGTGACGAGCACTTCCTGCTCCCAGTCGACTTCGATATCGAGGAAGCGACGGGTATTGGCGGCCACAGCCTGGCGCAGCGCCGGCAAGCCGAGCATCGGCGGATACTGGTGCGGTCCGGCGCGTAGCGCCTCGATCGCCGCCTCAATGACCGCCTCGGGCTCCAGCCCCTCGGGAAAGCCTTGACCGAGATTGATGGCGTCGGTTTCCGCCGCGAGGCGTGACATGGCCTCGAAGATGGAAGTGCCGATGGCGCCGAAAACCGAGCTGACCATGCCGTCGTCCCCTGTCGCGCGGCGAAGGTCGCCGTTCCCTGGGGACGATGATAAGAATACCGGCGCAATAGCCTAAGTATATTATTCGAAATGTCGGTCGGCGCCGGAAACGTTGTGCTCCCGTAGCGCCGGTCGACCGACGGAATCGTTTCCCGAGCTTTACGCGAGGCAGGATCACTTCGTCCTTTTGTCGGTTCGATGCGGCAACAGCCATTCGCCTTCGAGGCTGAAAACGCAAAATCAGACCACTACAAGCGCTGGCGGTGCGCTTACCTTTTCCGGACTGCAGCGGAAACGCGCCATGGTGCATTCCGCCGCCGTTTTCGAAGGGAATACGCCGATGGCGACGCTCATTCTTCCTGGTTGGCAGGGCTCGGGGCCGGAACACTGGCAGGCACACTGGCTCGATCTCATGGACCGGACGGTGCTGGTACACCAGCGCGATTGGGATCATCCCGATCTCGAGGACTGGCTCGCGGCGGCGATCGAGGCGATCGAGCAGCATCCAAACCCGATCCTGGTCGGCCATAGCCTGGGCGCCATATTGATCGCCCACCTCGCCAGCCGCCATCCCGACCTTGCCATCGCTGGCGCGCTGCTGGTGGCGCCGGCCGACGTCGACAACCAGATGGCCAATGTGCCGGCCCTCGCCTCGTTCGCCCCCATTCCAACCGGACCATTTGGCTTTCCGTCCATCGTGGTCGGCAGCCGTAACGATCCGTGGATGCCGCCTGCCCGTGCCCGCATCCTCGCCCGCATGTGGGAGGCGGAATATGTCGATGCCGGTCGCGCCGGCCACATCAATGCCGCCGCCGATCTCGGTGCCTGGCCCGAGGGGCAAAGCCTGCTCGCTCGACTGACGGCCGGCGTCAGGAGTCGATCCCTGGCGCTCGGCGGCGGCTTTTGCGGCAGCGCGACGCGCAAGAGCATTTTCCCGCAGGCCGCCGCCGCGAACTGAAAATGCGAGATGGAGGCGATCTAAAGAATACTAAATCTGTCGCCTATGCGGGCGACATGCTGGAATGACCTTAGGACGCCGCAGTGCCGGCCCATCTTCGAGGAACCTGTCCATGACGTACCAGCCAACCTCCGTCACCCTGCCCTTCGTCGACATTTCCCGCTTTCGTGGCTCGGCCGAGGAGCGGGGCCGCTTCATCGACGAGTTGCGCCGCGTCCTTTACGACCACGGCTTTTTCTACCTCACCGGACATGGCGTACCGCAGTCGTTGGTCGACGATGTCCTCGCCGCCTCCCGACGCTTCTTCAGCCTGCCGATCGAGGAAAAGCTCAAGGTCGAGATGGCCAACTCGCCGCATTTTCGCGGCTACAACCGGCCGGGTTGGGAGCTGACGCGCGGCGAGAAGGATTGGCGCGAACAGATCGACATCGCCACCGAAGCGGAGCCGCTGCCGGAAGATCCCGAGAAGCCGTGGAACCGGCTGACCGGCCCCAACCAGTGGCCGGAAACGCTTGCCGACTTCAAGCCGCTCATTCTCCGCTATCAGGCTGAGGTGACGCGTGTCGGCCTTGAGGTGCTGAAGGCCATCTCGGTGGCGCTTGGTCAGGACGAGGACGTGTTCTCCGACATCTACACGCCGTTGCCGACCCAGCTTCTCAAGCTGATCCGCTACCCCGGCCGCGACGTCGCTGAGAGTTCGCAAGGGGTCGGCGCCCACAAGGACGGCGGGTTCGTCACGGTGCTGTTGCAGGACAAGGTCGGCGGCCTGCGCGTCCGCACCGAGGAAGGGCAATGGCTCGAAGCGCCGCCCGTCCCCGGCACCTTCATCATCAACACAGGCGAGGTATTAGAACTGGCGACGCAGGGCTACGTCCGCGCCGATGTGCATGACGTGGTGGCGCCACCGGCCGGCCTCGAGCGCTTCTCGGTTGCTTTCTTCCTCGGCGCCCGCGTCGACTCGGTGGTGCCGGTGATCGACCTGCCAGAGGCGATCAAGGACAAGCGGCGCGGGGTAACCGTCGATGCGCTCAATCCAATCTTCCAGCAAGTGGGGCGCAATTCGCTGAAAAGCCGCCTGCGTTCGCACCCCGACGTCGCAAGGCGGCATCATGCCGACCTTCTGACTGAGGAAGAACGGGCCGCCAGCGGTCCTGGCTCAGCCTACTAACGCGTCAGTTGGCGAGAGCCACGGTCGCGGCGTTGGATTTCAGCAGCATGTCGGCGAGCGTGGTGCGGTCGAGCACCTCGGCCATGGCATCCCTCACCTCGGTCATCACGATGCGGACCGAACAGGTCTGAAGGTCGCCGCAGTCATCACAGGGCTGGAAAGCGGTACGGCTGGCGCAGGCGATCGGCGCCAGCGGCCCATCGAGCGCCCGCACCACCGGACCGATGACGATCTCGGCGGCCGGACGGCTCAGCGCGAAACCGCCGCCGGGGCCTTTCCACGAACGGACGAAGCCGGCGTTCTTCAGATCGCGCATGATGGCATCGAGGAATTTCTTGGAAATATTTTCGTGCGCGGCGATTTCAGCCACCTGGATGGCCTTGCCCGGCTCCGATCGGGCAAGGTGGACCAGCGCCTTGAGACCGTATTTGCCCTTCTTGGTCAGCATAGATCGCCTCCAGACGCAGTCAGGCCGAAATAGCGGCGCGCGGGGGTGTCGTCAATCGATCGCGAGGCCTTCGGTCCGTCAAAACTGCGGAAATCGGCAGTTCCGGGTGCCTTCACCGCGAAATGGAACGAAATTCGCCATAATGCTATAAATTTAGTAGTCTATATTTTGGCACCTTGCACAGGACCTGCTCAATTCAGCGTCAGAGCCCGCCCCGATCGGGGTTTCTCTCCTCCCCCGATCTCAGTCCTTAGGCGGGCTCGTCCTTTTTTGATAGGTGCTCTCATGTCATTTCATTTCGGGCTAAGCCAGGGCCTTCGGGCGGCGGCCGTGGCGGTTGCCGTCAGCGGTGCGTTCCTCAGCACGGCTAAAGCAGGCCCCACGCTGGACGCCATCCAGCAGCGCGGTCTCATCAAGGTCGGCGTCGGCACGTCTCCGGGTTTCTTCGCCCCCGATTCCAACGGCAAGTGGCAGGGCTTCTTCGTCGATTTCGGACGGGCGTTGGCCGTCACCGTCTTCAACGATCCCAACAAGGTCGAGTTCACCTCGTCGTCGCCGCAGCAGCGCCTGCCGGCCCTGCAGGCCGGCGAGTTCGATATCCTGCTCTCCGGCGTAACCCAGACCATCACGCGCGCCTTCAAGCTCGGCTTCCACTTCGGTCCGGTCCTGTTCTATGACGGCCAGGGCATCCTGGTGAACAAGTCGCTCGGCGTCAGCAAGGCGGCCGATCTCGATGGCGCCACCATCGGCGTGCAGTCGGGCACCACGGGCGAACTCAACATCGCCGACTTCTTCCGCAAGACGGGCAAGAAGTACACGCCGGTGGTCATCGAGGACTCCAAGGAGTTTGTCGCCGCCCTCGAATCCGGGCGCGTCGACGCGCTGACGCAGGACAGTTCCGACCTCGCCATCCGCCGCAGTCAGCTCGCCAAACCCGACGACTACATCGTGCTGCCCGAGCGCCTATCCAAGGAACCCTTGGTACCCGCCGTTCGCGCCGGCGACGACCGCTGGCTGGAGATCGTCAACTGGACGGTCTACGCCACCATCCAGGCTGAGGAATTTGGCATCACCCAGGCCAATGTCGACGAGTTCCTGAAGAGTGAGGATCCGGCGATCAAGCGCTTCCTCGGCGTCGACACGTCGCTCGGCGAAGCCATCGGTCTCGATCCGAAGTTCGCCTACAACATCATCAAGGCGGTGGGCAATTACGGCGAGATCTTCGACCGGAACATCGGCCCGAAAACGCCGGTCGCCTTCGAGCGCGGCTACAACCAGCTCTGGACCAAGGGCGGTCTCATCTACTCGCCGCCGTTCCGCTGAGAGACGACTGCCATGGTCGATGGCGTCATGAACGCATCTGCCGAAACCGAGGAACCGGGCCGTACGCGGCCCGGTATTCTCACTTTCGTTCGTCTGTGGCTAGGCGGTTGGCCACTCGCCCAGATCGCCCTCTACCTCGGTACGCTATTGGCCGTTTTCTGGCTCGGCCGCAACCTCGTCGCCAACATGGCGCGGCTCGGCCTTACGCCCGGCTTTGCATTTCTGGAGCATGCCGCCAACTACGAGATCGGCGAGGGATTCATCGCCTATGCCGCCGGTGACAGCTACGCCCGTGCGGCGCTGGTCGGCCTTCTCAACACCATTGCCGTCTCGGCGCTCGGCTGCCTCCTCGCAACGGTGCTCGGCGTCACCTTGGGCATCGCCCGCCTTTCGGCCAATCCGTTGGTTTCCCGCCTGGTGCAGGCCTATGTCGAACTGCTGCGCAACACGCCGCTGCTGCTGCAGCTGTTTGCCTGGAACACGGTGATCCACCTGCTGCCCGGCCCCAGACAGGCGCTATCGCCGCTCCCCGGCGTCCTCCTTTCCAGTCGCGGCCTGTTCCTGCCGGCGATCGACACTGGTGGCCATGGTGCGACTTTGGCCGTGGCGATCGTTGGTGCCGTCCTCGCCATGCGCCTCATTCTGAAGCTTCGTCGCCACCTCGCGGGCCCCTCGCCACGCCGTGCCGTGGTCCTGGCCTATCTCGCCGCCGTTCTGCTGCCGGTGGCGATCGCTAGCGGGTTCGGCGTTGCCTTCACATTCGACGTTCCCAGCCTCAAGGGCTTCAACATTCGCGGCGGCATCTCGATGACGCCGGAATTCGCCGCGCTGATGCTGGGGCTGGCCGTCAATGCCTCCGCCTCCATCGCCGAAACGGTGCGCGGCGGCATCCTCGCCATCCCCGGCGGCCAGTGGGAGGCCGCCCGTTCGCTCGGTCTCAGGCCATTTTCCGTCATGCGTCTCGTGGTGCTGCCGCAGGCGCTCCGCATCATCCTGCCGGTGATGACGTCGAGCTATCTCAGCCTCACCAAGAATTCGTCGCTGGCCGTCGCCATCGGCTTTCCCGATCTTGTCAGCATCCTCAACACTACTGCCAACGTCACCGGCCAGGCCCTGGAGGTGATCGTGCTGATGCTCGGCGCCTACCTGACGCTCAGCCTTGCCACCTCGATGGTCATGAACGCCTATAATCGCCGCCACGTGCTGAGGGGAGACCGGCGATGAGCGCGTTGCGTCCGCCATCCCTCCTCGACAGATCGCCCGTCCTGAAGGCGACTGTCGGCAGCCGGGGCAACCTCGCCCTGTCCACCGTCGTGCTGATCCTCGCCGCGCTGGCGTTCCCACCGATGGTCCGGTGGCTGCTGACCGACGCCACCTTCTTCGGCAATGCCGAAAGCTGCAAGGCGGCCTCCGGCGCCTGCTGGGCCTTCATCGGCGAAAAGCTGAAGTTCATCGTCCTCGGCTTCTATCCGCAGGATGAAGCGCCGCGCGCCTACGCGGCCATCGCCCTGCTGATCGGCCTTGTCGGCCTGTCGGCCACCCCGCGCCTTTGGGGACGCAAGCTGGCGGCGGCCTGGATCGCCAGCCTGCTTGCCGCCATCTGGTTGCTCGGCGGCGGCGGGCCGCTCTCTCCGGTGCCGACCGAGAAATGGGGTGGACTGCCGGTGACGTTGCTGCTGTCGTTTGGCAGCTTCATCCTGGCCTTTCCGCTGGCCATCCTGTTGGCGCTGGCGCGCCGCTCAAAGCTCGGCGGCGTCAGGCTCTACGCGGTCGTGCTGATCGAGACGGTGCGCGGCGTACCGTTCATCGCCATCCTCTACGCGGCGACACTGCTGTTCCCGCTGATGCTGCCGGCGGGAGCTGCCATCGACAAGTTCGCCCGCGCCGCCGCGGCGCTCTCCATCTTCGTTGCCGCCTACCTTGCCGAGATCGTGCGCGCCGGCCTGCAGGCCGTGCCACGCGGTCAGTCCGAGGCGGCCGCCTCACTCGGCCTCACGTCATGGCAGACTCTCCGCCTCGTGGTGCTGCCGCAGGCGCTGAGGGGGGTGATCGCGCCGATCGTCAACCTCGCCGTCGGCATCTTTCAGGACACGACGCTGGTGGCGATCATCGGCATGTTCGATCTGCTCAACGCAGCCCGAGCGGCGGCGACCGATCCGAACTGGATCGGCTTTTACGCCGAAGCCTACGTGTTCGCGGCGGCCGTCTACTTCGTCTTTTGCTTTACCGCCGCGCGCTACAGCCTCTGGCTGGAAGGCTATCTCAAAACGCCATAAGGCCTCGGGGCCCTAGCCGGCCCTTCATGGCTCGTCCAACCCGACCGGCGCGATCAAGGCGCTCCCTGACGCAGGAAGGCGCTGAGGCAGAAAAAAGGGCCGGAGGTTTGATCCCCGGCCCTTTATGTCGTCTGTCAGCCGCGCGGCTTAGGCCACAGCCCGCGCCCGCTCTGCCCGCTCCATCTGGACGATGTGCTCGGCCCAGCGCGCCGACCAATCACGCAGCTCGGACTGGCTGAGAGGCGTCGGCACCTTGGAATGCTCGTGGCCGGCGATGTGGCGGGCGAGCGCGCGGTAGACGTCGGCCTGTTCGGACTGGGGGGCCGCTTCGATGGTGGTCTTGCCGGACAGCTCGGCCTGGGTGACGGTGAGCGAGCGCGGCACGAACTGAACGATGGGCGTCGAGGTCTTCGCTGCGAAATCCTCGATTATGTCGCGCTGGAAGTCGGTGTTGATCGAGTTGGCGATGATGCCGCCGAGCAGCGCACCGCCCGAACTCGAGAACTTTTCGATGCCACGGAACAGGTTGTTGGCGGCGTAGATGGCCATGAAGTCGGCCGACGACACGGTGAACACGTGTTCGGCGATGCCCTCGCGCACCGGCACGGCGAAGCCGCCGCAGACCACGTCGCCGAGCACGTCGTAGATGACGAAATCGAGGTCGAGGTCTTCGAAGACGCGCTGCTGCTTTAGGAGTTCGACAGCGGTGATGATGCCGCGACCGGCGCAGCCGACGCCGGGCGCCGGGCCGCCGGCCTCGACGCAATAGATGCCGCCGAACCCCTTGAACACGGCCTCGCGGGCATCGACGCGGCGCTTCTCGGCCAGGAGATCGAGCACCGAGGGGATGTACTCGCCGCCGCGCAGCGTCGTCGTGGAGTCGGCCTTCGGGTCGCAGCCGAACTGCATCACCTTGTAGCCGGCCTCGACGAGCGCGGCGGAAATGTTGGAGGTGGTGGTCGACTTGCCGATGCCGCCCTTGCCGTAGATGGCGATCTGCTTGGGTTTGCGGGACATAAATGACTCCTTGAGGGGGTGATGAGGGGAGCTGCTCTCAAATTCGCTGGGGCGCGTCAGATGGCGATGGTTCCGAGAACCGGAGCGGAGCGGGCTTAAGGCCCGTGAGCACCGGAAGCGGAGGAAGCGAAGCCAGATGACCGTCCCAGTAGAATTTCAGGGCAGCTCCTAGCCGTGGGAGAAGGTGGGCTCTGTCTGGAGATCGTCGCCGTAGAGCTCGGCTGTGTAGTCGGTGAGGCCCGGCACGCCGGCGGCGTCGGCCCGGCAGCGCTGGCAATGGGTGAACACCTTGAGATGCTGCGCGGCGGCGGCGCGCGCCTTGTGCCGTTCGACGAAGCCCGGTTCTTTGAGGTGCTTGAGCTGATGCTCGGGGATCAGAGGGATGATGTTGATCATCCGCGCTCCAGCCGCCGCCACCGTCCTGGCGATGTCGCCGATGTGGTGGTCGTTGATGGTCGGGATCAGCACCGTATTGATCTTGATGGTGAAGCCGAGTTCGGCGGCGCGGGCGATGCCCTTGAGCTGGCTGTCGATCAGTCGCTTGCCCGCCGCGACGCCATCGATCCTTTTGCGCTCCCAGGCCAGCTTGGGCGTGATCGTCGCCTGTATGTCCGGATCGACCGAATTCACCGTCACGGTCAGCGTGGTCACGCCGGCTGCTTTGAGGTCGTCGACGCGGGCCGGCAGTTGCAGGCCGTTGGTGGAGACGCAGAGAGTCAGATCCGGCCAGCGCGCGTGGATCTGGGCAAAGGTTTCGATGGCATGATCGCTGGCCAGCGGATCGCCGGGACCGGCGATGCCGACGACGGAGAGGTTGGGAATGAGGCGGACGGCGCGGTCCACCACCTCGACCGCTTCGGCGGGTTTCAGCAGTCGGGCCGCCACGCCTGGGCGATGTTCGACGCGATTGAAATCGCGCCGGCAGAAGGCGCAGGCGATATTGCAGAGCGGCGAAACGGGAAGATGCAGTCGCGCCGCCTTGGCGTGGCCTTCCGCCGTGGTCGAAAAGCAGGGATGCTTGCCCTCGAGATCGGGGAAAGCCGGCTGCATGGCGGCCTGCCGCATGCCATGGGCGGCACAGGCCGAGGAGGATATGCCTGGATCGCTCATGCCACGGCCTCCGCGGTGAACAGGCCATCGAAGGCGGCGAGCTGGCGGACAGTATCGTCAACCGTGTCGTCGGTTTCGAAGGCGAGAATGCCGAGCTTTGTCAGTCGGTTGATGGCGCATTCGCCAAGCCGCGACACCACCACCGCCTTGCAGTCGGCAATCAGCGCCACCGAGGCGTCCATCACCGCTTCGGCCCGGTCGCCACAGCCCGAGCCGCAGGCGGGGCGGTTGTTGCGTGTTTCGAGAAAGCGTGAGCCGGCGGGGCCGACCTCCCAGATCTCGAAGCGGGTGGCGTGGCCGAAATGCTCGCTGACGCGCGCCCCAGTCGACGTGCCGATGGCGACGCGGACCGCGCCGGAGGAAAGGGCCGGATCGGAGGATGCCGTCATAGCGCAGCCGCCTCCGGGTTCTCCTCGGTCGACTGACGCACCACCGTCGTGTAAGTGCGCTCGATCAGTTGCAGCGCGCCCCGATAGCCGATGTAGGAGCGCGACAGCACCACCTCGTCGGTCACCGGGTAGCTGATCTCGACCAGCGGTGCGCCGATCTCGCCGGCAACGCCGGCTTCCCAGGTCGAGCCGAAGACAATCGGCAGTTCGCCGACGCGCGGATGGGCGCGAAGGACGGCATGCGCCTTATGCCCGTCGGATTCGAACAGCGGATCGGCGTCGATGCCGGGGGCCAGATCGCGGAAGGCGGCGCGGATCGCCGCGCGCTCGGTCTCCGGCGGGTTCTCGGTGATGACGACGACACCGGGATTGAGGCCGAGATCGCCGACCAGGAACTTGGCCACGGCGAGCGCGTAGGCGCTGTCGGCGACGATGTTCACTTCGGACGGCAGCCGATACTGGCTGGTACAGCCGGCGTAGAAATGGGCGAAATCGCGCAGGTAGTGATAGTAGGTCTTCTCCTCGCGGGCGATGAAGGCGTCCACCTTCTGTCGGTCGATGCCGGCATGGTCGCCCACCTTGCGCAGGAAGGCCGCCGTCTCGCGCGCACCGACCGGCAATGCCGGGATGTGCAGCGTCGACTGGTCGTATTCAGCTTCGAGGTCCTGGGCGATTGAAAGGCCGAGCCAAGGGCTGAGCACGAGGTTGAACTCGGCCGAGGGTATGGCGCGCCATTCCGAAAGACCGGCCGAAGCCGGGCCGAACAGGATGTTCACCTCAAGACCGATGCCTTCGAGGAGGCGACGGATTTCGGTGAGATCGCCGCGCCAGAAAGGGTTCTGGTAGGGCAGCAGCGCCCAGACGTTGACGAGGCCAGCCTGCTTCGGCAAGGCCGGTTGTCTTGCCACATACTGCTCGATGATCGCCTTCACCACGGTCTCATGGCCGGTGAAGTTGGTGCCGCGATACCCGAGCGTTTCGGCGAACACGATGGGCACGCCACGCCGTTGGTAGCTCTTCACCAGGTTCCCAACGTCGTCACCGACGAGGCCGGGAATGCAGCCGGACTGAACGACGTAAAGCTCGGCCTCCATGACCTTCAGCGTCGAGGAGATCAGCTCGTCGAGCCGGTCGGCGCCACCGAAGATCACCTCCTTGTTGCCGATGTTGGTGGAGGGAACGTGGAATTCCCCGCCCTGATAGCCGGAGATGCCGGACAGCGCGTTGAACTGCTTGGAAGCGCAGCCGGGGCCGCAATGGGTGATCGGGATCGCCCCTTCGATGGCGATCACCGAGGTGAGCGCGCCGAGGGCGCAGGCATAGCGCACCTGCTCGATCGGCCCCGGCGGGGCCGCGAACGAACCGGACGTGTCGTGGGAAATAGGACTGACGACGTTCATCGATCTCTCCGGCTCACTCGGCGGCTTCGGCGGTGTCGAGGGCGTAGGGGTTGGTCTCTTCCAGCCACCACTTCTGGTAGGGGAAGGAGGAATGGGCGGCGACGTCCTCGTAGAAGCGCCGGCGCGGCAGAACGCGCAGGATGGCGCGGCCGATGGTCAAAAGGCCCTCGTAGCCGAGACCGTCGTTCGAATAGAAGATCGGCAGCACCGGAATGCCCAACCGGCCGGCCAGGGTCGCCGTGGTGCCGGAATGGCGGCAGATGACAAAGTCCGGGTTGGAGCGCTTCAGCGCAGCGTGCGTCTGGAAATGCTGGTCTGCACTGACCGTGAAGTTCTCGATGTCGCCGGTCGTCTGGATGAGATGGCCGAGGGAATCCTGCTCCGGATCGCGGCTGTCGGTCGAGGGATCGTGGTGGAAGGAATAGGCGTCATCGACGGTGACCCCGAGTTCGCGCAGGTCGGCGATCAGGCCATGGGCGAAGGCGGCACCGGCGGCGACGAAACCCTTCTTGCCCTTCAGCAGACCGCGCAGCCGTTCGAGCTCTGGTGAGATGCGGGCGCGTTCGGAGGCGATCACTGCTTCGACCAGATGTTCGCGGTGGGTGACGCGGGCGATATCACGCAGCCAGTTGTCGGTGGCGTCCTGTCCGTAGGGCAGCGGCGCGCGGATTTCCGGCACGCCGTATTCCTGCTCGAGACCGGTGGCGAGATAGCTGAGCACGAAGCACATGGTCACCGTCGCCGCCGCCGTCGACAGGTCGGCGAGGCGTTCGAGCGAGTTGCCACCCATGATCAGGTTGACCTTGAGGCCGAGCGGCCCGACCAGCGGCGTGAACACGTCCGACCCGCCGAGGTGGATAACGTTGAGAAGATCGGGGTTCTTCTCCTGCGTCCGGTCCGGCACCAGGCGGCGCAGGATGCCATGCTCGATGACGTCCCAGCCCGACGACCAGTGCCGCGACTTGAAGCCCTCGCAGTGCAAGGCGACGATGGGAATGCCGAGTTCATCCTCAAGCTGGCGAGCCGTGCCATCGACGTCATCGCCGATGATGCCGGTGGCGCAGGAGGTGGCGACGAAGATCACGCGGGGATTGTGCCGCTGGTAAGCTTCGCGGATCGTCTCGGCGAGGCGCTCGACACCGCCGAACACCATGTCCTGTTCGCCGAGATTGGTACAGATCGACTTGGGATCTTCCGGCTTCCAACCGCGCCGGGCGGCGAGATCGCGGGAATAGCGCGAAGTGGAGGACTGGCTCGACGCACAGCCGATCGGCGAATGCTGGATAACTACCGTGTCCTTGATGATGGTGGCGTTGGTGACCGCGATCTGCTCGGCGCACATCGACGCCTGCGAATAAGGGCTATTCAACTCGCACAGCCGCTTGCCACCGGGGCCGCAATCGCGGCCACAGCCAAAGGTGAAGGCGGAATCCTTGGCCAGTTGGGAAGCAGGGCCATCCCATTGGGTTATGGTGCCGAGGCGCTGGTCGCGCGTTTCGGCCTGCGGGGTGCGAAGATTGATCGGCATATGGTGTTATCCCTGTCGGCGGGTCGCTCGGAACGAACCGGTCGCGAAGGGACAAAATCGACTTCCTCAGCGACCTCTGGCTTTCAGGAGATCACGGGTGAAGATTAGACGATAGATTTAGTATTTTAAATGGCGTCCGCTGAGAGCAGTTTTTGCCCCGAAACCGACAAAGCCCGAGAACTCATTTTCAGGTTTATCTATTAGTATTAATTACTTAAGGTGTTTTACCTAATTCACATGGCGTCTTCATTTGAGCAGATCGCGGATACGACAAAGCGCTCGAACCGGTCAGGTTTCGAGCGCTCAACGTCGTCGTTTTGCTGGTCGGCTAACTTGCCGTCAGATCCTCAGAGGCCAAGGCCACGGTTGCGGCTGTTCAGGTTGCGCTCGCGGGCTTCGAGGTCGTAGCGGTCGCCAGCTTCGTTGAGGTAGGCCAGATCGCGCTCAGCCTGGGTGGGGGCGCGGAGGAGCTTGGCGGTACGCTTGAGGGTGGCGAACATTTCGGTTTTCCTTTTCCAGACCGGAGGTTTCCGGCCTCTTTCTCTGTTTTCTTTTTGCACCCTCAATATAGGCGAGAAAGCCCCTCAGACCTAATCGCAAGTTCTGAAGGTCGCCTTCAGATTCTCTTTGGATAATGGATCGTTAGCGGATTGGGATGGCCATGATCGCTCATCAGGCCATGCCCTTCAGGCACTGAAACATCTCCTTTGACAGCGGCCTCCGCTTGTCCAGCGGCACCACCCGCTCCGTCTTTCCGTCCATCAACCGCCGATAGCGCCACAGCGCCGCGCGTGCCCCCGCCCATTCATCGAGCGCCAGCGCGCGGAGCTGAGGCGGCGATGGCGGGAAAGAGAGGTTCGGCTTGTCGCCGAGGATGGCCACCTCGCCCTTGATCCAGCGCTTGGCGGCGGCTTCGACCGCCCAAGCCGGCACATCTTCGAGGGCGATCTCGTAGGCTTCCGAGCGGGCGTCAATAACCGCGTCGCTAAGGTTGCCAGCGGGAAACACCGCGAGGAGCTTGGCGACCTGCCTCAGCGAATTGAACGCGTCGGGCTTGGCCTCGGCAAGCGGGGCGATATCATCGACCAACTGCGACAAGATCGATCGTTCGTCCGGGGTCAGCGCCCGGCTCAAGGTCGGGGTCCGGCTCGCCGCCTCCTCGGGCCGCAAGGTGCGCTCCAGCTCGGCGAGCGAAGGAGGCAAGGATAGCGTCGTGAGGTGAGGCCGCAGCAGGCCGGCAAGTGCTGCGGGAAGCGCGGAAGGATTGGACACTGTTTGGCTCCGGTGCTGGTTTCAGGCGGTTGTCGCGGGCTTGGCAGACGGCTTCGGTGAAGTAGCTCCAGGAACGGATGCTCGATGGTCTGGCCCGGCTACATCGGGCCCGGATGGTTGGCAGGATGTCGGCCTGGAGGTCGCAACCGTTGCGGATCCAGTTGATCGGATCGGAGAGGACGAGCAGCCCCGGCGATGAGGCAGGGTTGGCCAGCGCCTCTCCCCCGGCATCCGCCAATTCCCGAGCCAGCGTCTCGCCATCCGGCTCCGAGTTCGGCATCGAGGCGGACTGAGTTTCCGAGCCCGAGTTCGAATCCGCGTCGCGCACCCCGTCCGGTGTAGTCTGGGGGGATATAGGGGGGTGTTTGGGGGTGTGGGGGAAAGAGGGGGGACGGGGGGTGTCGTGCGACTGTCCGGTGACCGTCGCGTGACCGTCACGCTTCCTGTCACGCTCCCTCTCACGCTGCTGGCGCTTGCGCTCGGTAGCCCTGGCGCGACGCTCGGCATCGACGGCGCCTCTTTCCTCGATCTCACGGACAGCGAGAACGATGGCGTCGATGGGCGCGCCAGCGGCGGCCATGTTTTCGATGAGGCAGGCGATGCTCATTGATCGCCCTCACTTGGCTACGTCCGCACATCCGCCTCCCGTCTCGAATGGATTTGCCCAACATTGCAAGAGCTTTACGCGCTCGCGATGTTGTTCATTCATACGGGATGAGGGTTGGCGTCTTCAAACCGAGGTGAAAGCCACACGCCTAATCGCGATCCAAGCGCTCGTTCGTTGATTCTCGTAACTTCTCGCGAATGGACCGATAGGCATACCTCTAATTGTATGAGCCTCTTGCGCGTCATAGTTTATTCCCGACCGCCTATATCTCCGGAAGTAGAGTTTGGAAGCTTGCCATGGATTGGGATCTCACTCGCCTAAATCCCACAGGATTCGAACGTCTCGTTCGCGCCCTTTGTTTCCGATCATTCGGACCTGGAGGTACCGTGTTTTCTCCAGGTCCCGATGGAGGACGTGATTTTGTTTTCGAAGGAAAACTTGGAGGGTACGAATCCAAGGGATGGCAGGGATACTTAGTTGTACAAGCAAAATTCAGAGAAAACGCTGGGCGACCAGATGATGTAGAATGGTTGATAAGGCAGCTGTCCGCTGAATTTAGAAAATATAAATCGAGTCACCCGGCCATACGAAAACCGGAATACTATATCCTCGCGACCAACATTTCTTTATCCGGTAGCGACGGGGTGGCGCCAAAAACAAAAAAGCTCCGCACCGGTGGATACACGAAAATAGAGGACGCGCTCAAGGCATGGAAAGGAGAGTTTGGTGTCAAGGGGGTCGACGTTTGGTCGGGTGACAAGATTGTAGATTTCTTGGCGGATGCTCCCGGTATCAGGCAATCATATGCGGCCTGGATCACTCCGGGTGACGTATTGAACAAGATCCTGCAGAGCGCAAATACACTACGGCCGGAGTTCAAACACGTCGCCGGCCGCTCTCTTAAGAATATGTTGCACAGAGATCAGTTCGTTCGCCTAAAGGATGCCGGTAGTGTCGGCGACGCCCAAATCCGAACTAGCCAAATTTTTATAGATCTACCCCTTCCATCATCACGGCCGGGGCTGGGATCAGAGATGCAACCTTACGAGCACTTATCTAACTGCGCCGTGGCGCGGCTTGTCGACAGAGCAAGAGAAAAGCTCGACCCAGAAACCCTAGCCGACGAAGAGGACACTATCGGCACAAGTGGGCCGAGTAGAAGTAGAATAGTTTTGGTCGGTGGCCCTGGGCAAGGTAAATCAACAGCTACTTTGTTTTTGACACAAATTTTCCGTGCAACGCTCCTAGAAGCAGACCCAGCCACACGACGAGATCATAATGTAAAGCGGCTCGTTCCAGAAATTCTAAAGCGAGCAGAAGCAGAGGGGATCCCGCGATCTATCCCGCACAGGTACCCTGTTCACATTTCACTGCCACGGTTTGCCGATCGCATCAGCCAACAACGCCAACTTGAGCGCGATATTCCCTCGCTGCTTTCATATATAGCATCCGAATTCGCGCTATCGTCAGACCAAGACATTACTAAAGACGACTTACGAGCCTGGATAGAACTCCATCCTTGGCTATTGGTACTAGACGGCCTAGATGAAGTACCTCCCACTGGCGAGCGTCCGGCCATTCTCGACGCGATCTCGCAGTTCTTTACAGAAATCGCCGCCGCGAACGCGGACATATTAACGATCGTTACCACTCGCCCACAAGGATATAATAAAGACCTTGATCCCGATCTGTGGGAGCACTGGCGGTTGGCCGAGCTGAATCGCGACGAAGCACTGAAGTATGCGAAAGCGCTGGGCGAGGCGAGATATCCAGATGATAAACATCGTCGAGAGGACGTGGAGGCGATGCTAAACGAAGCTTCCCGTCAACCTGCAACTGCCCGATTAATGATTTCTCCGTTACAGGTTACTATACTCCATTTCATCATTGACACAGGAGGAGGTGTACCCACTGCCCGTTGGACACTCTTCAACGAATATTTTGAGGTGCTAAAGCGCCGCGAGCGAGCAAAGGGTGGCCAGACGCAGAGAATTCTTGAACGTCATTTGAGTCACCTCGGGCCAATACATCACCGAGCGGGGCTTGTGCTCCAAACAGATAGCGAGCAACAAGGCGGGGCAGGAGGTAAATTGTCTCACGCTCGGTTCCGCGATTTAGTCCATAAATATTTAGTCTCTGAAGGTTTCTCCACTGCAGAAGTTGAAACTCGCGTAAAAGAACTTATGGAGCTTGCGCTCAATCGACTTGTGCTCTTGTCAACACAAGAAGAGGAACAAATCCAATTTGACGTCCGCTCTCTTCAGGAATTTATGGCTGCGGCAGCCCTAACATCTGGTGACGAAGCACTAATGGAAGAGCGACTGGCTTATATCGCCGGAAAAGCGCATTGGAGACATGTTTTCTTGATCGCAGCCAGCCGCTGCTTCGCCGACGATAGCTTCCACTACAGGCGCGCGACAATTGTCAACATTCCTCGCCAAATGGACTCTGCGGAGCCCGATTTACTCGTAAAGAACGGAGCGAAACTCGCCCTAGAGCTTATTTCGGATGGCATAGGTCTAGATCACCCCCACTCTAGACGGCCGTTACTGCAACACAGTATGGATTTACTTTCTTTAGGTCCCGATAGTTATGATGATCGCCTCGTAACAGTGTGGGATTCCACTACGCTCGACCTAGCGGAAGCCTTGCTTCGTGAACGCATTAAAGATGGCTCTTCCACTGGAGCTTCGGCTGCCTGGAAGCTGCTGTTCAGAATGACTCGCGAGCATAGCGAGTGGGCGACCACACTGATTGTGAGTATGTGGCCGAAAGACACGCAGGCCTCTCTACTCGCGCTTAGCCAAGCAACGGCCCCTCTAGATAATGCGCAACTTATTCAGCTCGCAACTCTGACAGTTGCGTCGGCAGGACCAAATTGTAAAACCACTTTACGGGATTTCTCGCAGTCACTACGACATTTTCAGGATGAGTCCGAACGCAACTCTCATTCCGATTTATGCAGTCTGTTGCCCACGGGGCTTGGCTTTGACCATTCAAGACGCTTAATAAAAGTTCTCGGGATAGAGAGTCCCTTTGCAACGTTGCAAGTTCTACTAAACGCAGCGGACTCTTTTAGAGTTTACAATCGAACTTACCTCGATAGAAATCTTTGGTGCGCGTTCCAGGCCGCAGCGTCATTTATCGACCGACCGAGCAAAAAGTCTCTTCACGATGCGGCGACCATTATCGCACTTCATTCGTTTGAAACAGCCCGATCGTTCCTTTGGTTGTTACCCTGGCCATTGGCGACTCTGATCTGCGAGTCTCAGGACCCAGCAGCTCTTTTGAAAATCGCCAACGAAGTAAGAGACGGTGAGAGAGCGGGATTAAAGGAGTGGAAGTCTGCTGAGCGCCGCTGGCTTGAAATAGGAGTTACTCAAGCGGATCTTGCGTATTTAGAGTCTGGTCGATTCTTTGGGCGCGATGTGGCAACGGTCGGAGCCCCCCCGATTTTGTCAGTTTCTATTTCTAACAATGCCGAAGCGCTAAATACCTCAGATCGGTTAGCCGACGCGGCCTCAAAGGTGACGCACCCGCTTATAAACAAGCACCTCATCAACGCGGCTCATACGGCGCTTCTAGGCGCACCGCCCCACAGTTGCAAATCGCCGGAACTAGCCCGAAGGCTTTTGCACTTGCTTGTGCAATGTAGTTACATTCGCGCTGCGGATCTTTCTATGTTCGATTTGCAGGTTTTTCAGGATCCATCGCTTCTCGCTGAATTGGTCGAATTGATAAAGCGGTGCGACAGTGACCAGACCCTGGATGTTGATCTCGGTGCGTTAGTTGCCCTGTTTAATATCTCAAATACAAGAGAGCTGATCCAACTAATATTGTTGTCAATTAGGTCTTCTTCTCAGGAAGACATTAGAAGCGCAATTTCCAAGCTCGACTCCGGCGCCTTTCTGTATCAACCAACAGACGAGAGACGTGTAAGAGAATCTGTCGCGCTTTTACGGATGATTTCTGGGACTTCTAGTGACGTTTGTCGAGATTGCGAAGATCTTCTTTCAAACGAAGATCGAGATACGGTAAGTGAGGTTGCGATACGCATACTCAACGGCGATTTAATCGGCTCAGATGCTAGAATTTCAGTTTTGGTTTTTATTATGCGCCAGCTTCGTGAGAAGTCGAGCAACGTTAGTAGTCGCCTAGCTGAACCTCTAAGGAAGGCGTTGGATACGCGCCGCTCAGAACTTCATACTAGATCAGTGTGGATAGATCACCTCCGCCTGCCCTCCGACAGCTTTTCTTGTCTTCTTCCTTCTCAAGAAGGAAGCCCTAAGCATTAAAGGAAGGACGTCTCCGGTGACCAGAATCTAAAGAACCTAGAACGCCACACGCTCAGACCAGCCTAGCGCTGCGCTGTAGGTGAAAACGTTTAAAGGATGTGAAATCTGGAGCGGGTAGAGGGAATCGAACCCTCGTATTCAGCTTGGAAGGCTGCTGCTCTACCATTGAGCTACACCCGCTTCGATGGGCGGATATTTATGGAGACGCGGGCGGCTTGTCAACGGCGCAACACGTCCGCCAGCGCTGAGATCATCGCATGAACCACAGCCGGATCGGCGCGGCGGCCGGTGTGATTGAGGCGGATGAGGCGCTCGGCCCCAGCCCCGACGCCCAGGGAGAATTCCGGGTCGGTGGCTCTGAGCTGGTCGAGGAGGGGCGCGATGTCGACATCGGCCGGCACCGCGAAAGTCGTGACGAGATGCGACGCCTCCTCCGGCCCTGCCCACGGCTTCAGCCCGAGCGCCTGGAGGCCATCGCGGGCCGCGGTGGCGGCCTCAGTGTGGCGATCAATGATGCTGTCGATCCCCTCGGCCTCGACGCGGTCGAGCGCGGCGGCGAGCGCCCAGAGTTCCAGCGGCGGCGGTGTGCCCGGCAGGGCGCCCCTGCCAGCATCGAGCCAGAGCCGCTTCTGGTCGAGGAGCGACAGGGTCGAGGTCGCAGGCGCGTCGGGACGGTCGATCTCGGCCCAGGCGCGCTTGCTGACCGAGACGGCGGAGATGCCGGCTGGCCCGGCCAGCGCCTTCTGCGGTCCGATAACGACGACATCTGCCCCCATGGCATCGGCGGCGAAGGAATGCCCGCCCAGCGAAGCAACCGCGTCGACGACGGTGAGCATGTCGCGCTCACGGGCAAGGCGCAGGATGGCCTCCAGCGGATTGCAGATGCCGCTCGCCGATTCCGCATGCACCAGGGCCAGCAACTTGGCATCGGGATGGGCATCGAGCGTCGCCGCCACCGCCCGCGTGCTGACCGGCCGTGCCGCTTCGGCGCGAATTTCAACGACGCTGGCGCCGGCCCGCCGCAGCCAACGGCCGAACCAGACGCCATAAGGGCTGGTCACGATGTTGATGACCTTGAAGCCCGGCCGGCCGAGGCTGACCGCCACCGCTTCGAGCGCCACCACCGCCTCGGCCTGCACGAGCAACACGTCGCCCGACGTACCGATCAGCCGGGCGAGGCGGTCGGCGAGACCGGCGACACGATCGGCCGGGAACGCCGGCGGGTCGAGGAGGCTGGCGGGATCAAAGTCGTTCATGCTGGCGGCTCTCCCTTGAGGCGCGGCACGGCGCCGATCAGATCTTTCAGGACGTCGGAGGACGGCGCGGTGATAACGCTGGCGGCCGGCCCTTGCTCGACGATGCGACCGGCGGCCATCACCGCGATGCGATGGGAGACGGCGCGCACCACGGCGAGGTCGTGCGAAATGAAGAGATAGCCGACGCCGGTTTCCCGCTGCAGGTCGACCAACAGCTCCAGTATACGGCCGCGCACCGAAACGTCGAGCGCCGACACCGCTTCGTCGAGGACGATGAGGCGCGGCCCGACGGCAATGGCGCGGGCGATGGCCACCCGCTGGCGCTGACCGCCAGAGATGTCCCGGATCGAGCGCCCGACCAAGCCGGACGACAGGCCGACCCGGTCGATCAGCCGGGCGACTTCGGCGGCGCGCTCCGCCTTGGCAACCACGGCGTGAATGCGCAGCGCGTCGGCAATGACACCGCTCACCGTGGCGCGCGGGTTGAAGGCGGCGAGCGGGTCCTGGAACACCATCTGCATGTGCCGCCGGGCGGCGCGCAGGCGGCCACCGCCGAGCGCCAGCCAGTCGTCGCCCATGAAGGCGATGGAACCGCTCTCCGGCGCCATGAGGCGGGTTAGCACGCGCGCCAGCGTCGACTTGCCGCAGCCGGAGCTGCCGACGAGCCCCAGCGTCTCGCCGGGTGCGATGGCCAGCGACACGCCGTCGAGTGCGACGACGCGGCGCCCGCCACTTACAAAGGTTTGGCGCAGATCGCGGGCGATGAGCAGCGGCTCGCTCATGATGCCTCCCCGACGAGAGGCGGCGTTGCCAGATCGATATGCGCGGCGATCAGCGCCGCCGTCTCGGCCGCCTTGGGCGCGGCGACCACCTCGGCGGCCGGCCCCAGCTCGACGAGACGGCCGGCGGCCATCACGGCGACGCGGTCAGCGATGCCGGAGGCCAGCGCCAGATCGTGGGTGACGAACACCAGCGTCATGTTTTCGGCGCGCACCAGTTCGACGAGGAGTTCGACGATCGCCGCCTGCACCACCACGTCGAGCGCCGAGGTGACCTCGTCGGCGATCAGCAGGCGCGGCCGGGCGGCGATGGCGGCGGCGATCGCCACCCGCTGCCGTTGGCCGCCGGAGAGCTGATGGGGGAAGGCGCGTGCGATGCGCTCCGGCTCCGGCAGGTGAACGCGGGCGAGAAGGCGCATGGCTTCCGCATCGGCCTCGCGACGGCTGAGACCGAGATGGCGGCGCGCGCCCTCCCCAACCTGTTCGCCGATGGACAGCACCGGATTGAGGCTGGAGCCGGGATCCTGGAAGACATAGCCGATGTCGCGGCCAGCGCGCGGCGTGCCATCGAGATCGGGCCAGCGGAGGGTGCCGGCGACCTCTGTCCGCTCGGGCAGCAGGTCGGCGATGGCGCGGGCCAGCGTCGACTTGCCGGAGCCGCTCTCGCCGATGATCGCCAGGATTTCGCCGGCTTCGATATCGAGGGACACACCGGAGAGGGCCGATGCGGTGGCACGGCGATAGGTGACGGTGAGATCGGCGATGCGAGCGAGCGTCGTCATGACCGCCCTCCCCGGCCCAGCGCTTCGCCGGCCGCCTCGCTGACCAGGTAGACGCCGAGCACCGCCACCACGAGGCCGATGCCGGGGATCACCGACAGGAAGGGCGCGGCGCGCAGCACGTTGCGTCCTTCTGCGATCATCGAGCCCCAGGTGACGACGTTGGGGTCGCCGAGACCCAGGAAGGACAGCGCGGCTTCGGTGAGGATGGCCGCCGCGACGATCACCGCCGCCAGCGCCAGCACCGGCGGCAGCGCGTTGGGCAATATCTCTTTGAACGCGATTTCCAGCGGATGCATGCCGATGACGCGGGCGGCGGCGACGTAGTCGCGCTCGCGGATGGACAGCACTTCGGCCCGAACGAGGCGGGCCGGCTGCGCCCATGAGGAAAGCGCGATGGCAATGATGACGGTGCCGAGCGAGCCGCCGGCCACCGACACGAAGGCCAGCGCCAACAGGAAGCCCGGCACGATCTGGAAGGCATCGACCACGCGCATCAGCGCTTCGTCGACCAGCCGACCGGCAAAGCCGGCGATGGTGCCGACCACCGACCCGAGCAGCACCGAGGCGGCCGCCGCCGCGATGCCGACCACCAGCGAGGTGCGGGCGCCATGAAGCAGACCGGCCAGCACGCCGCGGCCGAGCCGATCGGTGCCGAACGGCAGCGCCGGGTCGGTAAAGGGTGCCAGCAGCGCCGGGCCGGCGATGCTGAGGGGATCGCCGGGGGATATCCACGGGGCGAGCAGCGCGGCGGCGGCGATGATGGACAGCAGTGCGACGCCGATGGCGCCCGTCGGGCTGGAGAGCAGCCGGCGGAGAAAGCTCATGCCGAGGTCTCCGAAGCGCCAATGCGCGGATCAAGGACGGCGTAGAGCAGATCGACAACAAGATTGACGAGGATCACCAGCACCGCCGACGTCAGGATGATGCCGATCAACAGCGGCGCATCGCGGCCGGCCACCGCCTCCTGGGCCAGCCGTCCGAAGCCGGGAATGGCGAAGACGCTCTCGATGACCACCGAGCCGCCCAGCATGCCGGCCGATTGCAATCCAAGCACGGTGATCAGCGGCAACAGCGCCGCCCGCGCGACGTGCCGCCAGATGATGCGGCGACGGGTGAGCCCCTTGGCACGCGCCGCCAGTATGAAGTCCTGCCGCCAGATCTCAGCCATGGCGGTGCGCATCACCCGGAGAAACAAGGCAAGATAGATGAAGCCGAGGGCGGCGACCGGCAGCGCCAGATGGCGGGCGATGTCGAGGCCACGGGCAAGGCCGTGCTTGCCGGAGGCGATGGTCTCGATGCCGGCGATCGGCAGCCATCTGAGCGAAACCGAAAAGATCAGCACCAGCACGAGCCCCAGCCAGAAACCGGGGATGGCGTAGAGCGTCAGCGCGCCGATCGACAAGGCACGGTCGCGGAAGGAGCCCGGCCGGCTGCCGGCAACGACGCCCAAGAGCGAGCCGAGGCCGAAGGACAAGGCGGTGGCCGACCCCATCAGCAGCAGCGTGGTCGGCAGACGCTCGAAAATGAGATCCTTGACCGGCCGCTCGAAGGCCACCGACCAGCCGAGGTCGAGCCGGCCGAGCGCGGCGACATAGAGCAACAGGCGGGAGACAAGCGATTGATCGAGCCCATACTGGGCGCGCAATCCGGCGGCCAGCGCCGCGTCGCCACCGCCTGCCGAGAGCAGATAGGCGTCGACGGCGTCGCCCGGCGCGGCCTCCAGCAGCAAGAAAGTGGCGACCACGACGATCAGCAGCACAGGAATGGCGCTGAACGCCCGCCGCCTGACGAGGATCAGGGCGCGATGCAAGCTTCAAGTCTCCCGGCTGCTTTCCGGCTTGGAAGCCGAGGCATCTGGACTACCATTCTTGAAATGCTCCAGCGGCATCAAAGCAAGGAAAAATATTCTCTTTGCAGGCGGTGGGGCACGGCGACGTTGCACGCGCCCCAATGCCTCCATGTTGCCTCGAAAGCCACGCCGGTTATAAGTCCGACGCCTAATACAGGGTATCGATGACCCGTTGCGGCAGAGCCTTGTCGTAGGCTTTGCCGTCGATTTCATTGTGGGATAGTTCCCTGAGGATGTCCCCGGCGCTCGGCAAGGTCGATCGATCGACCCTGCTCTTTTCGTTCCACAACTCTGCCCTGACAACGGCCCTGCTGCACTGAAAGAAAACCGTGTGCACTGAAACGCGAAGGACCGATACCGGAGGCCTGTTTCCCATTGCAAACCGTTTGAGATAGTCCGGGCGGATGGATATTTCCGCCGTTCCATTGACGCGTATGGTCTCCCCTATGCCGGGGATAATGAACAGCAAGGCCACTCTGGGGTCGGCGATGATATTGCGAAGACTGTCTATTCTGTTGTTACCGCGCCGGTCAGGCAGAATGAGCGTCTTTTCGTCCTCGACATGTACGAAGCCGGCCGGGTCACCGCGAGGACTTGACTCGACGCCATTCGGGCCAACGGTGGAAAGGATCGCAAAGGGCGCGGCCTCGATAAAGGGTCGGTAGACGGCATGTATGTGATCGGTCTGCTTGGCAATCGCTCCGCGCCCCACTTCGCCGTAAAGCCCCTTCAACTCCTCAACCGTCGTTATGCAATCTCTTTCGTCCATGGCTCTCTCACTCAATGGAGGTCCGTTAGTTGTCTGCCAAAGTCACGTTAGGGTCCAGACCTCGCGACCTGCACAGGCTTTCCGACGGGCGATTCGAACGGATTTCGCCGCGGCATCAGGAGTAGCTTCCCTGAAGCCTCCACCGACTTCAAACCAGGGAAAAACAATCCCATTGCAGGTGGAGGAGCGAAGCGACGTTGCAGGCGCTTCGGCGAGCAGACATGTTGCAACCCGAGATCGGGCAGAAGGATTGAGCGATGACGGGTGACTACACTGTGAGCGTCGAGATACCCAGCGTCGACGATTATTGCCGCCTTCGCCGCGTCTCGGGCCTCACGCCACGCAGCGAGGCTGCCGCGAGGGTGGGCCTGCCGAACACCGTGGTTGCCGTGCTGGCGAGATGCGGTGACCATGTCGTCGGCATGGGGCGCGCCATCGGCGACGGGCTTTGCTATCAGGTCGTCGATATCGCCGTGGACCCTGATCATCAGGGGCGCGGCCTCGGCAAGGCGATCGTTTCCCGCCTGATGGACGAGCTCAAGCAGCTCGCGCCGGCGGAAGCCTACGTCAGCCTGATCGCCGATGGCGACGCCAAGCATCTCTATACCCAATACGGCTTCGAACCCACCGCGCCCGCATCCATCGGCATGGCCCAGTGGATCGGGATGGAGCCTTGAGCTCTTCCTACGGGGAAGGGAACGATTTCAGTACAGCCAACAATCTCGCCCTGAAGCATACCTTTCTACTGGAGGCTTCTCAATTATTTCAATTGTGTTAGCGTAGACCAACGCCGAATTTATTCCATAAAAGATCAAAATGTGCAATTCATTTATAACAACAATTATTATGTACTTCTCGACAATAAGTCTATGTTTTTCTATGGAACCAAATAAGAATGAACTTTCGGCTATGTCATTCCAGACAATAAGGCATATCACAGCCGATGCGCTCAATCCGTTCTTAGCGAGCATCGGCCAATTTCAAGTTGTTTCATTTGGTACAGCCCCTCGAGATCCGCACATTGACCATAGAAATGATAAGATACTTGTGCGTATCGGAGATTCAAGGCTGTCGCCTGTCTCTGGTGTATATAGCAATTGTACAGCGAATTCTGATATTAGAACAATAATTTGCGACGCAAGGATCGTGGACGACATAATAGATGATTTTCATTTAGATTTGGGTTCAAATAGTCTTGAATTATACAGGACATTAATATTAAGACTAATTCTAGCGCATGAACTAGGGCATATCATTCTAAAGCACGGATTCGCTGCATATCATGGTGATGAAACAGGCTTTTCTGTATTTCGCTATATGAAATATAGCAAGGAGCTAGATGCGGATAAATTTGCGGTAAAATTGATAGACTCCGCAAGACTAGACTTTAATGCGCAGTATGGCGTGATTTCTGATATTTTGAATTCAGTAATCTCAAAGAACCTGTGTCCAGAAACATTTCCAAACTGGTGTCCTTGTCCTGGTTACTCAGATCCGACTCTGTGCAGCAAGATTCCGATAGGTCCTGGATTACCCGTTTACAGCGGCGAGAGTTTTCGCATTGAGCTGAAGGGCACACATCCGGACTTCTTGGTTCGCTTTGCCCGATTTTTGATTCTGTCAAAATCCAAGGCTGCTAGGATAATGTACGCAAAAGATGCCCGGTTTATAATCGATAACACGTTTATAAATTCAGGCATCTATTTGGAGTCGCTATCAATTCTGGATAGTTCAAAATAGTTATATTTTTTCTTTTCCAAATTCTGAGGGCGTGTTAGTTACTTCATAAGCATCGATTGGATTTGGGGCCGACATTATGGATCTCAATCGCAGAGCTGCACTCATACTTGGCGGCCTATCAGTCGCAGAATTATTTACGAAACAAAGTAGAGCAGATAACAACTCGCTTACTCAGCAAAACCTTGGATTTGGATGGATAAGAGATCTTCCAGATCCCCAGGACAGCCTACTTCAGTCCCCATCCTTTGGTGAGACAGCAAAGCGACCGAAGCTAATTGATCTTTCCCCCAAATTTCCCAAGCCGTATGACCAAATGCGACTTGGAAGCTGTACAGCTAATGCTATAGCGGCAGCTGTTCAGTACGCGCGAAAAATTCATGACAAGCCTGTTGATTTCACGCCGTCGCGTCTTTTTATATATTATGAGGCCAGAAAGATAATCGGAAATGTCTACGTCGACAGCGGCTCGCGAATAAGAGACGGAATCAAATCCGTCGCATCAATTGGTGTGCCGCCAGAAGACATGTGGCCTTATGATGGGATTTCAGGAGATCGGACGACACATGTTTTCCCAACGGGAGCTCGTTCTACCATTGAACCGCCCAAGGCAGTTCTAGATGCTGCTCAAAAGTATAAAGCGATTTCCTATGCGCCCCTGAAGCAAGATGCGGTTACCTTAGAGAGTTGCTTAGCATCTGGGTATCCATTCATCTTTGGATTTTCTGTTTTTAGTAATTTTCGCTATGATACAAAGCTCCTAAAGACACCAACTTCAGATGACACAACGACAAACTCCGGCCATGCAGTTTTGGCAGTAGGATATAACCAAGAAAAACGTACTTTTAAAATTCGAAATTCTTGGGGCATCAACTCAAATAAAAACGGATATTTTGATATGGATTACGATTACGTACTAAGCTCAGGTTTTTCTAGTGATTTTTGGGTTCTGTACCAAACGCTAGGATTTTATTGACGTTAACTATGTATAATATACAAGTAAATAAAACTCAATAGCACTCATCAATGATATAACGACATTGATAAAATTGGAAACTAGCCTAGGTTTTGTCATTTTATCTTGAAAGTGACGCACCTTCTTTTTCAACAGTCGGTCCCCAACCTTTGGTCTACAGATTGAAGGCGCTGACGGGAAGAAATTTGTCCCCAACCCCGCGTTTGGGCAATGCCTGTCTGGCACATCAGCCGAGAAAATGGTGCCGGCGGAGAGGATTGAACTCCCGACCTTCGGTTTACAAAACCGCTGCACTACCGCTGTGCTACGCCGGCGCGGATTTCCGAATAGCCGATGGCACGGTCAGGTGCAACCCTGACCGCGAGCCAATTTTCAGGCGCCGGCAATTGCCTTGCGCACCATGTAGAGCGACAGCACCGCCGCGTTGGAGACGTTGAGGCTCTTGATTTCGCCGGGCATGTCGATGCGGGTGACCACGTCGCAGAGTTCGCGCGTCCGCTGACGCAGCCCCTTGCCCTCGGCGCCGAGCACCAGACAGACCGGCGCGGCAAAGCGAGCTTCGTCCAGCGCCTCAGGGGCCTCCGAATCAAGCCCTACCACCGTGAAGCCGGCCGCCTTCATTTCTTCCAGCGTATCGCCGAGATTGCGGACGGTGGTTACCGGCACCACGTCGAGCGCGCCGGACGCCGATTTTGCCAGCACGCCGGATTCGGCGGCGCTGTGGCGCGTCGTCGTCAGCACCGCATCGACCGAGAAAGCCGTTGCCGACCGCAGGATGGCGCCGACGTTGTGCGGATCGGTCACCTGGTCGAGCGCCAGCACAAGACGGGCGCCAGAAAGGTCTAGCGTGGTCAGCGGCTTGAGCGGCTGGACCTCCAGCGCGCACCCTTGGTGAACGGCCTCGGAGCCAAGCAACCGGTCGAGAGAGTACGGCGACGCCTCCTCGGCGGCGATCGGCAGCTTGCCCTCGGGGAAGCGCTCGGCAAGGCGGGCCTGGGCGTTGCGCGTGGCGAGCAGGCGCAGGGCGACCCGGCGAGGGTTCTTCAGCGCAAATTCCACCGTGTGGAGGCCGTAGAGCCACAGCGCCTCGCCCGCCTCGCGCTCGCGCTTGGGGCGGGGGCGAAAATCGCGCGGACCGAATTTGCCGGCGGGCCGGCCTTGCGGCGGGCCGGAACGTCTGGGAGGGCGCTTGGAAGAAGGAGTATCGTCTGACATGCGGCGCTTATAACCGTGGCGCATCCTCGGCGCCAGTGGTGGGGCTTTTTCTTCCGCATCGATCGCCAGCGGGACCGGCAGCCCAGGCTTGCGCACCGCACGGCCGTTGGGCGCATTGAAGCCTCCTCAGCGCGCTTGGAGCGGTTGCCTTGCCCATCCGGGACGCGTCAGGCTTCAAGCCAACTGCGTTGTCGACAAAACAATCGGGCCATGGGGTTGACAGCGCCCGGCATGGTCGCCATAAGAGCGCCCGTTCAGCCAGCGCCTTCGGGTGTCGGCGGAGCGGGCTGGGAGAATGTCCCGAGTGGCAAAGGGGGCGGACTGTAAATCCGCTGGCTAAGCCTTCGTAGGTTCGAGTCCTACTTCTCCCACCATCTCCACCCTATCCTTGATTGCATGAAGCATGCTGTGATTTGTTACAGCTAGCCCTTCTTGCCGACCTATCTAGTTGATAGAAATAGCGTTGACCCTGCAATCATCCAGGGAGTCGGACCGTTGTCAGCGAACAAGGTGGATAGCGCATGAGCAAGTCATGGATGGTTCGTGCTGAGCGCAACGGCAGGCTATTTGACGTCTTTAAGCAAAGATCATTGGTCGCCATCGGATGGCCTGCGCTCGGGGACATTTCCGAAGCAAAGACCCGCAAGACGATCAGTGATGCTTTTTCGCGAGCCTACCCCGGAAGCAAAGCCCAAAGCCAAGCGATGGCCGCGGGGCAGCTCCATCGCTTTGTCAATGAGATGACCATCGGCGACATGGTTGTGACTTATGACCCCTCTCGCCGGGCCTATCTCGTCGGAGAGATTTCCAGCGCGTATCGACACGATCAATCGGCTGATCCAGAGGATACTCACGTTCGGTCGGTAAGATGGGACGGTGAGGTCAGCCGCGACCTTCTGTCCGTCGAAAGCAGAAATAGCCTCGGATCAATCTCAACTCTGTTTCGCCTTTCAACTGAGGTCTCTGGAGAACTCAAGAAAGCTCTGTCAGGTAATGCAACGCCTTCTGTGGACGGAGCAACCCCGGTAAGCGAGGCGGCGGAAGAAGATGTTTTCGAAAACATGGCGAGCCGAGCGCATGAATTCATCAAGGATAAGGTCAACGCTCTGAACTGGGATGACATGCAGGAGCTCGTGGCTGGCCTTCTTCGCTCACTCGGCTACAAGACAAGGGTTTCGGATAATGGCCCCGATCGCGGCAAGGATATCGTTGCCTCGCCGGACGGATTTGGCTTTGAGTCACCGCGTATTGTGGTCGAGGTCAAACATCGAAAAGGCGCCATGGGCGCACCGGATGTTCGCAGCTTTCTCGGTGGTCGTCATCCACAGGACAAGGGTCTTTATGTCAGCACCGGCGGATTCACGCGGGAAGCGCGTTACGAAGCTGAGCGGGCCAACATTCCCACGGCCCTGATGGACCTCGACGATCTCGTGAAAAGCCTTCTCGAACAATATGATAAGCTCGACCTTGAGACACAGCAGCTTATTCCGCTGAAGCGCATTTTTGTTCCGGCCTGGAACTGACAGATCACCTTCAGTGAGAAATGCCCGAACGTCCGCCGTCGTCGATTGGTTCAGACGCAGGGGCCTTTCTTGACGGCTGTGAATCACCTTGGAGACGGCGTGCCGCATCGAGACGGTGGAGGAGGCCCTGCGCCGTTACGGTAAACCTGGGATCTTCAATCCGGATCAGGGAGACAGTTCACCTCGCTCAAGTTGCTCTATCTCTTTGTCCTGACGTAGTTGCCAACGCAAAGCCGGTTTCTACTTTCCTGGAATTGCCCTAACTCCTCAGCGCCTCGAACAACCGTGCCACCGCCTCCGCCCCCGGGTCGGCGTGGCCGCTCAGCTTTTCGGCGTTCACGTAGGCGGCGCGGCCGGCCTTGGCGACACTCAGGGTGGCGGTGTGATCGGCTCCCCTGCGGGCCGCCACGGCGGCGGCGGCAATACCCTCGTTCAGGGCGGAAAGCGCCGGGTGAAGGGCGTCGATCATGGTGCGGTCGCCCAGCCTTGCCCCGCCGATTTCCTGCATGCGTGCCAGCCCGGCCAAGAGCGCATCGCGCATGGGCAAACCGCTGGAGGCCGCATCGCCGGCCGCTGCGAAGAAGATCGCCAGCAGCACACCCGAGGAGCCGCCCATGGTTTGGCTGAACTCGAGCCCGATGGCCCGATAGAGCTGGGTATGGTCGGCGAGCGGCAGGTGATCCAAGGCTCCGATCAATGCCTTGGCCGCGCCGGCAAGCGTGGATCCGGTGTCACCATCGCCCGATTTTGCGTCCAGCGCATTCAGCTCGGATTCGAGCGAGATCATGATGTCGCAGCACTTTACCAGGAAATCGCGCGTTGCCGGATGCTGCGAGGGGATCGGCAGGATCGGCCTCAGGCCATCGGGCAGCGCCAAGGCGACGGGAGTGATGACCCGATGGCAGCCAGGCCACGCCGACATGGCGACGGCACTCAGGAGCGACGCCTCGTCGTCGGGCGTCAGGGGACAGATCGACACCGAGACACCGCGCATATCCAGCGACGTCATCATCGAGGCCGGCCCGACGATGAACTTGATCTTCTTGCCCAGTTCCGAGCGCAACAGCTCGTAGGCCAGCACCGACATTTCCAGCACCGAGGCGCCACCGAGATTGTTGAGCAAAGCGACATATTCGCTGTCGCCGGCTTGCGCTGCCAGCTTGTCGATCATCGCCGCCATCGCCTGCTCGGCACCGAGAAAGTCGATCTGCTCCACGCCCGGTTCGCCGTGAATGCCGAGGCCCAGTTCGGCCTTGCCCGGCGCAATGCGGCTCTCCTTGGCCGAGCCGGGCACGGTGCAGGTATCCAGCGACATGCCGATCGAGCGGGTACCGGCAATGACCCTTTCGGCGGCCTGGGTGACGGTGGCGAGATCGCGGCCCTTCTCGGCGAGATCACCGGCCACCTTGTGCACGAACAGCGTGCCGGCCAGCCCGCGCGATTGCGGCAGGTTGGGCAGGGCAATGTCATCGTCGACGACGACCATGTTCACCTTGAGGCCGAAGGCGCGCGCCCGCTCGGCGGCGAGGCCGAAGTTCAGCCGGTCGCCGGTATAGTTCTTGACCACCAGCAGGCAGCCGGCCGGTCCGGTCGCGGCTAGAATGCCGGCCAGCACCGCGTCGACGGATGGCGAGGCGAAGACATCGCCGCAAACCGCCGCCGTCAGCATGCCCGGCCCGACAAAGCCGGCATGCGCCGGCTCGTGCCCCGAGCCACCGCCGGAGACGATGGCAACCCGGCTCTTGTCCCAATCGGCGCGCATCACGACGCGGATGTGGGGAAAGCCATCCAGCCGCGTCAGGCGCCCGCCGGAGGCCATCACGGTTCCCTCGATCGCTTCGGTGACGATGTTCTCACGCCTGTTCATGAACTGCGTCATGTTGGTCCCCCCTCATGCCAATTC